>NZ_JAZDQN010000003.1:0-298040 GCF_036324125.1 Pseudomonas ulcerans | reverse complement strand
CGGAAGCGCGCCGGCGGTCTGACCGCCCTGTGCAAAACCGGCGGAATCATGTCCGCGCCTCGGGGGCGCTGTTTGGGCCGGCCCGGGGTGACGTGCCTGTCACCGCGGGCCGTATCGTTCCTTCTTTTCGGGGCCTTTCATGCACAATCCACCCAGGGGCTTGTCCCTTACCGACCCACGCGTTCGCGCGTGGCTGTTCCAGATCATCACCATCGTCTTCGTGGTCGGTCTGGGCTGGTATCTGTTCCACAACACCCAGACCAACCTGCAACACCGGGGTATCACCTCGGGCTTCGACTTCCTCGAACGCAGCGCCGGTTTCGGTATCGCCCAGCACCTGATTCCGTACGTCGAGTCCGATTCCTATGCCCGGGTCTTTGTCATCGGCTTGCTCAACACGCTGCTGGTGACCTTCATCGGCATCATCCTGGCGACCCTGCTCGGCTTCATCATCGGCGTGGCGCGGCTGTCGCCGAACTGGATGATCAACAAGCTGGCGACCGTGTATGTGGAAACGTTCCGCAACATCCCGCCACTGCTGCAGATCCTGTTCTGGTATTTCGCCGTGTTCCTGACCCTGCCGGGACCGCGGGGCAGCATCAACATCAATGACACCTTCTTCATCAGCAACCGTGGCCTGAACATGCCCGGCGCGTCCCTGGCCGAAGGCTTCTGGCCGTTTGCGATCGCCGTGCTGCTGGCGATCGTCGCCGTGGTGGCGATGGTGCGCTGGGCCAACCGCCGTTTCGAGGCGACCGGCGAGCCGTTCCACAAGTTCTGGGCCGCCCTCGGCCTGCTGCTGGTGATCCCGGGCCTGAGCGTGCTGTTGTTCGGCAACCCGCTGAGCTGGGAACTGCCGCAATTGAAAGGATTCAACTTCGCTGGCGGTTGGGTACTGATTCCCGAGCTGCTGGCGTTGACCCTGGCGCTGACCATCTATACCGCAGCGTTCATTGCCGAGATCGTCCGTTCCGGCATCCGCTCGGTCAGCCACGGCCAGACCGAAGCGGCACGCTCCCTGGGCCTGCGCGAAGGCCCGACCCTGCGCAAGGTGATCATTCCCCAGGCGCTGCGGGTGATCATCCCGCCGCTGACCAGCCAGTACCTCAACCTGGCGAAGAACTCGTCGCTGGCGGCGGGCATCGGTTATCCGGAAATGGTCTCGCTGTTCGCCGGCACCGTGCTCAACCAGACCGGGCAGGCCATCGAGGTGATCGCCATCACCATGAGCGTGTACCTGGCCATCAGCATCAGCATTTCCCTGCTGATGAACTGGTACAACAAGCGCATCGCGCTGATCGAGCGGTAAGGAGACGCGCATGACTTCCCATGTTTTCAAACCCGACATGCCGCCACCGGTGAAGACCGTCGGCATCGTTGCCTGGCTGCGGGCCAACCTGTTCTCCAGCTGGCTCAACACCCTGCTGACCCTCTTCGCCCTCTACCTGGTCTGGCTGATCGTGCCGCCGCTGCTGCAGTGGTCGATTCTCGACGCCAACTGGGTCGGCACCACCCGTGCCGACTGCACCAAGGAAGGCGCCTGCTGGGTGTTCATCCAGCAGCGTTTCGGCCAGTTCATGTATGGCTACTATCCCAGCGAGCTGCGCTGGCGCGTCGACCTGACCGTGTGGCTGGCGGTGATCGGCGCGGCGCCACTGTTCATCTCGCGCTTCCCGCGCAAGGCGATCTACGGCCTGTGCTTCCTGGTTGCCTACCCGATCATCGCCTACACCCTGCTGCACGGCGGCCACTTCGGTATGACCACGGTACCGACCAGCCAATGGGGCGGCCTGATGCTGACCCTGGTGATCGCCACGGTCGGCATCGTCGGCGCGTTGCCGCTGGGTATCCTCCTGGCGCTGGGCCGGCGTTCGAAGATGCCGGCGGTGAAGGTGGTCTGCGTGACCTTCATCGAGTTCTGGCGTGGCGTGCCGCTGATCACCGTGCTGTTCATGTCCTCGGTGATGCTGCCGTTGTTCCTGCCCGAGGGCATGAGCTTCGACAAGCTGCTGCGGGCCATGATCGGGGTGATCCTGTTCCAGTCGGCGTATATCGCCGAGGTGGTGCGCGGCGGCCTGCAGGCCATTCCCAAGGGCCAGTACGAAGCCGCTGCGGCCATGGGCCTGGGCTACTGGCGCGCGATGGGCCTGGTGATCCTGCCGCAAGCCCTGAAGCTGGTGATTCCCGGCATCGTCAACACGTTCATTGCCCTGTTCAAGGACACCAGCCTGGTGATCATCATCGGCCTGTTCGACCTGCTCAACAGCGTCAAGCAGGCGGCCGCCGACCCCACCTGGCTGGGCATGGCGACCGAGGGCTACGTGTTCGCAGCCCTGGTGTTCTGGATTTTCTGTTTCGGTATGTCCCGCTACTCCATGCATCTGGAGCGCAAGCTGGACACAGGCCACAAGCGTTAGGAGTGTTTCGAATGAGTGAAGCGATCAAGCAGCCTGTCGGCCCTGAAGGCATTATCCAGATGCAGGGCGTGAACAAGTGGTACGGCCAGTTCCACGTGCTCAAGGACATCAACCTGAATGTTCGCCAGGGCGAGCGCATCGTCCTGTGCGGGCCGTCCGGCTCGGGCAAGTCCACCACCATCCGCTGCCTCAACCGCCTGGAAGAGCACCAGCAGGGGCGCATCGTGGTGGATGGCGTGGAACTGACCAACGACCTCAAGCAGATCGAGGCGATCCGTCGTGAAGTCGGCATGGTGTTCCAGCACTTCAACCTGTTCCCGCACCTGACCATCCTGCAGAACTGCACCCTGGCACCGATGTGGGTGCGCAAGATGCCCAAGCGCAAGGCCGAGGAAATCGCCATGCACTATCTGGAGCGCGTGCGTATCCCTGAGCAGGCGCACAAGTTCCCGGGGCAACTGTCCGGCGGCCAGCAGCAGCGCGTGGCAATCGCCCGGGCGCTGTGCATGAAGCCGAAGATCATGCTGTTCGACGAACCGACCTCGGCGCTGGACCCGGAAATGGTCAAGGAGGTGCTGGATACCATGGTCAGCCTGGCGGAAGACGGCATGACCATGCTCTGCGTGACCCACGAGATGGGCTTCGCCCGGACCGTGGCGAACCGGGTGATCTTCATGGACAAGGGGGAGATCGTCGAGCAGGCGGCGCCGGATGACTTCTTCGACCGGCCGCAGAACGAGCGGACCAAGTTGTTCCTGAGCCAGATCCTGCACTAAAACATTTGGGGCCGCTTAGCGGCCCCAAATCCATCGAATCAGTTCTCTTCTTCCTGTGCCGCTGGCGCCGGTGGCGGCCGCAGTCCCACCTCGGCGATCAGCTTCAATTGCTTGCCATTGCGCATCACCTCGATGGCGACTTTCTCGCTCGGCTTGATCCGCGCCACCTGGTTCATCGAACGACGGCCATCGCCCGCCGGCTCGCCATTGATGCTCAGGATCACGTCACCCAGCTGCAGCCCGGCCCGTTGCGCCGGACCATCGCGGAAGATCCCCGCCACGACGATCCCCGGGCGTCCTTGCATGCCGAACGACTCGGCCAGTTCCTGACTCAGCGGCTGCACCTCGATGCCCAGCCAGCCACGAATCACCTGTCCATGCTCGATGATCGACTTCATCACTTCCAGCGCCAGCTTGGTCGGGATAGCGAAGCCGATGCCCTGGGAACCGCCGGACTTGGAGAAGATCGCCGTGTTGATCCCGGTCAGGTTGCCGTTGGCATCCACCAGCGCGCCACCGGAGTTGCCCGGGTTGATCGCCGCGTCGGTCTGGATGAAGTCCTCGTAGTTGTTCAGGCCCAACTGGTTGCGTCCGGTGGCGCTGATGATGCCCATGGTCACGGTCTGCCCTACGCCGAACGGGTTGCCGATGGCCAGGGCGACGTCGCCGATGCGGATGTTGTCGGAACGGCCGATGGTGATCGCTGGCAGGTTCTTCAGGTCGATCTTCAGCACCGCCAGGTCGGTTTCCGGGTCGCTGCCGATAACCCGGGCCAGGGTTTCACGGCCGTCCTTGAGTGCCACCACGATCTGGTCGGCGCCGGAGGTCACGTGGTTGTTGGTCAGCAGGTAGCCTTCCGGGCTCATGATCACCGCCGAACCCAGGCTCGACTCCCAGCGTCGCTGCTTGGGCAGGTTGTCGCCGAAGAAACGGCGGAACTGCGGGTCTTCGAACAGCGGATGGGCAGCCTTGTTGACCACCTTGGTGGTGTACAGGTTGGCCACCGCGGGCGCGGCATGGGTGACCGCGTCGGCATAGGACACCGGGCCCTGGACCACGGCGCTGGTCTGTGGCGCCTGTTGCAGGTTGACGTCCTGGCTGGGCAGGCCCACCCACTCGGGAAAACGCTGGATGACCAGCAACGCGATCAGCACGCCGGTGAACAGCGGCCAGCCGAAGTAACGCAAAGCCTTGAACATTGAATCAATCCTGGGGGGAGTTGGCCCGAGCCGGTGATGCCATGGGGAGGTGACGAACGCGCGCGATCATACTGCGACAACACCTGTGCAGGAACCGCTAAATCACGCATTGCGTGACAGCGTTTGCCGAAAGCCCCCAGGTAGCTGCCGCCGGTTTCCCCAAAACAGTCGACGGCCCATAATGCTGGCCATTATACGGGCCCTTGCGCCGTGCTGAACTGCTGAATTGAGGAGTCTTTCCATGGCTGTTGCCCTGTCCACCCTGGTCGAGGAAGCCGACCGTTACCTCGGTAGCGCGAAAATCCAGGACTACTGCCCCAACGGCCTGCAGGTCGAAGGCCGCCCGCAGGTAACCCGCATCGTCAGTGGCGTCACCGCCAGCCAGGCGCTGCTGGATGCCGCGGTCGAGGCCGGGGCCGACCTGGTGCTGGTCCACCACGGCTATTTCTGGAAGGGCGAGAACCCCTGCATCACCGGGATGAAGCAGCGTCGCCTGAAGACCCTGCTCAAGCACGACATCAGCCTGCTGGCCTATCACCTGCCACTGGACGTGCACGGGGAAGTCGGCAACAACGTGCAACTGGCCCGGCAACTGGACATCACCGTCGAAGGTCCTTTGGACCCCGACAACCCGCGGGTGGTGGGCCTGGTCGGTTCGCTGGCCGAGCCGGTGTCGGCGCGCGACTTTGCCCGCCGGGTCAACGAGGTGATGGGCCGCGAGCCGCTGCTGGTGGAAGGCGAGACGGTCATTCGTCGGGTCGGCTGGTGTACCGGTGGCGGCCAGGGCTACATCGACCAGGCGATCGCCGCTGGCGTCGACCTGTTCATCAGCGGCGAAGCTTCCGAGCAGACTTTCCACAGCGCCCGGGAAAACGGCGTCAGCTTCATCGCCGCCGGGCACCATGCCACCGAGCGCTACGGTGTGCAGGCGCTGGGTGACTACCTGGCCCGCCGCTTTGCCCTCGAACACCTGTTCATCGATTGCCCGAACCCGGTCTGAACCCCTTTTGCAACCCAAACGGTCGGGCATATCCATAGATTGTTTCGTTCTAGCCGGCCTCCTAAATAGAAGCGGGTGCTGTGATAGAGTGACCCGCTCGAACACGGCCCGTCTGGCCGTCCATAAAGATCGTTTTCCCCGTGAGTAGCCATGGTCGACAAGCTGACGCATTTGAAACAGTTGGAGGCGGAAAGCATCCACATCATTCGTGAGGTGGCCGCCGAGTTCGATAACCCGGTGATGCTGTACTCGATTGGCAAGGACTCGGCCGTGATGCTGCATCTGGCACGCAAGGCCTTCTTCCCTGGCAAGCTGCCGTTTCCGGTGATGCATGTCGACACCCAGTGGAAATTCCAGGAGATGTACCGCTTCCGCGACAAGATGGTCGAGGAAATGGGCCTTGAGCTGATCACCCACGTCAACCCGGAAGGCGTTGCGCAGGGCATCAACCCGTTCACCCACGGCAGCTCCAAGCACACCGACATCATGAAGACCCAGGGCCTCAAGCAGGCGCTGGACAAGCACGGCTTCGACGCCGCCTTCGGTGGCGCGCGCCGCGACGAAGAAAAGTCGCGGGCCAAGGAGCGCGTCTATTCGTTCCGTGACAGCAAACACCGCTGGGACCCGAAGAACCAACGTCCGGAGCTGTGGAACATCTACAACGGCAAGGTCAACAAGGGCGAGTCGATCCGCGTCTTCCCGCTGTCGAACTGGACCGAGCTGGACATCTGGCAATACATCTACCTCGAAGGCATCCCGATCGTGCCGCTGTACTTCGCCGCCGAGCGTGAAGTCATCGAGAAGAACGGCACCCTGATCATGATCGACGACGAGCGCATTCTCGAGCACCTGAGCGACGAGGAAAAAGCCCGCATCGTCAAGAAGAAGGTGCGTTTCCGTACCCTCGGCTGCTACCCGTTGACGGGTGCCGTCGAGTCGGAGGCCGAGACCCTGACGGACATCATCCAGGAAATGCTCCTGACCCGGACGTCCGAGCGCCAGGGCCGCGTCATCGACCACGATGGCGCCGGTTCCATGGAAGACAAGAAACGCCAAGGCTACTTCTAATTTCAGGGTTTCATCATGTCGCACCAATCTGATCTGATCAGCGAGGACATCCTCGCCTACCTGGCCCAGCACGAGCGCAAGGAACTCCTGCGTTTCCTGACCTGCGGCAACGTCGACGATGGCAAGAGCACCCTGATCGGGCGCCTGCTGCACGACTCGAAGATGATCTACGAGGACCACCTCGAAGCCATCACCCGTGATTCGAAGAAAGTCGGCACCACCGGCGAGGAAGTCGACCTGGCGCTGCTGGTCGACGGCCTGCAGGCCGAGCGTGAGCAGGGCATCACCATCGATGTCGCCTACCGCTACTTCTCCACCGCCAAGCGCAAGTTCATCATCGCCGACACCCCGGGCCACGAGCAGTACACCCGCAACATGGCGACCGGTGCATCCACCTGCGACCTGGCCATCATCCTCGTCGACGCCCGCTACGGCGTGCAGACCCAGACCCGCCGGCACAGCTACATCGCCTCGCTGCTGGGTATCAAGCACATCGTCGTTGCGGTCAACAAGATGGACCTCAAGGGCTTCGACGAGCAGGTCTTCGAGACGATCAAGGCCGACTACCTGAAGTTCGCCGAAGGCATCAACCTCAAGCCGAGCAGCCTGCACTTCGTTCCGATGTCCGCCCTCAAGGGCGACAACGTGGTCAACCGCAGCGAGCGTTCGCCGTGGTACACCGGCCCTGCGCTGATGGAAATCCTCGAGACCGTCGAAGTCGCTGGCGACCGCAATTTCACCGACCTGCGTTTCCCGGTGCAGTACGTCAACCGTCCGAACCTGAACTTCCGCGGCTTCGCCGGCACCATTGCCAGCGGCCTGGTGCACAAGGGTGACGAGATCGTCGTCCTGCCATCGGGCAAGAGCAGCCGGGTCAAGTCCATCGTCACCTACGAAGGCGAGCTGGAAAATGCAGGCCCAGGCCAGGCCGTGACCCTGACCATGGAAGACGAGATCGACATCTCCCGTGGCGACCTGCTGGTGCATGCCGACAACGTTCCACCGGTAACCGACCAGTTCGACGCCATGCTGGTGTGGATGGCCGAAGAGCCGATGCTGCCGGGCAAGAAATACGACATCAAGCGCGCCACCAGCTACGTGCCGGGCTCGATCGCCAGCATCACCCACAAGGTCGATGTGAACACCCTGGAGCAGGGCGCTGCCAGTGCGCTGCAACTGAACGAGATCGGCCGGGTGAAGGTTGCCCTGGACGCCTCTATCGCCCTGGACGGTTACGACAGCAACCGCACTACCGGTGCCTTCATCGTCATCGACCGCCTGACCAACGGAACCGTTGGCGCCGGCATGATCATCGCCCCGCCTGTCCTGCCGCACGGCAGCACCGGCCAGCATGGCAAGCAGGCCCACGTGTCCACCGAAGAGCGCGCCCTGCGCTTCGGCCAGCAGCCAGCCACCGTGCTGTTCAGCGGCCTGTCCGGCGCCGGCAAGAGCACCCTGGCCTATGCCGTCGAGCGCAAGCTGTTCGACATGGGTCGTGCGGTCTACGTCCTCGACGGCCAGAACCTGCGCCACGACCTGAACAAGGGCCTGCCGCAGGACCGTGCCGGTCGCACCGAGAACTGGCGCCGTGCCGCCCACGTGGCGCGCCAGTTCAACGAAGCCGGCATGCTGACACTGGCCGCCTTCGTCGCCCCGGATGCCGAAGGTCGCGAGCAGGCCAAGGCGCTGATCGGCAAGGACCGTCTGGTCACCGTCTACGTCCAGGCCTCCCCGCTGGCCTGCCGCGAGCGTGACCCGCAAGGCCTGTACGCCGCTGGCGGCGACAACATCCCGGGCGAAAGCTTCCCGTACGATGTGCCGCTGGACGCCGACCTGGTCATCGACACCCAGACCACCAATGTGGAAGAGGGTGTGAAGCTGGTGCTGGATGTGCTGCGTGCGCGTGGTGCGATCTAAGCGTCAGGGCTGACAACAAAAACCCCGCTTCGGCGGGGTTTTTGTTTTCTGACGGAAGTCCTGGTGCAACATGGACCCTGTGGGAGCGGGTTCCCGCAACCTTCATATGTGCTTCTCCGAAACCGGAATCACCCGCTTCTCCTTCACCGCCTTGTACGAAAAACTCGAATAGATCTCCTTCACCCCTGGCAACGATTGCAACGTTTCCCGGGCGAATTCCCCGAAGGATTCCAGGTCGCGGGCGAGCACTTCGAGGAGGAAGTCGTAACGTCCTGAAATATTGTGACAGGCGACGATCTCCGGAATCTCCATCAGCCGCTGTTCGAAGGCCCGGGCCATTTCCTTGGTGTGGGAGTCCATCATGATGCTGACGAAGGCGGTCACGCCGAAACCCAGGGCCTTGGGCGAGAGGATCGCCTGGTAGCCGGTGATGTAGCCGCTTTCCTCCAGCAACTTGACCCGGCGCCAGCAGGGCGAGGTAGTGAGGGCGACGTTGTCGGCCAGTTCCGAGATGGTCAGCCGCGCGTTGTCCTGCAGCGCGCCAAGCAGGGCGCGGTCGGTGCGGTCGATGGCGTTGGGCAGGATTTGCCCCGACTTGGCGGATTCATGGAATTTCATGCTCGGAAAGCCCCGGAGTGGTGGTCATATTTGGAAAAATATTAGTTCATCACTGGCATAAGCTTATGGCAATCCAACAAGAGGGCATCGCCATGAGCGGCTCTAGCAAGACCCAGGGATTCGCCACCCGTGCCATTCACCATGGCTACGATCCGCAGGCCCACGGAGGGGCACTGGTGCCGCCAATCTACCAGACGGCCACGTTCGCTTTTCCCACCGTCGAGTACGGCGCGGCCTGTTTTGCCGGTGAGGACGCCGGGCACTTCTATAGCCGTATCTCCAATCCCACCCTGGCCTTGCTGGAAAGCCGCATGGCCTCGCTGGAAGGCGGCGAGGCGGCCCTGGCCCTGGCCTCGGGCATGGGTGCCATCACGGCAACCTTGTGGACACTGCTGCGTCCTGGTGACGAGGTGCTATTGGGCAGCACGTTGTACGGCTGCACGTTCGCCTTCCTGCACCACGGCATCGGCGAGTTCGGCGTCAAGCTCAAGCATGTCGACATGGCCGACCTCAAGGCCGTGGAGGCGGCGATCACCCCGGCGACGCGGATGATCTACTTCGAATCCCCGGCCAACCCCAACATGCACCTGGCGGACATCGCCGGGGTGGCGAAGATCGCCCGGCGGCATGGCGCCACGCTGATGGTGGACAACACCTATTGCACGCCGTACCTGCAACGTCCGCTGGAGTTGGGCGCGGACCTGGTGGTGCATTCAGCCACCAAGTACCTCAGCGGGCATGGCGATATCACTGCCGGCCTGGTGATCGGTGCCAGGGCGCTGGTGGATCGGATTCGTCTGGAAGGGTTGAAGGACATGACTGGCGCGGTGCTTTCCCCGCATGACGCGTCGCTACTGATGCGGGGGTTGAAGACCCTCAATCTGCGTATGGAGCGGCACTGTGCCAATGCCCAGGCGCTGGCTGAGTTCCTCGGGAAGCAGCCGGAAGTGGAGGTGCTGCATTACCCAGGCCTGCCATCCTGCCCGCAGCACGCGCTGGCGAAGAAACAGATGAGCTTGCCGGGCGGCATGCTGGCCTTCGAATTGAAGGGTGGGATCACCGCAGGGCGGCGTTTCATGAATGCCCTGCAACTGTTCTCGCGGGCGGTCAGCCTGGGCGATGCCGAGTCACTGGCGCAGCATCCGGCGAGCATGACCCACTCCAGCTACACGCCGGAGGAGCGGGCGCGATACGGGATTTCCGAGGGGCTGGTGAGGTTGTCGGTGGGGCTTGAGGATATCGACGATCTGGTGGCTGATGTTCGCCAGGCACTGAGAAGGTGTGCCTGAATTGCAGCGGGGATGAAATGAAAAGGGGCGCCATCGAGGCGCCCCTTTCCGTTCCGCTGGATCAGCGTTTCAGGCCATAGCTCTCGTCGAGCATGCCCGGAGTGTTCGGCGACTTCGGTGCATAGTCACGCGGCACCTCGGTATCCCGTGGCGGAGTCAGGCGATCGCGCGGGCCTTGGGCCGCGTCGGAGTGCAGGGCGGCCAGCAGGCGCTGGCGGGTCAGGTCGTCCAGGGCCAGGCGGTTGGCGCCATCGGCCAGGTGATCCTGCACTTCCTGGTAGCTTTGCGTGAGCTTCTTGACCAGAGCCGCAGTGCTGTTGAAGTGGGTCACCACTTCATTCTGGTAGCTGTCGAAGCGTTCCTGGATATCGTCCAGCTGCCGCTGGGTGCTGCTCGGCGCGGCGTTGGGCAGGAGGCGGGCAACCAGGAAACCAACGACGACACCCACTGCCAGGGCCAGGGTCGGCAACAACCAAACTAAGAGCGAGAGTTCCACGAGTCCTTCCTCTATAAACGGCTTTGCTTTACGTTAACGGCTCGGACCTGCGCTGTATACCGCGACGCATCGCAAATATCTCAGAACAGAATCATTCAGCTAGACGAGTCGACCCTTGCCGGGGTCACGGAGTTTAATTCCTTGCTTACCCGCGAAATTCCCGTACTCATCGACGGCCCGGTCGGTCAACTGGAGTCCCTCTACCAGGAAGTGCCCGACGCCCATGGCGTGGTGCTGATCTGCCACCCCAACCCGGTACAGGGCGGGACCATGCTCAACAAGGTGGTGTCGACCCTGCAGCGCACCGCCCGGGATGCCGGCCTGATCACCCTGCGCTTCAACTACCGTGGGGTCGGCGCCAGTGCCGGCAGCCACGACATGGGCGCCGGCGAGGTGGACGACGCCGAGGCAGCCGCGGCCTGGCTGCGCAGCAAGCACCCGGAACTGCCCCTGACCCTGCTCGGGTTCTCCTTCGGCGGCTTCGTCGCTGCGGCGCTCGGCGGTCGCCTGGAAGGGCAGGGCGTGACCCTCAAGCACCTGTTCATGGTGGCGCCCGCCGTCATGCGCCTGACTGCTGGCGAGACCGCGCCTGCCAATGCGCCGCTGACCATCGTCCAGCCCGACGCCGACGAGGTGATCGAGCCGCAAGTCGTCTACGACTGGTCCGCCGCACTGCCGCGCCCCCATGAGCTGCTGAAAGTGGCAGAATGCGGACACTTTTTTCATGGCAAGCTGACCGACCTCAAGGATCTGGTGCTGCCGCGTCTTTCGAACTGAGCCAAGCCTGATAAGCGACCAATCATGACTACGCGCATCCTCACCGGCATCACCACCACCGGTACCCCGCACCTGGGCAACTATGCCGGTGCCATCCGCCCGGCGATCCTCGCCAGCCGCCAGCCCGGTGCCGACTCCTTCTATTTCCTCGCCGACTACCACGCCCTGATCAAGTGCGACGACCCGCAGCGCATCCAGCGCTCGCGTCTGGAAATCGCCGCGACCTGGCTGGCCGGTGGCCTGGATTGGGAAAAGGTGACGTTCTACCGCCAGTCCGACATCCCCGAGATTCCCGAGCTGACCTGGCTGCTCACCTGCGTCAGTGCCAAGGGCCTGCTCAACCGCGCCCACGCCTACAAGGCCTCGGTGGACAAGAACCTGGAAAACGGCGAAGACCCGGATGCCGGCGTGACCATGGGCCTGTACAGCTACCCGGTGCTGATGGCCGCGGACATCCTGATGTTCAACGCGCACAAGGTGCCGGTCGGCCGTGACCAGATCCAGCACGTGGAAATGGCCCGTGACATCGGTCAGCGCTTCAACCACCTGTTCGGCAATGGCAAGGACTTCTTCGTCCTGCCGGAAGTGGTGATCGAAGAAAGCGTGGCGACCCTGCCGGGCCTGGACGGACGCAAGATGTCCAAGAGCTACGACAACACCATTCCCCTGTTCAGCAGCGCCAAGGAGATGAAGGACGCGATCTCGCGCATCGTCACCGACTCCCGCGCGCCGGGCGAGGCCAAGGATCCGGACAATTCGCACCTGTTCACCCTGTACCAGGCCTTCTCCACGCCTGAACAGTCCGCAGCATTCCGCGACGAGCTGCTGCAGGGCCTGGGTTGGGGCGAGGCGAAGCAGAAGCTGTTCCAGTTGCTGGACGGCCAGTTGAGCGAGTCCCGCGAGCGTTACCAGCAACTGATCGCCCGTCCGGCAGACCTGGAGGACATCCTCCTGGCTGGCGCGCAGAAAGCCCGCAAGGTGGCGACACCGTTCCTCGAACAACTGCGCGAAGCGGTCGGCCTGCGCTCCTTCCGCTCCATCGCCCAGGGCCCGGCCGAAGTGAAGAAGAAAGCCGCAAAAGCCGCGCGCTTCGTCAGCTTCCGCGAAGAGGACGGGAGCTTCCGCTTCCGCCTGCTGGGCGCCGATGGCGAGCAACTGCTGCTGTCGCGCAACTTCGCCGATGGCAAGACGGCTGGCGCGGTGACCAAGCAACTGCAGCAGGGCGATGAACTCGACGTCCGCGCCGAAGGCCTGGGCTTCAGCCTGTGGCTGGAAGGCGAGGCAGTTGCCGAAGGCCCGCAGTTCGCTGACGACGCCGCTCGCGATGCCGCCATCGACGCCCTGCGTGCCGCCCTGGCGCCTCAACAGGACTGACGGCTTATCGGAAGTCTGATTGCCATTACCCGGGGCCGTCGCTACAGTGACGGCCCGCTTTTGTTGCCTTGCTAACGAATTATGACGCCCCTAGAACGATATCAAGCAGATCTGAAACGTCCCGACTTCTTCCACGACGCGGCGCAGGAAACGGCGGTGCGCCATTTGCAGCGCCTGTACGACGATCTGATCGCGGCGCAGAACAACAAGCCGGGCATGTTCGGCAAGCTGTTCGGCAAGAAGGAGCAGGCGCCGGTCAAGGGCCTGTATTTCTGGGGCGGGGTAGGCCGGGGCAAGACCTACCTGGTGGATACCTTCTTCGAGGCGCTGCCGTTCAAGGAAAAGTCGCGCACGCACTTCCACCGCTTCATGAAGCGTGTGCACGAGGAAATGAAGGGGCTCAAGGGCGAGAAGAACCCGCTGACCATCATCGCCAAGCGTTTCTCTGAAGAATCGCGGGTGATCTGCTTCGATGAATTCTTCGTCTCCGACATCACCGATGCCATGATCCTCGGCACCCTGATGGAAGAGCTGTTCAAGAACGGCGTGACCCTGGTTGCGACTTCCAACATCGTCCCGGACGGCCTGTACAAGGATGGCCTGCAGCGGGCGCGCTTCCTCCCGGCCATCGCCCTGATCAAGCAGAACACGGAAATCGTCAACGTCGACAGCGGCGTCGACTATCGCCTGCGTCATCTGGAGCAGGCCGAGCTGTTCCACTTCCCGCTCAACGAGGAAGCTCACGAAAGCCTGCGCAAGAGCTTCCGTGCGCTGACGCCGGAGTGCACCCAGGCCGTGGAAAACGATGTGCTGATCATCGAGAACCGCGAGATCCGTGCGCTACGCACCTGCGACGACGTGGCCTGGTTCGAGTTTCGCGAGTTGTGCGACGGTCCACGCAGCCAGAACGACTACATCGAACTGGGCAAGATCTTCCATGCCGTGCTGTTGAGCGGTGTGGAGCAGATGGGCGTGGCGACCGACGATATCGCGCGGCGCTTCATCAACATGGTCGACGAGTTCTACGACCGCAACGTCAAGCTGATCATCTCCGCCGAGGTCGAGCTCAAGGACCTGTACACCGGTGGTCGCCTGACCTTCGAGTTCGCACGGACCCTGAGCCGGTTGCTGGAGATGCAGTCCCACGAGTTCCTGGCGCGGGCGCACAAGCCCTGACGGCAGCGGCAAGCTTCAAGCGACAAGCCGCAAGACTGGAGCGCGAACCGCTCTGGTCTTGCGGCTTTTTTCTTGTGGCTTGAAGCCGCTTCATGCCTCCTGCATGAACTGCTGCCGATACTGGTTCGGCGATAACGCAGTGTGCTGCCTGAACAGCCGTGCGAAGAAGCTGGCATCGTCGTAGCCCACTTCGTAGCTGATGGTCTTGATGCTCTTGCGCGTCCCCGAGAGCAGTCCCTTTGCCGTTTCGATGCGCAGCCGCTGCAGGTAATGCAGGGGCTTGTCGCCCGTGGCGCTCTGGAAGCGGCGCATGAAGTTGCGGATGCTCATGCCATGGTTGCGCGCGACGTCCTCGAAGCGGAACTTGTCGGCGAAGTGTTCTTCCAGCCAGTGCTGGATCTGCAGGATGATCACGTCCTGGTGCAGCTTCTGCCCGCCGAAGCCCATGCGCCCCGGGGTGTAGTTGCGCTGCACTTCATAGAGGATGTCGCGGGCCACGGCCTGGGCGACATTGGCTCCGCAGAAGCGTTCGATCAGGTAGATGTACAGGTCGCAGGCCGAGGTGGTACCGGCGGCACAGAACAGGTTGTCGGCGTCGGTCAGGTGCTTGTCCTGGTTCAGGTTGACCTTGGGGAAGCGCTCGGCGAACTGGTTGAAGAAGCGCCAGTAGGTGGTCGCCTCCTTGCCGTCCAGCAGCCCGGCCTCGGCCAGCCAGAACACGCCGCTGGCCTCGCCACAGAGTACGGCGCCACGGGCATGCTGCTCGCGTAGCCAAGGTAGTACTTGTGGATATCGTTGGCACAGCGTCGAGAAGTCATCCCAGAACGCTGGCAGGACGATCACGTCGGCCTCTTCCAGGCCGCTGTCGACCGGCACCAGGACATCGCTGAAGCTGCGCACCGGCTCGCCGTCGGGGCTGACCAGGCGGGTCTCGAACATCGGCTGCAGGGTCAGGCCCAACTGCTTGGCATAGCGCAGGCTGGCCAGGTGGAAGAAGTCCTTGGCCTGCATCAGGGTCGAGGCGAACACCTTGTCGATGGCAAGGATACTGACGCGCCGCAGGGGCACGTTGGGTTGGGTAAACATCATGTTCATTATTCTTATAGGGGAGAGTGGTCAATCACCGGCGGGATCGTCTTATTTTTTGGCGATTGTGTCCAGTATCCCGTCCACGACCGGTACCAGAGCCGTGCCATGGGTCACGGCGCGGGCGATGGCGGGAAATGATCCGGAAAATCAGCTTGATATTTTCTCGGTAACCCGGATAATTCGCCGTCTCTTTCTACGGTGGAAGTGATGCCCCGCCGCTGAAAAAGAACCCCGCCGAGTATTGGACGCGCTGACCCGAGCCCCCGAAAGCGTTCGTATCCGGCTGCCTTTGACCTTGTCAAAGTAAGCACTATTCAGTAAGATTCGCCGTCTAATTTTCGCTGGGCGGCCTCTGAGGCTTAATTAAAGTATGAAAACTTTTACTGCTAAACCGGAAACAGTAAAACGCGACTGGTTCGTCGTTGACGCTGCTGGTCAGACCCTGGGTCGTCTGGCCACTGAAATCGCGAGCCGTCTGCGTGGCAAGCACAAGCCAGAATACACCCCTCACGTTGACACCGGCGACTACATCGTCGTGATCAACGCCGAGCAGGTACGTGTCACTGGTGCCAAGACTTCGGACAAAATGTACTACTCCCACTCCGGCTTCCCGGGCGGTATCAAGGAAATCAACTTCGAGAAGCTGATTGCCAAGGCCCCAGAGCGCGTGATCGAGACCGCGGTCAAAGGCATGCTGCCTAAGAACCCGCTGGGTCGCGACATGTACCGTAAGCTGAAAGTCTATGCGGGCGCTACTCACCCTCATACTGCTCAGCAGCCCCAAGAACTGAAGATTTAACGGAATAGTTCATTATGTCGGCGACTCAAAATTACGGCACTGGCCGTCGCAAGACTGCAACCGCTCGCGTTTTCCTGCGTCCGGGCACTGGCAACATCTCCATCAACAACCGTTCTCTGGACGTGTTCTTCGGTCGTGAAACCGCGCGCATGGTCGTTCGCCAGCCGCTGGAGCTGACCGAAACCACCGAGAAGTTCGACATCTACGTCACCGTTATCGGTGGTGGTGTCAGCGGTCAGGCCGGTGCGATCCGTCACGGTATCACCCGCGCCCTGATGGACTACGACGAGTCCCTGCGTGGCGCACTGCGCCGTGCTGGCTACGTCACCCGTGACGCTCGTGAAGTCGAGCGTAAGAAAGTGGGTCTGCGTAAAGCACGTAAGCGTCCACAATACTCCAAGCGTTAATTCGCTCAGAGTTTCAAAAAAAGCCCGGTTCCAAGTGGAACCGGGCTTTTTTTATGTCTTGAATAAAGGGGGCTGGCCATTCGTGTGACAACTTGCCGCATAGACGCAGATCAACACCTGCGCGGGATGCAGGCCTTTGGCCAGGGTAATAACCTTGCCAGTCATGGGTCTTTTCTTTACCATGCGGCAAATTTTTAGCGCTTCAGAAATTACTTAGTAGATGCCTGTTTCAACAGGCCACAAAGCTGATGGGAGAGGACTGAATGAGCAATGACGGCGTCAATGCAGGCCGGCGTCGCTTCCTGGTTGCAGCCACATCCGTTGTGGGTGCCGCGGGAGCGGTGGGGGCTGCGGTCCCGTTCGTAGGGTCATGGTTCCCCAGTGCCAAGGCGAAAGCGGCCGGTGCACCGGTGAAGGTCAATATTGCCAAGGTCGAACCTGGGCAGCAGTTGGTGGCCGAATGGCGTGGTCAGCCGGTTTTCATCGTCCGTCGTACCGAGGAGATCCTTGGTAATTTGAAGAAGATCACCGGAGATCTCTCCGATCCCGAGTCCAAGGCATCGGTCCAGCCTGCCTACGTCGACCCTTCGAATCGCTCGATCAAACCGGAAATTCTGGTCCTCGTCGGCCTCTGCACCCACCTGGGTTGCTCGCCGACTTTCCGCCCTGAAGTCGCTCCCGTCGACCTGGGTCCGAAGTGGGTCGGTGGTTATTTCTGCCCCTGCCACGGTTCCCACTACGACCTCGCCGGCCGCGTCTACAAGTCCCAGCCGGCACCGCTCAACCTGCCGGTGCCACCGCATTCGTACGAATCGGACGAGATCATCGTCGTCGGTGTCGATCAGGAGAAAGCGTGATGAGCAAGTTCATGGAATGGGTGGATGCCCGCTTCCCCGCCACCAAGATGTGGGAAGATCACCTGAGCAAATATTACGCACCGAAGAACTTCAACTTCCTGTACTTCTTCGGCTCCCTGGCACTGCTGGTGCTGGTCAACCAGATCGTCACCGGCGTCTGGCTGACCATGAGCTTCACCCCGTCGGCCGAAGAGGCGTTCGCCTCGGTCGAATACATCATGCGTGACGTCGAGTACGGCTGGATCCTGCGCTACCTGCACTCCACCGGCGCGTCGGCGTTCTTCATCGTCGTCTACCTGCACATGTTCCGCGGCCTGCTCTACGGCTCCTACCAGAAGCCCCGCGAGCTGGTGTGGATCTTCGGCATGCTGATCTACCTGGCGCTGATGGCCGAGGCCTTCATGGGGTACCTGCTGCCATGGGGTCAGATGTCCTACTGGGGTGCCCAGGTGATCATCTCGCTGTTCGGCGCCATCCCGGTGATCGGCGACGACCTGACCCAGTGGATCCGTGGTGACTACCTGATTTCCGGCATCACCCTGAACCGCTTCTTCGCCTTGCATGTCATCGCGCTGCCGATCGTCATCCTCGGCCTGGTGGTCCTGCACATCCTGGCGTTGCACGAAGTGGGTTCGAACAACCCTGATGGTGTCGACATCAAGAAGAAAAAGGACGAAAACGGCATTCCGCTGGATGGTATTCCGTTCCATCCGTACTACACCGTGAAAGACATCGTCGGCGTGGTGGTCTTCCTCTTCGTGTTCTGTGCCGTGGTGTTCTTCTTCCCGGAAATGGGCGGTTACTTCCTGGAGAAACCGAACTTCGAGCAGGCCAACGCCTTCAAGACGCCTGAGCACATCGCACCGGTCTGGTACTTCACCCCGTTCTACGCGATTCTCCGCGCGGTTCCGGACAAGCTCCTTGGTGTCATTGCCATGGGTGCGGCCATCGCGGTGCTGTTCGTCCTGCCGTGGCTGGACCGCAGTCCGGTGCGCTCGATGCGCTACAAGGGCTGGCTGAGCAAGATCTGGCTGCTGGTGTTCTGCATCGCCTTCGTGATCCTCGGCATCCTTGGCGTACTGGCGCCGACGCCTGGCCGCACGCTGCTCTCGCAGGTATGTACCTTCCTGTATTTCGCCTACTTCATTCTGATGCCGTTCTACACCAGGCTTGAGAAGACCAAACCGGTTCCGGAAAGGGTGACTGGCTGATGAAAAAGCTATTTGCAGTATTGATTCTGGCAGTGATGCCCGCGTTGACCTTCGCCGCCGGTGAGCACGGACCCGAGTTGGACAAGGTCGATATCGACCTGACCGACAAGGCCGCCATGCAGGACGGTGCCCGCACCTTTGCCAACTATTGCATGGGTTGCCATGGCGCCAAGTTCCAGCGCTACGAGCGTGTTGCCGATGACCTGGGCATCCCCCACGAGCTGATGCTCGAAAAGCTGGTGTTCACCGGCGCCAAGATCGGTGATCACATGAACACCGGCATGCAGGCTGCCGATGCCAAGGTATGGTTTGGTGCCGCACCGCCCGACCTGACCCTGGTAGCCCGGGTTCGCGGTACCGACTGGCTGTACAGCTACCTGCGCGGCTTCTATGAGGATCCGGCGCGTCCATGGGGCGTGAACAACAAGATCTTCCCGAACGTCGGCATGCCGAACGTGCTGGTGGGGCTGCAAGGTCGTCAGGTCGTGGGTTGCAAGCAGATCCAGACCGTGGTCGACGGCAAGAAGCAGTTCGACCCGCTGACCGGTGCTCCGCTGACCCATGAAGCCTGTGACCAGCTGACCATCGTGCCGAAATCCGGTACCCTGAACGAAGAGCAGTTCGACGAGAAGGTCAAGAACCTGGTGACCTTCCTGGCCTACTCGGCCAACCCGGTCAAGCTGGAAAGCCAACGCATCGGCACCTACGTGCTGCTGTACCTGGCCTTCTTCTTCGTATTCGCCTACCTGCTCAAGCGCGAATACTGGAAGGACGTGCACTGATCACGCAGTAGTTTCTGGTAGTTGAACGCGCGCCCTGGGGCGCCTCCGGAATACCGGAGGTACCCCCAGGGCGCGTTTGCGTTTATAGCGTTTACCCATTCACGCGAGGAGGAACCTTATGGGCATGACCAACCGGTTGGCCTGCTACTCCGACCCCGCCGACCACTATTCTCATCGGGTGCGCCTCGTTCTCGCCGAGAAGGGGGTCAGCGTCGAGATCATCAGTGTCGCGGCAGGCAATCAGCCTGCCCGGCTGCTGGAGGCCAATCCGTACGGCACCTTGCCGACCCTGGTGGATCGCGATCTGGCGTTGTACGAGTCCACCGTGGTAATGGAGTACCTCGACGAGCGTTACCCGCATCCGCCTTTGCTGCCGGTGTATCCGGTGGCGCGGGCGAACAGCCGGCTGCTGATCCATCGAATCCAGCGCGACTGGTGCGCACTGGTGGACCAGATCCTCGATCCCCGAGCCAAGGACGCCATGCGCGTTCAGGCGCGAAAGGAGCTACGCGAGAGCCTGACGGGCGTGTCGCCGCTGTTTGCCGACAAGCCCTGTTTCCTCAGCGAGGAGCAAAGCTTGGTGGATTGTTGTCTACTGCCCATCCTGTGGCGTTTGCCACTCCTGGGTATTGAATTGCCACGGCAGGCCAAACCTTTGCTGGACTATATGGAGCGACAGTTTGCCCGCGAGTCTTTCCAGGCAAGCCTGTCCGCTGCTGAACGAGAAATGCGCAAGCTTTAAGGAGCTGTTGATGAACTCCAGTCGCCCCTACCTGGTGCGTGCACTGTACGAGTGGATCGTGGATAACGATTGCACGCCTCATATCCTGGTGAATGCCGAGTACCCTGCGGTGCAGGTACCCCAGGGTTTCGCCAGCGACGGCCAGATTGTCCTGAACATCTCGCCTAACGCCGTGCGCGGCCTGCAGATGGAAAATGATGCGGTCAGCTTCGAAGGCCGCTTCGGCGGGGTTGCCCACAGCCTGTACGTGCCGATCGGTGCCATCCTTGGTATCTACGCCCGTGAGAACGGCCAGGGCATGGTCTTCGAGCTGGAGCCGCCGATGGTCGATGACGAAGATGATGTCGAGCCGGATGACGATGGTCCGCCAGACGGCGGGCAGCCGCCGCGCCCGAGCGGGCGGCCAAGCCTGAAAGTGGTGAAATGAAAAAAGGCGACCCCGAGGGGTCGCCTTTTTCGTGGGGCGTTTTTTCGCGATCAGTCGATGTACTCGAACAGCTTGACGATCTTTTGCACGCCGCCCACACCTTGCACCAGGTTGGTGGCGCGATTGGCTTCCGCCTGGGTCATCAGGCCGAGCAGGTAGACGATGCCGTTCTCGGTCACCACCTTGATCCGCGAGCCGGGGATGCTGTTGTCGGCGAACATCTGGGTCTTGATCTTGGTGGTCAGCCAGGCGTCGTTGTTGCGCGCCAGCAAGGAGGACGGTTGCAGCACCTGCAGCTCGTTGTGGACTTTCTTGACCTTCTGTACCTGGCTGGCGGTTTGCTCGGCGAGGGCCTTCAGGTCGGCGCGCGGGGTCTGGCCGGCCAGCAGGACCACGCCGTTGAAGCTGCTGACGACGATATGGGAGCCCTGGTCAAGATCCGGGCTGGCCTTGGCCACGTTGACCGCGACCTTGGTTTCGATCAGCGAGTCGTCGATCTTGCTGCCCAAGGTGCGGGTGCCGCGGTCATCGTCGATCGGTGCTTCGCGGCTGGCATTGATCACCGAGCTGCAACCGCTCAGGCTCAGGCACAGGGTCAGGGCCATCAGGCCGAGGCGTCTTGGGGTCATTCTTCACTCCCGAACAGTTGGCTGTCGATCAGGTCGCAGAGGCAGTGGATCGCCAGCAGGTGGACTTCCTGGATACGTGCGGTGACGTTCGCCGGTACGCGGATCTCGACGTCTTCCGGCAGCAGCAGCGAGGCCATGCCGCCACCGTCACGTCCCGTCAGAGCTACGACAATCATTTCGCGATCATGTGCGGCCTGGATCGCCTGGATGATGTTCGCCGAGTTGCCGCTGGTGGAAATGGCCAGCAGTACGTCGCCCGGCTGGCCGAGGGCGCGGATCTGCTTGGAAAAGATTTCGTTGTAGCTGTAGTCGTTGGCGATCGAGGTGATGGTCGAGGTGTCGGTGGTCAGGGCGATCGCCGGCAGGCTCGGACGCTCGCGCTCGAAGCGGTTGAGCAGTTCCGAAGAGAAATGCTGGGCGTCACCGGCCGAGCCGCCGTTGCCGCAGGCGAGCATCTTGCCCTCGTTCAGCAGGGCGTTGACCATGATCTGGCTGGCTTGCTCGATGTGGGGTGCAAGGACTTCCATCGCCTGTTGCTTGGTATTGATGCTGGCCTGGAAAAGCTGGCGAATTCGGGATTGCATGTCCATCAGTGTGACCTTGAAAGGGGGCTGGCCGGGCGGGGATCGAAAGGTTCCCGGCACATGTCTGTGCAGCCCGCGAAGCAAAGAGCAAAAAGGTGAATGGGTAAAGATGCGTCCGTCGGCACGGGGTCAGCTGTCGAAGGCATTCTGCAGCCAGTCGAGCGGTTGTCCCGAATGGCCACTGCCTTGCAGGGCGATTACATCGAAACGGCAGGGGTGGTTGGCCCAGCGTGACTCCTCCATCAGGAAGTGCTGCGCGGCGAGCGTCAGTTTTTCCTGCTTGCGGGCATCGATGCTGCCGAGGGCGCCGCCAAAGCCTGCGTGCAGGCGATAACGAACTTCGACGAATACTACTGTATCGCGGTCGAGCATGACCAGATCAAGCTCGCCGCGCCTGCAGCGCCAGTTCCGCGCCAGAAGCACCAAGCCCTGGGCCAGAAGGTAGTCCAGGGCTTGTTGCTCGGCCGCCATTCCGGCGGCCTGGCGCGAAGGGTTGGGCATCAGCGTGGGGTGTCGGGCAGGCGCTTGATCTGGCCGCCGGCGAACTCGGCCCACGGCAGCTGGCGCTCGATGCGCTGGCCCGGGTTCATGCTCAGGCTGCCGGAGAGGCCTTCGATACGGTTGTCCGGCAGGGTCTTCAGCTGGCCCAGGCGCGGCGCCAGGCTGTAGGCGTCGACGCCCATGGCGTACAGGCGGCCCAGGCTGCCGGCGGCCTGTGGCCACTGGCGTACTACCTGCTGGCGCAGGCCGTTGCTGCTGTCGAGCAGCCAAGGGGTTTCGCAGAAGCGAATGCCGGTCATGTCGTTGTACTGGTTGACGTCGCCGCTGGCGCTGTAGACGTTGGAGGTCGCGTAGACCGGTACGTCGCCGGCGTACTGGAAGTTCAGGGTCGGCTTGATCTGCTGCGCTTGCTGCGGGGTAGAGGCGAGGAAGATGAAGTCGATGTCCTGGCGTCGCGATGGTTGTGCGGAGACGTTGCCGCCCACGGTGCTTTGCAGGCTCTTGGCGCGGCCTTCGCTCTGGCGCAACTGGAACAGGTCGGCGATCTGCTGGGCGAGGGCGACCGGCTGGGCCACGCGCTCGGCAGCGAGCAGGGTGCCGCCCTTGGCTTCCCAGTCCTGGCGGAAGGCGTTCAGCACGCGGTCGCCCCACTCGCCACTCGGCACCAGGGCCACGGCGCGGCGCATGCCGTCGGCGTAGGCGCGACGAGATACTTCGCGAGCTTCGTCCTCGGCGGCGAGGCCGAACTGGAACAGCTGCGGCGGATTGTTCTGGCCGGCGTCGCTGTAGTTCAGGGCCAGGGTGGTGATCGGCAGTTGCGGGTAGTTGGCGAGCTGCTTGACCAGCGGCTTCTCAAGAGGGCCGGCCACCAGTTGCACGCCGGCGGCCTGGGCCTGGCGGTAGAAGTCGTCGAGGGAGGTCAGGCGCGAGCTGTCGAAGACCTGGATCGCCGGCGGGTTCTGTCCGGCTTGCTGGGCCTGGAAGTGTGCGGCCATGAAGCCGTCGCGCAGCGCGCGGGCCACGCCGGCCAGTTGGCCTTCCTGGGGCAGGAGCAGGGCGATCTTGGTCAGCGGCTGGCTGGTCAGGCTTTTCAGCTTCACCAGTGGCGAAGGCAGTTGCAGTGCGGCCGGGTGCTCGGGATGCTGGGCTTTCCAGGAGTCGATGGCGGCTTGTTGCTGTTCGAGGGTGCCGGCGCTTTTAACGGCCAGGGCCAGGCTGGTCCAGCCGCCGAGGGTGTCGTTGCCGGCGCCTTGCAGTTGCTCTGGCGGCAGCGCGGCGACCAGGCTCCAGATGGCGTCATTGTTGGCCGCAGCGGCGTTGCCGCTGAGCAATGGTGCCAGGGCGATGCGCTCCTGGGCGGCGGCGAGGGTCTGGCCATCGGCTTCGAAGGCAGCGGCGTGGACGCTGCGGGTGCGCGCCTGGAGATCGGCCGGCAGCTCGTTCAGGTGGGCCAGGCTTGGGTGGCTCAGCGCGGTCAGCGCGGCTTTCGGCTGGTTGCGGCTCAGGGCCAGCTCGGCGGAGAGGGTGCTGGCGAACACCTGCTGGGCAGGTTTCAGCGAGTCGATCTGGACCTGTTCGAGGATGCGTGCGGCGCGAGCGTTGTCGTTTTGCCGGTGAGCCAGGTCGGCGGCGCTCAGGCGCAGCAAGGCGGCTTTCTCCGGCGTCTTGCTGGTGGCCGCCTGTTCGAGCAGTTGCTCGATGCTGGCGTCTGGTGTGCGTGGCAGCTCACCCAGGCTGGACGAGGGCGAACTGGCGCAGGCTGCCAGCAAGGCAGCGAGGCAGAGGGCTGAGAGCAGCCGCAGGCATGCGATCATGTAAGGGTCCTGTTACTCGATCCGATTTAACCTGCGATTGTACCCAAGCGCTGGCCGGGGCGCGATCTTGCTGGCGTGAAACCTTCGCAGCAGGTCGCAGGAAATGTCTCTGGAAGGGAATTGTTTCCGGCGATCACGCTACAATGGCGGCTTTCATCCAGATGACAGGTGTGTGCTGTGACCGATGCTCCAGGTGCTTCCAATCCCGCTGCCGGGACTCTTTATGTGGTGGCGACACCCATCGGCAACCTGGACGACATCAGTGCGCGAGCACTGAAGGTGCTGGCGGGCGTCGCGTTGATTGCCGCCGAGGACACCCGTCATTCGATTCGGCTGTTGCAGCATTTTGGCATCAATACCCCGTTGGCGGCCTGTCACGAGCACAACGAGCGCGATGAGGGCGGCCGTTTCCTCACTCGTCTGCTGGCCGGCGACGATGTCGCGCTGATCTCCGATGCCGGCACGCCACTGATTTCCGATCCTGGCTACCACCTGGTGCGCCAGGCTCGCGCGGCGGGTGTCAGCGTGGTGCCGGTGCCTGGCGCCTGCGCGCTGATTGCCGCGCTGTCGGCGGCAGGGCTGCCGTCCGACCGATTCATCTTCGAAGGTTTTCTCCCGGCCAAGGTCGCGGGGCGTCAGGCGCGCCTGAACCTGCTGAAGGAAGAGCCGCGCACCTTGATCTTCTATGAAGCGCCGCACCGCATCCTTGAATGCCTGCAGGACATGGAGGCGATCTTTGGTGGTGAGCGCCCGGCGGTACTGGGGCGTGAGCTGACCAAGACCTTCGAGACCCTCAAGGGGTTGCCGCTGGCACAGTTGCGTGAATTCGTCGAAAACGACAGCAATCAGCAGCGTGGCGAGTGCGTGGTGTTGGTGGCGGGGTGGAGTGCGCCCGAGGACGAGCAGTCGGTCAGTGCCGAAGTGTTGCGCATCCTGGAACTGTTGCTGGCGGAGATGCCACTCAAACGGGCAGCTGCATTGGCGGCGGAAATTACCGGTGTGCGCAAGAATGTGCTGTATCAAATCGCGCTGGAGAAACAGAAAAACAAATGATGTCACAGTGATATTATTTGTTTTGTCACTTGTTCTTGGCGCCTGCTCCCGTTAATCTTTCACGCGGAGAGTCGATTGGACAGTCGCTGCCTTCTTTTGTTCCGCAAAAGTAGGGGGAGGAAAGTCCGGGCTCCATAGGGCAGAGTGCCAGGTAATGCCTGGGAGGCGCGAGCCTACGGAAAGTGCCACAGAAAATAACCGCCTAAGTACTTCGGTGCCGGTAAGGGTGAAAAGGTGCGGTAAGAGCGCACCGCACGTCTGGCAACAGTTCGTGGCTAGGTAAACCCCACTCGGAGCAAGACCAAATAGGGTTCCATTGGCGCGGCCCGCGTTGGAACCGGGTAGGTTGCTAAAGACGTCCAGTGATGGCCGTCGTAGAGGAATGACTGTCCTCGACAGAACCCGGCTTACAGATCGACTCTCCACTCCTTCCTTTCTCTGCTTGGTTCGATAGCAGAAGCGCTTCGGTAATACCAAAAAAGTCTTACTCTTAATAAATCACTTTAACTTCACACTCTATTCGATTGAGTGCATTCGCATTTCCCCTCCGAAAACCCCGCCAAAGTAGCCCATTGTCTGTCCTTGTTACGCTAAATCGCCGATCTGTAAGGGTTTTCCTTATATGCGCGCCTTGACGGTGCGGTGGGCGGATTCCTATAGTGTGCGCAAGTGGCAGAAAGTGGCATGAAGTGGGTTTTCAGACACAAAAAAGCTAACATTTAGGGAAGCGCAGCCGTGTTCCGCGGAGCAAACGCAATCAACCTCGACGCCAAGGGACGTCTCGCCATGCCGAGCCGGTACCGTGACGAGCTTGATTCGCGCTGCTCGGGGCAATTGATCGTGACGATCGACGCTGTGGATCCGTGCTTGTGTGTGTACCCGCTCGATGAGTGGGAGCTGATCGAAGCCAAATTGCGCGCCTTGCCGTCGTTACGCGAAGAGAACCGCCGCCTGCAGCGTCTGCTGATCGGCAATGCGGTGGATCTGGAGCTGGACGGCAGCGGGCGTTTTCTGGTTCCGCCGCGTCTGCGCGAGTACGCCAAGCTCGACAAGCGCGCGATGCTGGTGGGGCAACTGAACAAATTCCAACTGTGGGACGAGGATGCCTGGAATGCTGTTTCTGCAGCGGACCTGGCAGCCATTCAACAACCGGGCGCGATGCCCGATGAACTGCGTGATCTGATCCTGTGACTATCGATAGCGGCTTTAACCACATCACTGTGCTACTGAACGAAGCCGTGGAGGCTCTTTCAGTGCGCGCCGATGGCTGCTATCTGGATGGCACCTTCGGGCGCGGCGGTCACAGTCGTCTCATCCTGGAAAGTCTCGGCCCGGAGGGTCGCCTGCTGGGGTTCGACAAGGATCCTCAAGCGATTGCCACCGGGCAAGCGCTGGCGGCCGAAGACGGCCGCTTTGTCATTGTGCAGCGCAGTTTTGCCGAACTGGGCGAGGAGGTCGCTGCGCGCGGCCTGGCCGGCAAGGTCAGCGGCGTGCTGTTCGACCTCGGTGTGTCGTCGCCACAGCTGGACGACCCTGAGCGCGGCTTCAGCTTCCTCAACGACGGCCCGCTGGACATGCGCATGGACCCGAGCCGTGGCGTCAGCGCCGCCGAGTTCATCGCCAGCGCGCCTGAAGAAGAAATCGCCCGGGTCTTCAAGGAATACGGCGAAGAGCGTTTCGCCAAGCGCATGGCCCGTGCCGTGGTCCTGCGTCGCGAAGAGCAGCCGTTCACCCGTACTGCCGACCTGGCGGAAGTACTCAAGGTTGCCAACCCGGCCTGGGAAAAGGGCAAGAACCCGGCAACCCGTGCCTTCCAGGGCCTGCGTATCCACGTCAACAATGAGCTGGGCGACCTCGAAACCGGCCTCGAAGCCGCGCTTGACGCTCTGGAAATCGGTGGCCGTCTGGCGGTGATCAGCTTCCACTCGCTCGAAGACCGCATCGTCAAGCTGTTCATGCGCAAGCTGGCCAAGGGCGAGCAGGACAACCTGCCGCGCAACCTGCCGGTCCAGCACAAGCCGTTCGAGCCGAAGATCAGGCTGATCGGCAAGGCCCAGTTCGCGTCCGACGCCGAACTCAAGGCCAACCCGCGTTCCCGTAGCGCCGTCATGCGCGTGGCGGAGAAGCTGCGGTGAGCAGGCTCTATGCCAAGCCTTTGCCAGGCGGGAGCTTCCTGATGCTCTTGCTGTTCATCGGCGTGCTCGTTTCCTCGGTGGCGGTGTCCTACAGCGCGCACTGGAACCGGCAGTTGCTCAACACCTTGTATGGCGAACTCAACGAGCGCGACAAGGCCCAGGCCGAGTGGGGCCGGCTGATCCTCGAACAGAGCACCTGGACGGCGCACAGCCGGATCGAGATCCTTGCCACTGAACAGCTGAAGATGCGCATTCCCGCTGCTGACGAAGTACGGATGGTGGCGCCATGATGAAGCTCGAAGGCGCCCTCTACCCGTGGCGTTTCCGGGTCGTGCTCGGCCTGCTGGGCCTGATGGTCGCTGCCATTTCCTGGCAGATCATCAACCTGCAGGTGATCGACCGTGACTTCCTCAAGGGTCAGGGCGACGCCCGCAGCATGCGGCACATCCCGATTCCCGCGCACCGTGGCCTGATCACCGACCGCAATGGCGAGCCGCTGGCCGTCAGTACGCCGGTCACCACGCTGTGGGCCAACCCCAAGGAAATGCAGGCAGCCAAGGATCGCTGGCCGGCACTGGCCGCAGCGCTCAAGCAGGATCCGAAGCAACTGGCCGAGCGCCTGGAGCAACAGGCGAGCAAGGAGTTCATCTACCTTGTCCGCGGCCTGACCCCGGAGCAGGGGCAGGTGGTGCTGGATCTCAAGGTTCCTGGTGTCTACGGCATCGAGGAATTTCGTCGTTTCTACCCCGCCGGCGATGTGGCGGCGCACATGGTCGGTTTCACCGACCTCGACGACCATGGTCGCGAGGGGGTCGAACTGGCCTATGACGAGTGGCTCGCCGGCGTGCCCGGCAAGCGGCAGGTGATCAAGGACCGGCGTGGTCGCTTGATCAAGGATGTCCAGGTTACCAAGAACGCCAAGGCCGGTAAGACCTTGGCGTTGTCGATCGACCTGCGCCTGCAATACCTGGCCACCCGCGAGCTGCGCAACGCCATTGCCGAGCAGGAGGCGAAAGCCGGCAGCCTGGTGATCATGGATGTGAAAACTGGCGAAGTACTGGCCATGGTCAACCAGCCGACCTACAACCCGAACAACCGTCGCAGCATGTTCCCGGCGGCGATGCGCAACCGCGCGATCATCGACGTGTTCGAGCCGGGTTCGACGGTCAAGCCGCTGTCCATGAGTGCCGCGTTGCAGAGCGGGCGCTGGAAGCCGACCGACAAGGTCGAGGTTTATCCGGGCACCCTTCAACTGGGCCGCTACACCATTCGTGACGTGTCCAAGACCGAGGGCCCGATCCTCGACCTGACCGGCATCCTGATCAACTCCAGTAACGTCGGGATGTCGAAGGTCGCCTTCGATATCGGCGGCGAAGCGATCTACCGGGTGATGTCCCAGCTGGGCCTGGGCCAGTACACCGGCCTGGGCTTCCCGGGTGAGCGCGTCGGCAACTTGCCGAACCACCGTGAATGGCGCAAGGCCGAGACCGCGACCCTTTCTTATGGCTACGGCCTGTCGGTTACCGCCCTGCAACTGGTGCATGCCTACGCCGCGCTTGCCAACGACGGCAAGATGGTGCCGCTGAGCATCCTCAAGGTGGACAAGGCGCCCGAGTCGACCCAGGTGGTACCGAAGGAAACCGCGGAAACCATCCAGCAGATGCTGCAACAGGTGATCGAGGCGCCACGCGGCGTGTTCCGCGCCCAGGTGCCGTCCTATCATGTCGCAGGCAAGTCGGGTACCGCGCGGAAAGCCACCATCGGCTCCAAGGGCTACACCGAAAACGCCTACCGTTCGCTGTTCGCCGGCTTCGGCCCGATGAGCGATCCGCGCTACGCGATCGTCGTGGTCATCGACGAACCGAGCAAGGGCGGCTACTTCGGTGGCCTGGTTTCGGCGCCGGTATTCAGCAAGGTCATGTCCGGCACCCTGCGCTTGATGAACGTGCCGCCAGACAACCTGCCCACGCCACAGCAGCAGGCCGATGCTGCGCTCGCCAAAGGAGGGCGCGGCTGATGACGATGCCACTGAGCAAACTGTTCGCCAATGCCAGCAGCGATCCGCTGATTCGCGAACTGACCCTGGACAGCCGCAACGTGCGGCCTGGCGACCTGTTCCTGGCCGTGCCAGGGGCCAAGGTCGACGGTCGCGACCACATTGCCGATGCGCTGAAGCGCGGTGCGGCGGCGGTCGCCTATGAAGTGCAGGGCGCTACCGTCCTGCCGATCACCGATGCGCCGCTGATTCCGGTCAAGGGCCTGATCGCACAATTGTCGGATATCGCCGGGCGCTTCTATGGCGAGCCGAGTCGGCTGCTGGACCTGGTGGGCGTCACCGGCACCAATGGCAAGACCAGCGTCACCCAGCTGGTGGCCCAGGCCCTGGACCTGCTCGGCCAACATTGCGGCCTGATCGGCACCCTCGGCACCGGCTTCTACGGCGCGCTGCAAAGTGGCCGCCTGACCACTCCCGATCCGCTTGCCGTGCAATCGACCCTCAACGACCTTAAGAAGGCCGGTGCCCGCGCCGTGGCCATGGAGGTGTCGTCCCACGCGCTGGAGCAAGGTCGTGTGGCCGCGCTGGCCTTCGATATCGTGGTGATGACCAACCTGTCCCGCGATCACCTCGACTATCACGGCAGCATGGAGGCCTATAAAGCGGCCAAGGCCAAGCTGTTCGCCTGGCCGAACCTGCGTTGCCGGGTGGTGAACCTGGACGATGACTTCGGTCGCGAGCTGGCTGCCGAAGCGCGCGAGTCGCGCCTGATCAGCTACAGCCTGAAGGATCCTTCGGCGACCCTTTATTGCCGCGAGGCCAGCTTCGACGACGACGGCGTGCGCGCCGTGCTGGTGACCCCGCAGGGCGAGCACATGCTGCGCAGTCGCCTGCTCGGTCGCTTCAACCTGAGCAACATGCTGGCAGCGGTAGGCACCCTGGTGGCGATGGATCATCCGCTGGACGAAATTCTCAAGGTCACCGCCAAGCTGGAAGGGCCGGTTGGCCGCATGCAGCGCCTCGGCGGGGGCAGCAAACCCTTGGTGGTGGTGGATTACGCCCATACCCCGGATGCCCTGGAAAAGGTGCTCGAAGCCCTGCGTCCGCATGCCCGTGGTCAGTTGACCTGCCTGTTCGGCTGTGGCGGCGACCGCGACCGTGGCAAGCGCCCGCTGATGGCGGAAGTGGCCGAGCGTCTCGCCGATCGTGTGATCGTCACCGATGACAATCCGCGCACCGAGGATCCGCAGGCGATCTTCGCCGACATCCGTCCGGGCTTTGCTCATGCCGATGCGGTCGAGTTCGTTGCCGGTCGTGGCGAGGCGATCGCCCTTGTCATCGCCAGTGCCGGCGTTGACGACGTGATCATTCTGGCCGGCAAGGGCCACGAGGATTACCAGGAAATCAACGGTGAACGTCACGATTTTTCCGATTTGGTGGAAGCCGAAAAGACGCTAGCAGTCTGGGAGGCTTCTCATGCTTGAATCCCTGTCCCTCAGCCAGTTGACCGAGGCGTTGCAGGGCCGCCTGGTGGGCGCCGACGCCCGTTTCGATGGCGTCAGCATCGACAGCCGCAAGATTGCGCCTGGCCAGTTGTTCGTTGCCCTGGCGGGACCGCGTTTCGACGGTCACGACTACCTCGATGAAGTCGCTGCCAAGGGCGCCGTCGCAGTGCTGGTGCAGCGTGAAGTGCCAGGTTCCAGCCTGCCTCAGCTGTTGGTGGCCGACACCCGCTTGGCCCTGGGCCAGTTGGGCGCCTTGAACCGTCGAGCGTTCAAGCATCCGGTCGCCGCCATCACCGGCTCCAGCGGCAAGACCACGGTCAAGGAAATGCTCGCCAGCATCCTGGCCACCCGTGGTCCGGTACTGATGACGCGCGGCAACCTGAACAACGATCTCGGCGCACCGCTGACCCTGCTCGAACTGGGGCCGGAGCACACGGCCGCGGTCATCGAGCTGGGCGCCAACCACGTGGGCGAGATCCGCTACACCGTCGGCCTGACCCAGCCCCACGTAGCCCTGATCAACAACGCCGGTACTGCTCATGTCGGCGAGTTCGGCGGGCCGGAAAAGATTGTCGAAGCCAAGGGCGAGATCCTTGAAGGGCTGGGAGAGGACGGCGTCGCGATATTGAACCTGGACGACAAGGCCTTTGGCATATGGAAACAGCGCGCCGGCAAACACGCCGTGCTGACCTTTGCCCTGGGCAATACGGCCGCCGATTTCCACGCCAGCGACATTGCCCATGACGAGCGCGGTTGCCCGTCGTTCGTCCTGCACGCGCCGCAAGGCAGCGTGTCGATCCAGCTCAATCTGCTCGGCACCCATAACATCGCCAATGCCCTGGCCGCGGCTGCTGCGGCGCAGGTCTTCGGCGTGACGCTGCAAGGCATCGCCGAAGGCTTGAATACGGTGCAACCGGTCAAGGGTCGCAGCGTGGCGCAGATGACCGCGAGCGGTACCCGGGTGATCGACGACACTTACAACGCAAACCCCACCTCCATGTGCGCGGCCGTTGATATACTCGCCGGCTTTTCCGGTCGCACCGTCCTGGTGCTCGGGGATATCGGTGAACTGGGCCAGTGGGCCGAGGAAGGCCACATCCAGGTCGGGAGCTATGCCAAGGGCAAGGTCGACGCCCTGTATGCCGTAGGTCCGATGATGGCCCATGCGGTCCGGGCCTTTGGCCAGAATGCCCGCCATTTCACCAATCAAGCTGACCTGATCGACGCTGTTCGCGCCGAGCAGGCCACCAACACCACCATTTTGATCAAGGGTTCGCGTAGCGCTGCGATGGAAAACGTCGTGGCGGCTTTGTGCGATTCCAGCGGGGAGAAACATTAATGCTGCTGCTGTTGGCTGAGTACCTGCAACAGTTCTACAAGGGCTTCGCGGTCTTCCAGTACCTGACCCTGCGCGGGATCCTGGGTGTGCTGACCGCGTTGTCGCTGGCCCTGTGGCTGGGCCCGTGGATGATCCGTACCCTGCAGATCCGCCAGATCGGCCAGGCCGTGCGCAACGACGGCCCGCAATCGCACCTGTCCAAGTCCGGCACCCCGACCATGGGCGGTGCGCTGATCCTCTCCGCCATCGGCGTGAGCACGCTGCTCTGGGCCGACCTGAGCAACCGCTACGTCTGGGTGGTGCTGATCGTCACCCTGTTGTTCGGCGCCATTGGCTGGGTCGACGACTACCGCAAGGTGATCGAGAAGAACTCCCGTGGCCTGCCGAGCCGCTGGAAATACTTCTGGCAGTCGGTGTTCGGCCTCGGCGCGGCTATCTTCCTCTACATGACCGCACCGACCAGCGTGGAAACCACCCTGATCGTGCCGATGCTCAAGGACGTCACCATTCCCCTGGGCGTGGGCTTCGTGGTTCTGACCTACTTCGTCATCGTCGGTTCGAGCAACGCGGTCAACCTGACCGACGGCCTCGACGGCCTGGCGATCCTGCCGACCGTGCTGGTGGGTGGTGCCCTGGGCATCTTCTGCTACCTGTCGGGCAACGTGAAATTCGCCGAATACCTGCTGATCCCGTACGTACCGGGCGCGGGCGAGCTGATCGTGTTCTGCGGCGCGCTGATCGGCGCCGGCCTTGGCTTCCTGTGGTTCAACACCTATCCGGCCCAGGTCTTCATGGGCGACGTCGGTGCCCTTGCACTGGGTGCCGCGCTGGGCACCATCGCCGTGATCGTGCGCCAGGAAATCGTCCTGTTCATCATGGGTGGCGTGTTCGTCATGGAGACCCTGTCGGTGGTCATCCAGGTCGCGTCGTTCAAGCTGACCGGCAAGCGCGTGTTCCGCATGGCGCCGATCCACCACCACTTTGAACTCAAGGGCTGGCCCGAGCCGCGGGTGATCGTCCGTTTCTGGATCATCACCGTGATTCTCGTGCTGATCGGCCTGGCAACCCTGAAACTGAGGTAGAACGCGTGTCCCTGATCGCATCTGATCACTTCCGCATCGTTGTCGGCCTCGGCAAGAGCGGCATGTCCCTGGTTCGCTTCCTGGCGAACCGGGGCGTTGCGTTTGCGGTCGCCGACACGCGCGAGAACCCGCCGGAGCTGGCGACCCTGCGTCGCGACTATCCGCAGGTGGAAGTGCGTTGCGGCGAGCTGGACGTCGAGTTCCTCTGCCGCGCCGACGAGCTGTACGTCAGCCCGGGCCTGGCCCTGGCCACACCGGCGCTGCAGCAGGCGGCGGCACGCGGGGTGAAACTGTCCGGCGATATCGAGCTGTTCGCGCGTAATGTCAAGGCGCCGATCGTCGCCATCAGCGGCTCCAATGCCAAGAGCACCGTGACCACCCTGGTGGGCGAGATGGCCGCAGCGGCGGGCAAGCGTGTGGCGGTGGGCGGCAACCTCGGCACTCCGGCGCTGGACCTGCTCGCCGATGACGTCGAACTGTATGTGCTGGAACTGTCGAGCTTCCAGCTGGAGACCACCGACCAGCTCAACGCTGAAGTGGCCACCGTGCTCAACGTCAGCGAAGACCATATGGACCGCTACAGCGGCCTGCCGGCCTATCACCTGGCCAAGCACCGGATCTTCCGTGGCGCGCGCCAGGTGGTGGTCAACCGCCAGGATGCCCTGAGCCGTCCGCTGCCGGTGGAGGGCCAGCCGTGCTGGACCTTCGGCCTGAACAAGCCGGACTTCAAGGCTTTCGGCCTGCGCGAAGAAGAGGGCGAGAAGTACCTGGCCTTTGAATTCCAGACCCTCATGCCGGTCCGCGAACTGAAGATTCGTGGCGCGCACAACCAGTCCAACGCCCTGGCCGCGCTGGCCCTCGGTCATGCCGTGGGCCTGCCGTTCGAAGCGATGCTGGAGAGCCTGCGCAGCTTTGCCGGCCTGGCCCATCGTTGCCAATGGGTGCGTGAGCTGAACGGCGTCAACTACTACGACGATTCCAAGGCCACCAATGTCGGTGCCGCCCTGGCGGCCATCGAAGGCCTGGGTGCGGATATCGACGGCAAGCTGGTGCTGATCGCCGGTGGCGACGGCAAGGGTGCCGACTTCTCCGGCCTGCGCGCGCCGGTCGCTGCACATTGCCGCGCCGTGGTCCTTCTGGGCCGCGACGCCGAACGGCTCGCCGAGGCGCTGGGTGACGGCGCTCCACTGGTGCGGGTGCAGACCCTGGAAGAAGCCGTGGCCAAATGTGCCGAACTGGCCCTGCCGGGCGACGCCGTGCTGCTGTCGCCAGCCTGCGCGAGCCTCGACATGTTCAAGAACTTCGAAGAGCGTGGGCGCCTGTTCGCCCAGGCCGTGGGAGCGCTGGCATGATCTTCGGCGCCATCAAGCCCTATCCATCGCCGCTCATCAGCGGCCGCGGCATCGACCTGGACTTCCCCTTCCTGGTCGGCTGCCTGGCCCTGCTCGGCCTGGGCCTGGTGATGATCACCTCCGCGTCCTCGGAAGTGGCCGCGGCGCAGTCGGGCAACCCGCTGTACCACATGATTCGCCACCTGATCTACGTGGCCATCGGCGTCGGCGCCTGCATCGTCACCATGATGGTGCCGATCGCCACCTGGCAGCGCATGGGCTTCCTCATGCTGATCGGCGCTTTCGGCCTGTTGGTAGCGGTATTGATTCCCGGGATCGGCCGTGAAGTGAACGGTTCGATGCGCTGGATCGGCTTCAGCTTCTTCAACGTGCAGCCTTCGGAAATCGCCAAGGTCTTCGTCGTGGTCTACCTCGCCGGCTATCTGGTGCGCCGCCAGCAGGAAGTGCGCGAGAGCTGGATGGGCTTCTTCAAGCCGTTCATCGTGTTGCTGCCGATGGCCGGCTTGCTGCTGATGGAGCCGGACTTCGGTGCCACCGTGGTCATGATGGGCTCTGCCGCCGCGATGCTGTTCCTCGGCGGGGTGGGGTTGTTCCGCTTCGGCCTGATGGTGGTGCTGGCGGTGGGCGCGGTGTTCGTCCTGGTGCAGGCCCAGCCGTACCGGATGGCGCGCCTGATTACCTTCACCGATCCCTGGTCCGATCAGTTCGGCTCCGGCTACCAGCTGACCCAGGCGCTGATCGCCTTCGGTCGCGGCGAGTGGTTCGGCGTTGGCCTGGGCAACAGCGTACAGAAGCAGTTCTACCTGCCGGAAGCGCACACTGACTTCGTGTTCTCCGTTCTCGCCGAGGAACTCGGCGTGGTCGGCTCGCTGCTGACCGTGGCGCTGTTCGTCTTCGTCACCGTGCGTGCCCTGTACATCGGCCTGTGGGCGGAGAAGGCCAAGCAGTTCTTCGCCGCCTACGTGGCGTTCGGCCTGGCGTTCCTGTGGATCGGCCAGTTCCTCATCAACATCGGGGTGAACGTCGGCCTGCTGCCGACCAAGGGCCTGACCTTGCCCTTCCTCAGCTACGGCGGCAGCTCCCTGGTGATCTGCTGTGCCTGCGTCGGGTTGCTGTTGCGTATCGAATGGGAGAGCCGTACGCATCTGGGCAGCGAAGAACACGAATTCGACGAAAACGATTTTGCCGAGGAGCCGAATCATCATGGCCGCTGACGGCAAGAACGTATTGATCATGGCCGGCGGTACCGGCGGCCATGTGTTCCCGGCGCTGGCCTGCGCGCGGGAATTCCAGGCGCGCGGCTTCACCGTGCACTGGCTGGGTACCCCGCGTGGGATCGAGAACGAACTGGTGCCGCAGGCCGGCCTGCAACTGCACCTGATCAACGTCACCGGCCTGCGTGGCAAGGGCAAGCTGTCGTTGCTCAAGGCGCCGTTCACCCTGGTCAAGGCGGTGCTGCAGGCGCGCCGGATCATTCGTCAGTTGAAGCCGGTCTGCGTGATCGGCTTCGGCGGTTATGTGACCGGCCCTGGTGGGGTGGCGGCGAAGCTGGCCGGCGTGCCGGTGGTGATCCACGAGCAGAATGCCCGTGCCGGTACCGCCAACCGCATGTTGGTGCCGCTGGCCGGACGGGTCTGTGAAGCCTTCCCGGACACCTTCGATGCCAGTGCCAAGCGTCGCACCACCGGTAACCCGGTGCGTGCCGAGCTGTTCCTGGAGCCGGTCCGCGAAGCCCTCGCCGGTCGGCGTGCGCGGCTGCTTGTGCTGGGTGGCAGCCTCGGCGCCGAGCCGCTGAACAAGCTGCTGCCGCAGGCCCTGGCCCTGGTGCCGGAAAACATCCGGCCCGAAGTGTTCCACCAGGCCGGCAGGAACCACGACCAGATCACTGCCGAGCGCTATCGCGAGGCGGGGATCGAGGCTCAGGTAGAGCCGTTCATCAAGGACATGGCCCAGGCCTATGGCTGGGCCGACCTGGTGGTGTGCCGCGCCGGCGCGCTGACCGTCAGCGAGCTGGCTGCCGCTGGCCTGCCATCGCTGCTGGTGCCGCTGCCCCACGCGATCGACGACCACCAGACCCACAATGCCCATTATCTGGCACGTGAAGGCGCCGCCTTCCTGATGCCACAAGCGACAACTGGCGCAGCGCAGCTCGCTGAACGCCTGAACGAGGTGCTGATGCAACCGGAAAAACTCGACACCATGGCGACCACCGCGCGTCGCCTGGCCAAACCCGCCGCTACCCGCACCGTGGTCGATATCTGCCTGGAGGTGGCCCATGGTTGAGAACCAGAAAGCCATGCCCCAGCCTGAAATGCGCCGTATCCGTCGCATTCACTTCGTTGGTATCGGCGGTGTGGGCATGTGCGGTATCGCCGAAGTGCTGCTGAACCTGGGCTATCAGGTCTCCGGTTCCGATCTCAAGGCCTCGGCGGTGACTGAGCGCCTGGAGTCCTTCGGTGCGCAGATCTTCATCGGCCACCGCGCCGAGAACGCCGCCAGCGCCGACGTGCTGGTGGTTTCCAGCGCCATCAACACGGCCAACCCGGAAGTCGCCACTGCCCTGGAACGCCGTATCCCGGTGGTGCCGCGGGCCGAGATGCTCGCCGAGCTGATGCGCTACCGCCACGGCATTGCCGTTGCCGGTACCCACGGCAAGACCACCACCACCAGCCTGCTGGCCTCGGTCTTTGCCGCCGGCGGCCTGGACCCGACCTTCGTCATCGGCGGCCGCCTGAACGCCGCGGGCACCAATGCCCAGCTCGGCACCAGCCGCTACCTGATCGCCGAAGCCGATGAAAGCGACGCCAGCTTCCTGCACCTGCAGCCGCTGGTGGCCGTGGTCACCAACATCGACGCCGACCACATGGCGACCTACGAAGGCGACTTCAACAAGCTGAAGAAGACCTTCGTCGAGTTCCTCCACAACCTGCCGTTCTACGGCCTGGCCGTGGTCTGCCTGGACGACCCTGTCGTTCGCGAGATCCTGCCGCAGGTCAAGCGCCCGGTGACCACCTACGGCTTCGCCGAGGAAGCCGACGTGCGCGCGATCAACGTGCGCCAGTCGGGCATGCAGACCCACTTCACCGTGCTGCGCCGCGACCGCGCGCCGCTGGACGTGTCGGTGAACATGCCGGGCAACCACAACGTGCTGAACGCCCTGGCGACCATCGCCATCGCCACCGACGAAGGCATCAGCGATGAAGCCATCGTCCAGGGGCTGTCCGGCTTCCAGGGCGTTGGCCGGCGCTTCCAGGTCTACGGCGAACTGCCGGTGGAAGGCGGCAACGTGATGCTGGTGGACGACTACGGCCACCACCCGACCGAAGTCGCCGCGGTGATCAAGGCCGTGCGCGGCGGCTGGCCGGAGCGCCGCCTGGTGATGGTCTACCAGCCGCACCGCTACAGCCGCACCCGCGACCTGTACGACGATTTCGTCCAGGTCCTGGCCGATGCCAACGTCCTGCTGCTGATGGAGGTCTACCCGGCCGGCGAAGAGCCGATCCCGGGCGCCGACAGCCGCCAGCTGTGCCACAGCATCCGCCAGCGCGGCCAGCTCGACCCGATCTACATCGAACGCGGTATCGAACTGGCGCCGCTGGTCAAGCCGCTGCTGCGCGCCGGCGACATCCTGCTGTGCCAGGGCGCCGGTGATATCGGTGGTCTCGCGCCACAACTGTTGAAGAGTCCGTTGTTCGCTGGTGCGGTTGCCAGTCAGGGGAAATCGAAATGACTGCCGAAGCCTACGCCAAGCTGCATTCCACCATCGCACCGAAGGACTTCGGCCGTGTCGCCGTGCTTTACGGCGGCAAGAGCGCCGAGCGCGAAGTGTCGCTCAAGTCCGGTGCCGCCGTGATCGAGGCGCTGACCAGCGCTGGTGTCGACGTGGTGGCCATTGATGTCGGTGACGACCTGCTCGATCGCCTGCAGCGCGAGAAGATCGACCGTGCCTTCATCATCCTCCATGGCCGTGGCGGCGAAGACGGCAGCATGCAGGGCCTGCTGGAGTGCCTGGGCATCCCCTACACCGGCAGCGGCATCCTCGCTTCCGCACTGGCCATGGACAAGCTGCGCACCAAGCAGGTGTGGCACAGCCTGGGTATTTCCACGCCGCTGCACGCCGTGCTGGCCAGCGAGGCCGACTGTATTTCCGCCGGCGCGGAACTGGGCTTCCCTTTGATCGTCAAACCGGCCCATGAGGGTTCCAGTATCGGTATGGCGAAAGTGACCAGTGTCGAGGAATTGATCGCGGCCTGGAAAGACGCCGCCCGTTATGACTCGCAAGTCCTGGTCGAGCAGTGGATCAAGGGGCCGGAGTTCACCGTCGCGGTGCTGCGCGACCAGGTCCTGCCGCCGATCGCCCTGGGTACCCCGCACTCCTTCTACGACTACGACGCCAAGTACCTGGCGTCCGATACCCAGTACCGTATCCCGTGTGGCCTCGACGCTGCCAAGGAACAGGAACTGATCGACCTCACCGCCCGCGCCTGCGACGCCATCGGCATCGCCGGCTGGGGTCGTGTGGACGTGATGCAGGACGAGCAGGGCCGCTTCTGGCTGCTCGAAGTCAACACCGCACCCGGCATGACCGACCATAGCCTGGTGCCCATGGCGGCACGTGCGGCCGGCCTCGATTTCCAGCAACTGGTGCTGGCGATCCTGGCGGCCAGTGTCGAGGCGCGAGGTTAAGCCCATGCAAGGCGCGATGTTACGTCATCAGCAACCCGCCACCGGCCGCAACAAGCCGGTGCCGCGTGGTGCCAGCCGTATGGTGGCCAAGGAGCCACTGGCGTCGCGCCTGCCCAAGCCGAACTTCAGCATCTTCAAGCGACTGTTGTGGCCGGTGCTGCTGGTCGCCGCCGGCTTTGGCGCCTACGAGGGCGCGCAGCGGCTGATGCCGTACGCCGATCGACCGATCACCAAGATCGCCGTGCAGGGCGACCTCAGCTACATCAGCCAGCAGGCGGTGCAGCAGCGTATCGCGCCCTACGTGGCGGCGAGCTTCTTCACCGTCGACCTGGCGAGCATGCGTACCGAGCTTGAGCAGATGCCCTGGATCGCCCATGCCGAAGTCCGTCGGGTGTGGCCGGACGAAGTGGTGATCCGTCTGGAAGAACAGTTGCCGGTGGCGCGCTGGGGCGAGGATGCCTTGCTCAACAACCAGGGCCAGGCCTTCACCCCGCGCGAGCTGGCCAACTACGAGCACCTGCCGCAGCTGTTCGGGCCGCAGCGGGCTCAGCAACAAGTGATGCAGCAATATCAGGTACTGAACCAGATGCTGCGTCCCATGGGCTTTTCGATCGCCCGCCTGGAACTGCGCGAGCGTGGCAGCTGGTTCCTGACCACCGGCGCCGGCAGTGCCGGACCGGGGATCGAACTGCTGCTGGGGCGCGACCACCTGGTGGAAAAAATGCGCCGCTTCATTGCCATCTACAACAAGACGCTCAAAGAACAGATCACGAACATCGCCCGCATCGATCTGCGTTACGCCAACGGTCTTGCCGTTGGCTGGCGGGAACCGATTGCACAGCCCGCGGCCCAACCCGCCGTGGCGAAGAATTAGAGAGAGGCAGGACCCATGGCAAATGCGCATAGCGGAAAAATGATCGTCGGGCTGGATATCGGCACCTCCAAGGTGGTTGCACTGGTGGGCGAAGTCGCCGCCGACGGCACCTTGGAAATCGTCGGTATCGGTACCCATCCATCGCGCGGGTTGAAGAAAGGCGTGGTGGTCAACATCGAGTCCACCGTGCAGTCGATCCAGCGCGCCGTCGAGGAAGCCCAGCTGATGGCCGGCTGCCGGATCCACTCGGCGTTCGTCGGCGTTGCCGGCAACCACATTCGCAGCCTGAACTCCCACGGCATCGTCGCGATCCGCGACCGCGAGGTCAGCTCGGCCGACCTGGAGCGGGTGCTGGATGCCGCGCAGGCCGTGGCCATTCCGGCCGACCAGCGGGTGCTGCACACCCTGCCGCAGGACTACGTGATCGACAACCAGGAAGGCGTGCGCGAGCCCCTGGGCATGTCCGGCGTGCGTCTGGAGGCCAAGGTCCACGTGGTGACCTGCGCCGTCAACGCTGCGCAGAACATCGAGAAATGCGTGCGTCGCTGCGGCCTGGAAATCGACGACATCATCCTCGAGCAACTGGCCTCGGCCTACTCGGTGCTGACCGATGACGAGAAAGAACTGGGCGTATGCCTGGTGGATATCGGCGGCGGTACCACCGACATCGCCATCTTCACCGAAGGCGCGATCCGTCACACCGCGGTGATCCCGATTGCCGGCGACCAGGTGACCAACGACATCGCCATGGCGCTGCGCACCCCGACCCAGTACGCCGAGGAAATCAAGATCCGCTACGCCTGCGCCCTGGCCAAGCTGGCCGGTGCCGGCGAGACCATCAAGGTGCCGAGCGTTGGCGACCGTCCGCCGCGCGAGCTGTCTCGTCAGGCCCTGGCCGAAGTGGTCGAGCCGCGCTACGACGAGCTGTTCACCCTGATCCAGGCCGAACTGCGTCGCAGCGGCTACGAGGACCTGGTGCCGGCCGGCATCGTGCTCACCGGTGGTACCTCGAAGATGGAGGGCGCGGTGGAACTGGCCGAGGAAATCTTCCACATGCCGGTGCGCCTTGGCGTGCCGCACAGCGTCCGCGGCCTGAGCGACGTGGTCCGCAACCCGATTTATTCCACTGGCGTGGGCCTGCTGACCTACGGCCTGCAGAAGCAGTCCGATGGCGTGCCCGTGCCAGGTATTCGAAACGACAGCTATGGCGATGAACCAAAGGCTCCTGTGCTTGAGCGTTTCAAGCGTTGGGTCCAGGGCAACTTTTAAGTTTCAAAGCAGTAGTGGTAGGCGCAAAAACTAGAGAAATGAAAGGAGAGGGAAAATGTTCGAGCTCGTAGACAACGTCCCGCAAAGTCCGGTCATCAAGGTGATCGGCGTCGGTGGCGGCGGTGGCAACGCCGTCAACCACATGGTCAAGAGCAGCATTGAAGGCGTCGAGTTCATCTGCGCCAACACCGATGCTCAGGCCCTGAAAAACATCGGTGCGCGCACCATCCTGCAACTGGGTACCGGCGTGACCAAGGGCCTGGGTGCTGGCGCCAATCCGGAAATCGGCCGCCAGGCCGCGCTGGAAGACCGCGAGCGTATCGCCGAGGTGCTGCAGGGCACCAACATGGTCTTCATCACCACCGGCATGGGTGGTGGTACCGGTACCGGTGCCGCGCCAATCATCGCCGAAGTGGCCAAGGAACTGGGCATCCTCACCGTTGCGGTGGTGACCCGTCCGTTCCCGTTCGAAGGCCGCAAGCGCATGCAGATCGCCGACGAAGGCATCCGCGCTCTGGCTGACAGCGTCGACTCGCTGATCACCATCCCGAACGAGAAGCTGCTGACCATCCTGGGCAAGGACGCCAGCCTGCTGTCGGCCTTCGCCAAGGCTGACGATGTACTGGCCGGTGCCGTCCGCGGTATCTCCGACATCATCAAGCGTCCGGGCATGATCAACGTCGACTTCGCCGACGTGCGCACCGTCATGAGCGAGATGGGCATGGCGATGATGGGTACCGGCTGCGCCAGCGGTCCGAACCGTGCACGCGAAGCCACCGAGGCGGCGATCCGCAACCCGCTGCTGGAAGACGTCAACCTGCAGGGCGCCCGCGGCATCCTGGTCAACATCACCGCAGGTCCGGACCTGTCGCTGGGTGAATACTCCGACGTGGGTAGCATCATCGAGGCGTTCGCGTCCGATCATGCGATGGTCAAGGTCGGTACCGTGATCGATCCGGACATGCGCGACGAGCTGCACGTCACCGTGGTCGCCACCGGCCTGGGTGCGAAGATCGAAAAACCGGTCAAGGTCATCGACAACACCCTGCAGGCTGCGGCCGCGCAAGTGTCGACCCCGGCTCCGGCGCCTGTGCGCAACGAGCAACCGGCCGTGAACTACCGCGACCTGGAGCGTCCTACCGTGATGCGCAACCAGACCCACGCGGGTGCTGCAGCGGCTGCCAAGCTCAATCCACAGGACGATCTGGATTACCTGGACATCCCGGCTTTCCTGCGTCGTCAGGCCGATTGATGGAATTTATCAGGGGTATTAGGGTGATTGGTGTTCAGCAAAGGCGGGGTCTGTTATCATCCCCAGCCTTTGTTGATACCAGTTCGCAATCTGTGCTGAAGCGGCCAATGCCATGATTAAACAACGCACCCTGAAAAATATCATCCGTGCCACAGGTGTCGGCCTGCACTCCGGGGAAAAGGTTTACCTGACCCTGAAACCCGCGCCTGTGGATACCGGCATCGTATTTTGCCGAGCCGACCTCGATCCCGTGGTGCATATCCCTGCCCGTGCGGAAAACGTCGGCGAGACCACCATGTCGACCACGCTGGTCAACGGCGATACCAAGGTAGACACGGTTGAGCACCTGCTCTCGGCCATGGCTGGCCTGGGCATCGATAACGCCTACGTCGAGCTCTCCGCCTCCGAAGTGCCGATCATGGACGGTAGCGCGGGCCCCTTCGTATTCCTGATTCAATCTGCCGGCCTGGAAGAACAGGACGCGCCGAAGAAATTCATCCGCATCCTGCGTGAAGTGACAGTGGAAGACGGCGACAAGCGCGCCACTTTCCTGCCGTTCGACGGGTTCAAGGTGAGTTTCGAGATCGATTTCGACCACCCGGTGTTCCGCAACCGGACCCAGAGCGCCAGCGTCGACTTTTCCAGCACCTCGTTCGTGAAGGAAGTCAGCCGCGCCCGCACCTTCGGGTTCATGAGCGACATCGAGTACCTGCGCAAGCACAACCTCGCCCTCGGCGGCAGCGTGGAAAACGCTATCGTGGTGGACAAGGATGGTGTACTGAACGAAGACGGTCTTCGCTATGAAGACGAGTTCGTCAAGCACAAGATCCTCGACGCCATCGGTGACCTCTACCTGCTGGGCAACAGCCTGATCGGCGAATTCCGTGGCTTCAAGTCGGGTCACGCGCTGAACAACCAGCTGCTGCGCAAGCTGATCGAGGAGAAGGACGCCTGGGAAGTGGTGACCTTCGAAGATGCGAGCACTGCACCGATCTCCTATATGCGTCCGGTTGCCGCTGTATAAGCTCGAATCCTCTCTCTAGTTTGAAGGCCACCCTCGGGTGGCCTTTTTTATTCCGCTTGCGGTTTGTCCTTGTTGCTCTTCCTGTGACTGGCCAGCCGTTCGAGGGCTGCGCGCAGGTTCGGATCACTGATCCCTTCCGCTGTAGCCTGGATGGTCTCCGCCGACTTGTCGGAGATATCGATGACATGGCTCGGACCGCGCACCGTCGTGGCGACCGGCTGGACCTTGAACAGGATCCTGCTCAGGTTCACGAACGCATCCAGTTGCTGCAACTGCCGCTGCAGGCGCTTCTGCTGGTAGCGCAGGCGGGTCGCCCAATGCCCGTCGGTGACGATCAGCAGCAAGGTCCCCTCGCGCCACGACGCCACATGGCAATGCTCCCGTGCAGCGGGCTGCAACTGGCTTTCCACCAGGCGCTGCAACTGCGCCAGGCGCTGCGCCTGGTTGAACAGCGCTTTCAGCGGACGGGCTTCGCGCAACAGCGTGCCTGGGGCGCGAGCGGGGGAGGGGCGATAGGCCATGGTGACACCTGGAAAGACGATCCAGGCATCTTAACAGATCACCCGCGAGGGGCTGGAGAGCCGCTATCCACGTGAATCTTGATCCACGCGGGTTGAAGTTGACGAAAAAGCCCTTATTGTAAAAAAGCCCCGTCACAGCGCTGTGCCAGCATCGTGGAACTCCACCACTTTCCTCACCATCGTTTCCGGGTAGAATGCTCGTTCGCATGCGGCCTATAAGCGCTGCACGGGCGACTCACGGGGCCGCCCTCCATCCCTACGTGTGGAAGATCCTGCCGATATGTTTGCGCCTTTGTTAAAGAAACTCTTTGGAAGCAAGAACGAGCGTGAAGTCAAGCGCATGCTCAAGACGGTCCAGATCGTCAACGGCTTCGAAGAGCAGATGGTGGCCCTCTCCGATGAACAGCTGCGGGGCAAGACCGCCGAGTTCAAAGAGCGCCTGGCCAAAGGCGAGACCCTCGACCAACTCCTGCCCGAAGCCTTCGCCGTCGCCCGCGAGGCCGGCAAGCGGATCATGGGCATGCGCCACTTCGACGTACAGCTGATCGGCGGCATGACCTTGCACGAAGGCATGATCGCGGAAATGCGTACCGGTGAGGGCAAGACCCTGGTGGCGACCCTCGGCGTATACCTCAACGCCCTGTCCGGCAAGGGCGTGCACGTGGTCACGGTCAACGACTACCTGGCCCGTCGCGACGCCAACTGGATGCGTCCGCTGTACGAATTCCTCGGCCTCACCGTCGGCGTCGTCACGCCGTTCCAGCCGCCGGAAGAGAAGCGCGCCGCCTACGCCGCCGATATCACCTACGGCACCAACAACGAGTTCGGCTTCGACTACCTGCGCGACAACATGGCGTTCAGCATGGACGAGAAATTCCAGCGCGAGCTGAATTTCGCCGTGATCGACGAAGTCGACTCCATCCTGATCGACGAGGCGCGGACTCCGCTGATCATTTCCGGCCAGGCCGAGGACAGCTCCAAGCTGTACATCGAGATCAACAAGCTGATCCCGCGCCTGACCCAGCACATCGAGGAAGTGGAAGGCCAGGTCACCCAGGAAGGCCACTTCAAGATCGACGAGAAGAGCCGCCAGGTCGAGCTCAACGAAGCCGGTCACCAGTTCATCGAGGAGATGCTCACCCAGGTCGGGCTGCTGGCCGAGGGCGAGAGCCTCTATTCCGCGCACAACCTGGGCCTGCTGACCCACGTCTACGCCGGCCTGCGCGCGCACAAGCTGTTCCACCGCAACGTCGAGTACATCGTCCAGGACGGCCAGATCCTCCTGATCGACGAGCACACCGGCCGTACCATGCCGGGCCGCCGCCTCTCCGAGGGCCTGCACCAGGCCATCGAGGCCAAGGAAAACCTGAATATCCAGGCCGAAAGCCAGACCCTGGCCTCGACCACCTTCCAGAACTACTTCCGCCTGTACACCAAGCTGTCCGGCATGACCGGTACCGCCGATACCGAAGCGTTCGAGTTCGCCCAGATCTACGCCCTCAACGTGATGGTCATCCCGCCGAACAAGCCACTGGCGCGCAAGGACTTCAACGACCTGGTGTACCTGACCGCCGACGAGAAATACGCCGCGATCATCGCCGACATCAAGGAAAGCATGACCCAGGGCCGTCCGGTCCTGGTCGGTACGGCGACCATCGAAACCTCCGAGCACATGTCCAACCTGCTCAAGAAGGAAGGTATCGACCACAAGGTCCTTAACGCCAAGTACCACGAGAAGGAGGCCGAGATCATCGCCCAGGCCGGTCGTCCGGGCGCGCTGACCATCGCCACCAACATGGCCGGTCGTGGTACCGACATCCTGCTGGGCGGCAACTGGGAAGTCGAAGTGGCTTCCATGGAGAACCCGACCCCCGAGCAGATCGCCCAGATCAAGGCCGACTGGCAGAAGCGCCACCAGCAGGTGATCGAGTCCGGTGGCCTGCACGTGATCGCCTCCGAGCGCCATGAATCCCGTCGTATCGACAACCAGTTGCGTGGTCGTTCCGGCCGTCAGGGCGACCCGGGTTCCAGCCGCTTCTACCTGTCGCTGGAAGACAGCCTGATGCGCATCTTCGCCTCCGACCGGGTGAAGAACTTCATGAAGGCCCTGGGCATGCAGTCCGGCGAGGCCATCGAGCATCGCATGGTGACCAACGCCATCGAGAAGGCGCAGCGCAAGGTCGAAGGTCGCAACTTCGACATCCGCAAGCAGCTTCTCGAATTCGACGACGTGGCCAACGAGCAGCGCAAGGTGATCTACCACATGCGCAACAGCCTGCTGGCCGCAGAGAACGTTGGCGACACCATCGCCGAGTTCCGCCAGGAGAGCCTCGACGCCACCTTCAGCCAGCACATTCCGCCGCAATCCCTGCCTGAGCAGTGGGACGTGGCCGGTCTGGAAGCATCGTTGGCCAGCGATTTCGGGGTGAAACTGCCGATCCAGCAATGGCTCGACGACGACGAGAAGCTGTACGAAGAGACGCTGCGCGAGCGCGTCCTGAAGGAACTGGTCGACGCCTACAACGAGAAGGAAGACAGCGCCGGTGCCGAAGCCCTGCGTACCTTCGAGAAGCAGATCCTCCTGCGCGTCCTCGATGACCTGTGGAAAGACCACCTGTCGACCATGGACCACCTGCGCCACGGCATCCACCTGCGTGGTTATGCGCAGAAGAACCCGAAACAGGAGTACAAGCGCGAGTCGTTCACCCTGTTCCAGGAACTGCTGGATTCGATCAAGCGCGACACCATCCGCGTGCTGTCCCACGTCCAGGTCCGCCGCGAGGACCCGGTCGAGGAAGAAGCCCGTCTGCGCCGCGAAGCCGAGGAACTGGCCCAGCGCATGCAGTTCCAGCACGCCGCCGCTCCGGGCCTGGAAGGCGCCGAGCAGCAGGAAGAGGGCGCTGAAGTGGCCGTCGCCACGCCTGCCCGCAACGACCTGAAACTGGGCCGCAACGAGCTGTGCTGGTGCGGTTCCGGCAAGAAGTTCAAGCACTGCCACGGACAGATCAACTGATCCAGCCGTGTCACGCTGAAACCTGAACACCGCGCCGCGACCGGGTCATCCCGTCGCGGCGTTGTTCCATTCCAAGCGCCGTTGACGAGAAGACGGCGATTTTTTTCTAGGAGCGCTTTCATGGCTGTTGGTCTTGGTCCTTTGCCAACGTTGCACCCGGTTCCCGGTTTCGAACTCGGCATCGCCTCTGCGGGCATCAAGCGCCCGGGGCGCAAGGATGTGGTGGTGATGCGCTGTGCCGAAGGCTCCAGCGTCGCCGGCGTCTTCACCCTGAACGCCTTCTGCGCTGCCCCGGTGATCCTCGCCAAGCAGCGCGTGCAGGGCACCGTGCGCTACCTGCTGACCAACACCGGTAATGCCAACGCCGGCACCGGCGCCCCGGGCCTGGCCGCCGCCGAGCGCACCTGCGCCAGGCTGGCCGAGCTGACCGGAGTCGACGCCAGCGCCGTGCTGCCGTTCTCCACCGGCGTGATCGGCGAGCCGCTGCCGGTCGAGAAGATCGAAGGCGCGCTGCAGGCCGCGCTGGACAACCTGTCCGAGAACAACTGGGCCGAAGCCGCCACCGGCATCATGACCACCGACACCCTGCCCAAGGGTGCCAGCCGTCAGTTCCAGCATGAAGGCGTGACCATCACCGTCACCGGCATCAGCAAGGGTGCTGGCATGATCCGTCCGAACATGGCCACCATGCTCGGCTACATCGCCACCGACGCCAAGGTCGCTCCGGCGGTGCTCAAGGACCTGATGCTGGACGGCGCCAACAAGTCGTTCAACCGCATCACCATCGATGGCGATACCTCGACCAACGACTGCTGCATGCTGATCGCCACCGGCAAGGCCGATGTCGCCGAGATCACCGAGGCCAGCGGCCCGCTGTTCGAAGCGCTGAAAAAGGCAGTGTTCGAGGTGTGCATGGAAGTGGCCCAGGCCATCGTCCGTGACGGCGAAGGTGCCACCAAGTTCGTCACCGTGCAGGTCAACGGCGGCGGCAACCACCAGGAGTGCCTGGACGTCGGCTACGCCGTGGCCCACTCGCCGCTGATCAAGACTGCGCTGTTCGCCTCCGACCCGAACTGGGGCCGGATCCTCGCCGCCGTCGGCCGTGCCGGCGTGCCGAACCTCGACGTAAGCCTGATCGACGTGTACCTGGACAGCGTCTGCATCGCCTCCAAGGGCGGCCGCAGCGCCACCTACACCGAAGACCAGGGCGCCGCAGTGATGGCCCAGGAAGAGATCACCATCCGTATCGAGCTGGGCCGCGGCCAGTGCAACGAGACCATCTGGACCACCGACCTGTCCCACGAGTACGTGAAGATCAACGCGGAATACCGCACCTGATCGAACGCCGCCGTTGCGCCTGTCGCGACGGCGGCATCCTTTCATCAGACGGAGTTCGAAGTTGAAACGGATTCATGTCGCCGCCGCCGTCATTCGTGGCGCGGATGGCCGTATTCTCATCGCCCGGCGTGGCGAAACCCAGCATCAGGGCGGCCTCTGGGAGTTTCCCGGGGGCAAGGTCGAAGCTGGCGAAGCCGTGCAGACCGCCCTGGCCCGCGAGCTGCGCGAAGAGCTGGGCATCGAGGTGACCGCCGCGCGGCCACTGATCAAGATCAAGCACGACTACCCGGACAAGCAGATCCTGCTCGACGTCTGGGAGGTCAGCGCCTTCACGGGCGAGCCCCATGGCGCCGAAGGCCAGCCGCTGGCCTGGGTCGCACCGCGTGACCTGGCCGATTACGAGTTCCCCGAGGCCAACCGGCCGATCGTCGCGGCAGCACGCCTGCCAGGCGAATACCTGATTACCCCGGATGACCTGGAAGTCCCGCAGATGCTGCGCGGCATTCAGAAGGCCATCGCCGGTGGGATCAAGCTGGTGCAACTGCGCGCGCCGAACATGTACGACCCCAAGTACCGCGATGTCGCGGTGGACGCGGTCGGGCTCTGCGCGGGCAAGGCGCAACTGATGCTCAAGGGACCGCTGGAGTGGCTGGGAGATTTCCCGTCTGCCGGCTGGCACCTGACCTCGCAGCAACTGCGCAAGTACGCGGCCAATGGTCGTCCTTTCCCCAAGGACCGCTGGTTGGCAGCGTCCTGCCACAATGCTGAAGAGCTGGCATTGGCCGAGCAGATGGGCGTGGACTTCGTCACCCTGTCGCCCGTGCAGGCCACCCAGACACACCCGGATGCTCAACCGCTGGGCTGGGATGCGGTGCAGCAGATGATCGACGGCTTCAACAAGCCGGTGTTCCTGCTGGGTGGCGTAGTTCCGAACGAGCGCGAGCGGGCCTGGCAGGTCGGCGCGCAGGGTGTGGCCGGCATCCGCGCGTTCTGGCCGGAGATCTAGAGAGCGATATGCCCTTGTGGGAGCGGGTTTACCCGCGATTACGTCGGTGAATTCACCACCGCAATCGCGGGTAAACCCGCTCCCACAAAGGACTGTGTTCCGCTTCAGGGTTTGGCGGCAGCCTGCCAGAGGATTTCGCCGATGCCCTGGCGGCGGGCGATCAAGCGTGCTGCTACGAACAACAGATCCGAAAGCCGGTTGATATACGCCAACCCAACCCCCTCCAGCGGCTCCACCGCATTCAACTGCTGACACCGCCGCTCCGCACTCCGCGCCAGGCTCCGGCACACATGCGCCTGTGCCACCAGCATCGATCCTCCTGGCAGGATGAAGTTCTCCAGCGGCCCCAGCTCCTCGTTCCAGCGATCGATGGCCGCCTCCAGCCGCTCTACCTCGGCCGCGTCCAGCGCCTGGTAGCTGGGCATCGCCAGCTCTCCGCCCAGATCGAACAGGCGATGCTGACAGGGCGCCAGCACCTCGACTACTTCCTCCAGCCCTTGTTCGGCCAGGCCGGCCAGCAACACCCCCAGCTGACTGTTGAGCGTATCCACCTCGCCGATGGCTTCGATGCGCGGGTGATCCTTGGGCACCCGGCGACCGTCGCCGAGCCCGGTCTCGCCCTTGTCACCGGTGCGTGTGTAGATCTTCGACAGGCGAAAGCCCATGGTTCAAGACTCCAGTTTGCTCGGGCTCGGCAGCGGCGTGGCGATCAGCGGCAGGCGCAGGGTGAAACAGGTGCCCTGGCCCGGGGTCGACTGCACTTCCATCTGGCCCTTGTGGTTGTTGGTGATGATGAAGTACGAGACGGACAGGCCAAGGCCGGTGCCCTGGCCGATTTCCTTGGTGGTGAAGAACGGCTCGAAGGTGCGCTTGCGCACTGCCTCGGGCATGCCGACGCCGTTGTCTTCCACCTGGATCTCCGCCCATGGCGGGTTCAGGCGGGTGCGCAGGGTAATGCGGCCCGGCTCGCGGTTGTCCTCGCGCAGGTGAATGGCCTGGGCGGCGTTCTTCAGCAGGTTGAGCAGCACTTGCTCCAGCTCGTTGGCGGTGCCCGGTACCGGGCCCAGCTCGGGGTCGAACTGGCGGACGATGGCCTGGCCCTTGAAGTCGAAACCGATGGCCAGGTCGAAGTCGTTGCCGGCGATCTCCACCGCCTGGTCGATCAGCGCCGGCAGGTCGCAAGGCGCCATCTGCCGGTTGCTGCGCCGGCTGAAGCTGAGCATGTGGGTGACGATCTTCGCCGCCCGGGCCCCGGCCTGCTGGATGCCGTCGAGCAACTGCGGGACCTGGCGGGTGTCCAGGTACTGGTTGACCGTCGCCAGGTCGATGCCGGTCTCGTTGGCGCTTTCCAGGTTCTTCGGCAGGTCTGGCGACAGGCGCCGGCGAATGTTCTGCACGTTGTGCAGGATCGCGCCCAGCGGGTTGTTGATCTCGTGGGCCATGCCCGCGGCGAGTCCGCCGACGGAGAGCATCTTTTCCGACTGCACCATCATTTCCTCCAGCGACAGGCGCTGGGTGATGTCGTCGATGCGGATCACCACGCCGCGTCCACCGCCGCCCATCAACGGGTAGAAGGTCAGGGCGTAGTGGCGGGTGTCGTCGCCGCGGGTCCAGGTCACCCGTTCGATCTTCGCCACCCGGTGTTTCTCTACGCTTTCCTTGAGCTGCGGGAGGAACGGCTTGAGCGGTTCGAAGGCGAGGAAGATCGGCTGGTTCAGCGCTTCGTCCAGCGGCGTCCCGGAGAGGACACTGGCTTCCTGGTTCCATTGGGTGACATAGAGCTGCTCGTCGAGGGCGATCAGCGCCGAGGGCATGGAGTCGATGATGCTGTTCAGGTAGTTCTGGAAGCCGGTGAGCTTGCGCTCGATCTTGCTGCGGACCTGCACCTCCAGCTCCAGCTTGCGGTTGGTGTGGCGGGTTTCCTCGGCCAGGCCCTGGGCCTGGTCGAAGGCGCGCTGGAATTCGTCACGCGCGCGCTTGAGCTGTTGCTCGCGAGCCTCGATGCGCGACAGCATGGTGTTGAAGGCTTCGGCCAGGCTGCCGATCTCGTCGTGGTTGCCGGGGGCGGCGCGCAGGGCGTAGTTCTCTTCCCGGGTGACCTGGCGCGTCAGCTGTTCCAGCTGGTAGATCGGCTGGGTGATCAGGCGCTTGATCTGGCGGGCGATGATCATCCACAGCAGCACGCTGAACACCAGGATGCCAAGGCTGGCGGTGAGGGTGCCGGTGTAGAAGGCGGTGGGCAGTTCGCTGCTGGCCACCAGCAGCAGGTGGCCAGGCGGGCTGCCAGGGCGCGGCAGGCGCACCAGCTGGGTGCTGCGGAATTCGGTCAGGCGCCAGCTTTCGATATTGCGAAAGCGTTTGGGCAGGGCGATCGGTTCGCCATGCTGCAGTTGCGCCAGCAGCTTGCCGTCCGGGCCGTACAGTGCGGCGGCACGCAGTGGGGAGTAGGTGTCCAGTTCGTCCAGCAGGCGGTTCGCCGCTTCCGGTGAGTCAGTGGCTTCTTGTGCCATCTGCGGGTTGGACACCAGCCGGCCGATGGTCTGCAGGGCTTGCGGGGCCATGGCCTCCTGGGAAATCCAGTAGGCGGCGCTGATGAAGGTGAGGTTGGCCACCAGCAGGATGGTGATCAGAAGTACCAGCAGGGCGGCCAGCAGTTTCTGGCCGACCGGCAGGTTTTCCAGGCGTTCGCGCAAGGGCATGGTGAAGGCATGGTCCTGTGGGTGGGAGGGCAGGGTAGCGCTGCCCTCAGTCGCTGGGCAATCCGTGGCCGTCGAGGTGTTCGACCAGGCGTCGATAGAGCCGTTCCAGGTGCGGCAGCGGCTGGCCGTGGCGGGTTGCGCTGCGGCAGGCATGGCCGAGCAGGTAGTGGATCTCGGTGCGGCGGCCGTTGCGTACGTCCTGGTACATCGAAGAGTAGTTGGCCGCGGTGGCGTTGATCACCCGTTGCACTTCGCTTTCCAGGGCTTCGGCGGCTTGCGGCTGGCCGCAGGTGTGCAGCAGTTCGGCGAGCTCGGCGCACAGTGTGGCGACTTCGCAATGGTGCTCGGCAAGACCGCCGTTGCGGCAGTCGTAGAGCACGGTCAGCGGATTGATCGCGCAGTTCAGGGCGAGCTTGCGCCACAGGCGGGTGAGGATGTCCGGGGTCCATTCATGGGGAATGCCGGCGTCGGCGAGGTCGTCGAGCCACGTAGGCGCCAGCGGATTTGCCGGATCGCCCAGCCAGTTGAAGCCGTGGCCGGCGAAGTTCACCTGGAAGTCCCGCTCGCGGAAGGCGCCTTCGGTGCTGGAGGCGAAGACGCAGCGCGCCAGCGGCACGCGGGCGGCGACATCGTCCTGGCTGCCGAGACCGTTCTGCAGCAGGATCAGTTCGGCGCCCGGGCTCAGGCGGTGGGCGATGCTGGCGACGGCCTTTTCCGCATCGTAGGCCTTGCAGGCCAGCAGAAGGCGCTGGATCGGCGCTGGATCGGCGACCGTCTGTGCCTCGATGGCGAAGGTCTGCGCGCATCCCTGTTCGACCAGGGTCAGGCCACCGGCGGTCTGGTAATCGCGCAGGCGCTGCTCATCGCGCAGGATCAGGCGGACCGTCTTGCCCGCGCGGGCCAGGCGACAGGCCCAGAGGCTGCCGAGGCTTCCGGCGCCGAGAATATGCCAGGTGCTGCTCATCAGCGTTTCGCAACCGTTTATAATGAGCCCGCATTTTAACCGTCAAACCCCGGTGCGCTCCATCGCGCTTCCCTGTACAGAAGCGCCAGCGCACCTTTTATTTTTTGGAGAAGGGTATGCCGTCGTTCGACGTGGTATCGGAACTGGACAAGCACGAAGTCAAGAACGCGGTGGACAACGCCGTCAAGGAGCTGGATCGCCGCTACGACCTGAAGGGCAAGGGCAACTTCGAGTTCAAGGAAAAGGAACAGACCGTGCTGATGACCGCCGAGGCGGAATTCCAGCTCGAAGCGATGCTGGACATCCTGCGCCTGGCCCTGGTCAAGCGCAAGATCGACGCGAAGAGCCTGGAGGTCAAGGATGCCTACGCTTCCGGCAAGGAAATGAAGCAGGAGGCCGTGTTCAAGGAAGGTATCGACAAAGAACTGGCGAAGAAGATCGTTGCCCATATCAAGGACGCCAAGCTGAAAGTCCAGGCGGCGATCCAGGGCGAGCAGATCCGCGTCACCGGCAAGAAGCGCGACGACCTGCAGGAATGCATCGCCGCCCTGCGCGCCAAGGAATTCGACATGCCGCTGCAGTTCAACAATTTCCGCGACTGACAGCGCCGGTCCGGGAACCTTGGCGTTTTGATGGCGTCCGAGGTTCCTGGGGTCGCTGAATCGTTTGCGGCTCCCTATTTTCTGCTTTAGCCGCACTTTTGGAGGGCACATGGATTTGAATGCAGAGGTCGATCAACTGGTCAGGACTTCGCAGACCTGGATTCCGTTGATCATGGAATACGGCAGTCGCCTGGCCCTGGCCCTGATTACCCTGGCGATCGGCTGGTGGCTGATCAACAAGTTCACCGCGAAACTGGGCAAGCTGCTGTCCCTGCGCAATGCCGACACGGCGCTGCAAGGCTTCATCAGCACCCTGGCCAACATCATCCTGAAGATCCTGCTGTTCGTCAGCGTGGCCTCGATGATCGGCGTGGAAACCACCTCGTTCGTCGCCGCCATCGGTGCCGCCGGCCTGGCAATCGGCCTGGCCCTGCAGGGCAGTCTGGCGAACTTCGCCGGCGGCGTGCTGATCCTGCTGTTCCGTCCGTTCCGCCTGGGCGACTGGATCGAGGCGCAGGGTGTCAGCGGTACCGTGGACAGCATCCAGATCTTCCACACCGTGCTGCGCACCGGCGACAACAAGACGGTGATCGTGCCCAACGGTAACCTGTCCAACGGCATCATCACCAACTACAACCGCCAGCCGACCCGCAAGGTGGTGTTCGATGTCGGCGTCGACTACGAAGCCGACCTGCAGAAGGCGCGCAATGTGTTGCTCGACCTGGCCAGGAACGACCCGCGGGTGCACAAGGACCCGGCGCCGCAGGCGGTGGTCGCGACCCTGGGCGACAGTGCCATCACCGTTTCCCTGCGCATCTGGGTGAACACCGCGGACTACTGGGACGTGATGTTCATGCTCAACGAGCATGCCCGTGACCGCCTGAAGAGCGAGGGGATCGACATTCCCTTTCCGCAACGGGTGATTCGCGTGGTGCAGGAGACTGCCACTCAGTAATACGGTAGGGACCTTGTGGGAGCGGGTTCACCCGCGATTACGGTGGTGAATGCGCCATAGCAATCGCGGGTGAACCCGCTCCCACAAGCCATGCATTACACTTCTTCACCTCTTCCCGCTATCGGTCCGACAGGCTTTTCTGGCATACAAGCCGGTCTCGTTTCCCACTGCCGACCGAACCATGACCCCGCTCCTCAAGATCACCCCGTTCAGGGCCCTGTGCTTCGCCCTGACCCTGGCCCTGTTCGAACTGCTCACCTACCTCGCCAGTGACGTGGTCATGCCCGCCATGCCCCAGGTGGTGACCGAGCTGAATGCCAGCCCCGAGTACATTCCCCACGCGTTGAATCTGTATCTGCTTGGCGGCGTACTCCTGCAATGGCTGATCGGCCCGCTGGCCGACCGCTATGGCCGGCGTCCGCTGTTGCTCGGCGGTTGTGCGTTCTTCGGCGTCGTGTGCCTGGCCGCTTTCTGGGTCGACGGTATCGAGGTTTTCAACCTGCTGCGCCTGCTCCAGGGGATCGGCCTGGGCTTCGTGGTCACGGTCAGCTACCCGGCGCTGAACGAGGCGTTCAGCGAGGCGGACGCCGTACGGATGATGGCACTGCTGGCGAACATTGCCCTGCTGTCGCCACTGCTCGGCCCGCTGGTGGGCACGCTGCTGCTGGAATGGGTGTCGTGGCGCTGGCTGTTCGTGCTGTTCGGCATCACCGCCGTGGTGACCTGGGTCGCCCTGTACCGCTTCATGCCGGAAACCCTGGGCGTCGAGCGCCGCGATGGCTCGCGCCTGGGGTTCCAGCCGATCCACTTGCTGCCGTTGCTCTCGGGTTACGCGCAGCTGCTCGGCAACCGGCGTTTCGTCGCCGGCAGCGCCGCACTGGGCCTGATCGGCCTGCCGCTGATCGGCTGGATCGGCCTGTCGCCGGTACTGCTGATCCATGACGAGGGGCTCAGCACCCTGGCCTATGCGATGTGGCAATTGCCGGTGTTCGGCGGGTTGATCCTGGGCAACCTGATCATCAACCGGATTGCCGACCGCTATCCGCTCACAGCTCTGGTGCGCGGCGCCCTGTGGCCGTTCCTGGCCGGACTGCTGGTGGCCTTGCTGGCAACCTGGTTCTACCCGAGCGTACCGAGCCTGGTGGTAGGGCTATCGATCTACGCCCTCGGACTGGGCATCGGCAACGCCGTGCTGTACCGCATGACCCTGTTCAGCAGCGAGCAGAGCAAGGGCCTGGTTTCGGCGATGCTGGGAATGATCACCATCGCTCTGCTGGGCCTGGGCGGCGCGGTGATGGCGATGTTTGGCGCCGGCGCCAGCCTGCTGGCCTTTGCCGTGGCGTCGGGCGTGGCCGGCGTGCTGGCGCTGTGGCCGTTGCGGACGGTGTTGCGGGAGGGCGCGGCGCAGCCCTGAATCAGGGCTGCTGCTGTTCGCTGGTGGGGGTGGTGGCAGGCTGCTCCGGCTGGGCTGCCGGTTCCTTTTCGCGGTTGCTCTCCTGGTGCCAGTGCAGGGCAATCAGGATCAGGGTCGGCACGCCGAGCAGCGCGGTGATCAGGAAGAAGTCGTGGTAACCGAACTTCTCCACCAGCACTCCCGAGTAGCCGCCGATCAGGCGCGGCAACAGCAGCATGATCGAGCTGAGCAGGGCGTACTGGGTGGCGGAGAATTTCAGGTTGGTCAGGCTCGACAGGTAGGCGACGAACGCCGAGGTGGCCAGGCCCGAGCTGAAGTTGTCGAGGGAAATGGTCACCACCAGCATTTCCACGTTCGGCCCCATGTCGGCCAGCATCAGGAACAGGATGTTGGTGCCCGCCGAGGCCACGCCACCGATGAACAGGATCGGCAGGATGCCGAAGCGCACGATCAGCAGGCCGCCGACGCCCGCGCCGAGCAGGGTCATGACCAGGCCGAAGATCTTGCTGATACTGGCGATCTGGTCCTTGGTGAAGCCCTGGTCGATGTAGAACACGTTGGCCATCACCCCCATGACCGTATCGGACATGCGGTAGGTGGCGATCAGGCCGAGCAGCAGCAAGGCCTGCCAGCGGTAGCGGTGGATGAAGTCGTTGACCGGCGTCAGTACCGGCGCCAGGCCGCGACGGCCCATGGTCGAGAGGCACAGGCAGGTCAGGGTGGTGTAGAGGATGGCGCGCAGGAAGGCGCGGTCCTCCAGGAGCAGGTCGAGCAGGCTGACGCCCTCGAACAGCACGCTGGCGAAGTCGGTGTTGTACAACTGGGTGAACATCGCCGGTACCGAGACCAGCAACACGATCAGCACGAACACCGACATCAACTGGTGGGTGAAGCCGTAGCGCGCGGCCTTCAACTGCGTGCGCAGGGAGACCGGCGGTTCGCGCATCAGCAGGGTGGTGAACACGGCGGGCAGCATCATCACGCCGAACAGCACGTAGGTGCCGGTCCAGGCCTTGTGCAGGTAGCTGAAGCCGGTGGAGCCGAACCATTCGGCGAAGAACAGGGCGCCGGCGGTGGCGAGCAGGGCGGCGACCCGGTAGCCGGCCATGTAGCTGGCGGCGAGGGCGGCCTGGCGCTGGTCGTCGGCGATTTCCAGGCGGTAGGCGTCGACGGCGATGTCCTGGGTGGCGGAGGCGAAGGCCACCAGCACCGCCAGGGCGATCAGCCAGGACAGGTGTTTCTGCGGATCGCAGAAGCCCATGCCGATCAGGCCGATGACCACCAGCAACTGCGACAGCACCAGCCACGAGCGGCGACGGCCGAGCTTGCCGAGCAAGGGCAGGCGCCATTGGTCGAGCAGCGGCGACCAGACCCACTTGAACGCGTAGGCCAGGCCGATCAGGCTCGCGTAGCCGATCGTCTCGCGGGCCACACCGGCCTCGCGCAGCCAGACCGACAGGGTCGAGAACACCAACATGTAAGGCAGGCCGGCGGCGAAGCCGAGCAGCAGAAGCACCACGGTCGACGGGCTGGCATAGGCAGCGAGCGCAGCGCGCCAGGTTTTACGGGGCATGGGCCAACATCTGCCTCAAGATTACGGACACAAAGCGCGCACTCTAACTGGTGTGATCCATCGGACGCCAGCCATGGCGCGACATATCGACGCGATTATTGCGCAGGCTGACACCTTCGGCGCGCAGGCGCGCCCTTTGTTCATCCCCCGACGGCGTGCCTTGCTGGAGGCTGAGCCGACCGCCGGCACCCAGCACCCGGTGCCAGGGCAGCCGCGTGTCCGGAGGCAACTGGCTGAGCGTACGCCCGACCCAGCGCGCGGCACGGCCAAGTCCGGCCATCTGCGCCAATTCACCGTAGCTGGTGACCTTGCCTGGTGGAATCTGGTTCAGCACCAGGTAGAGCGCCGTTCGTCGGGACTCGGCATTTTCCTGGGTCATGTCGCCAGCGCCCGTCATCCGCGACGCTCCGGGGTAACGGCGGATTTCTTGTAACCGTTGGGAATTGAACTCATTGGCATTGCTTGGGTCTGTCCTTGCTCTGGTGCTGGGCATCCGGATAATGCCCGACTTTTTTCGCCAACCTTGATGTCAGTATTGCCTATGTATTCTAGAACCCTGTTGTGCCTTGCATTGGTCGGCGTGAGCGCGCCGGCTCTCGCCGATACCGTGTGGATGAAGAACGGTGACCGCCTGAGCGGCAAGATCAAGGTGTTCGACGGTGGCAAGCTGCTGCTGGAAACACCCTACGGTGGCTCCATTCCGCTGGACTGGAAACAGGTCAAGACCCTGGAAAGCGACCAGGAACTGCTGGTCAAGCAGGACGAATACAGCGGCGAGCGGGCCAAGTCTTTGCAGGCCGCCGAGCAGGGCAAGGTGATCCTGGCCAACGGCGAGGCGCCGAAGACCGTCGAACTGGCGAGCATCCAGCAGATCATGAAGCCCAAGCCGGTGGTCGAGGACCTGGTGTGGAAGGGCAACGTCGACCTGGCCCTGGACTACAAGCGCGCCGAGTCCAACACCGACGACTACGACGTCGACTTCAAGACCACTGCCCGCCACGGCCGCTGGCGGCACAACGCCGAAGGCGAGTACAACCGCGACAGCAAGGACGACGTCACCACCACCAACAACTGGAGCGCCGAGTACGCGCTGGACCGCTTCATCACCGACAAGTGGTTCTGGCAAGGGCGCCTGGAGTACAAGCGCGATCACATCGAGGACCTGGCTCGCCAGCGTACCGTGGGTACCGGCCCGGGCTACCAGTTCTGGGATGACGAACTGGGCGCCTTCTCCCTCGGTTCGCTGCTCAACCGGACCGACTACGAATACGCCGACGGCGGCAAGGACAACTTCTACTCCATCGGCATGAAGTGGAACTACAACCGCTTCCTGATCGGCAAGACCGTGGAGCTGTTCACCAACGGCGAAGTTGGCCGGCCGCTGGGCAATGTCGCCGACTACAGCCTGGATGCCGAGGTCGGCCTGCGCTACAAGGTCACCGAGTGGGCCTCGCTCAACCTCAAGGCCGAGAAGGACCTGATCAGGGGCACCAACGACAGCGACCTGGACAAGACCCGCTACACCGCAGGCTTTGGCGTGACCTGGTAAGCCCCTTGGCAGCGACAGGTGATAATGATTAGCTTGTCGCTATCACCGCCCGTGCCGGGCGGCCTGTTTCCAGGAGTCCAGACGTGAGCGCCACCGTTGCCAGGCAAGCCCGAGAACTGCTGCTCAAGGAGTACCGCGGGGTACTCTCGACCCATTCCAAGTCGATGCCCGGCTTTCCGTTCGGTTCCGTGGTGCCGTACTGCCTGGACGCCGACGGCAATCCGCTGATCCTGATCAGCCGCATCGCCCAGCACACCCACAACCTGCAGAAGGACCCGAAGTGTTCGCTGCTGGTGGGCGAGCGTGGTGCCGAGGACGTCCAGGCGGTGGGCCGCCTGACCGTGCTGGCCCAGGCGCGCAAGCTGGAGGACGCCGCGGCCATCGAGGCGGCTGCCGAACGCTACTACCGTTACTTCCCCGACTCGCGCAACTACCACAGCGCCCACGACTTCGATTTCTGGGTGCTGCAGCCGGTGCGCCATCGCTACATCGGCGGTTTTGGCGCGATCCACTGGATCGACCAGCTGACCCTCGCCAACCCGTTCGCCGGCAAGGCCGAGCTGAGCATGGTCGAGCACATGAACAGCGACCATGCCAAGGCCATCGCCCACTACGTCGCCCTGAGCGGCCTGCCGGATACGCAGCCGGCGCAACTGGCCGGGATCGACAGCGAGGGCATGCACCTGCGTATCGGCCAGGCGTTGCATTGGCTGGCCTTCCCGGAGCCTTGCAATACCCCGACACAAGTTCGCGAAGCCTTGGTTTTGCTGGCCCACGCCGAACAATGGCCGCAGCGACAGGCTGCCGAGGCTTGAAATTGGCAGCTAAAGTTACCATTTGAGGTCTATTGGAAGATGTCTTCCGCTGAGGAACCCTCGATGCGTGCTTTTCTACTGCTGTTTCTGATTTTCCCGATCCTTGAGCTGTATGCCTTCTTCAAGGTGAGCAGCGCCATCGGCTTCTTCCCGGCGCTGCTGCTGATCTTCGCCGGCTCCGCCCTGGGGCTGCTGGTGGTGCGCGTCGCCGGTCTGGCGACGGCACTGCGTACCCGTGACAGCCTGCAGCGCGGCGAAATGCCGGCCGAGGAGATGTTCCACGGCCTGATGCTGGCGCTGGGCGGTGGCCTGCTGCTGATCCCTGGCTTCATTAGCGATGTGTTCGGCCTGGTCCTGCTGTTGCCGTTCGTCCGCCGTCTGCTCGGGCGCAAGCTGCGCCAGCGGGCGGAAGCCCAGGCCATGCGCCAGCGCGCGTTTGCCGAGGATGCCTTCAACGGTCAGCCGGGTGCGCCGGGGCGTGGGCCGCGGCAGCCGAACGTCATCGAAGGTGAGTACGAGCACCGCGATTCCTGATTTTCACTGCACTGAGAAACGGCCCCTTGCGGGCCGTTTCTCGTTCCTGCGGGTTCATTTCAAAAAAAAACATTTGCGAGCCTTGTAATCGCGCAGGGCGCCCCTATGTATGGGTCACCGCAAGGTTTCTGGGCATCCGCACCAGACAAGACATACGTGGCCCGCCCCGCGGACCACGACCGGCGAAGCCGGAATGCATCCACCCGCCGGTAACGAAACCGGCCGATGAAAACCACAATCAGGAGAGATCGACAATGAAACTTCGTCCTCTGCATGACCGCGTCGTTATCCGCCGCAGCGAAGAAGAATCGAAAACCGCTGGCGGTATCGTTCTGCCAGGCTCGGCTACCGAGAAGCCAAACCGTGGCGAAGTCGTCGCCGTTGGCGCCGGTCGCATCCTGGACAACGGTGAAGTGCGCGCGCTGGCCGTGAAAGTGGGTGACAAAGTGGTTTTCGGCCCTTACTCGGGCAGCAACACTGTGAAAGTTGACGGCGAAGACCTGCTGGTAATGAGCGAGAACGAAATCCTCGCCGTTGTCGAAGCTTGATTCCGCTGGTTTCCCGTTACTCCAAAGTATTCAAGGATTAAACGATCATGGCTGCTAAAGACGTAAAATTCGGCGATTCCGCCCGCAAGAAAATGCTCGTTGGTGTCAACGTACTGGCTGACGCGGTAAAAGCGACCCTGGGCCCGAAAGGCCGCAACGTGGTCCTGGCCAAGAGCTTCGGCGCTCCGACCATCACGAAGGACGGCGTTTCCGTCGCCAAAGAGATCGAGCTCAAAGACGCCTTCGAGAACATGGGCGCCCAGCTGCTGAAAGACGTTGCCTCCAAGGCCAACGACGAAGCCGGTGACGGCACCACCACCGCTACCGTACTGGCCCAGGCCATCGTCAGCGAAGGTCTGAAATCGGTTGCCGCCGGCATGAACCCGATGGACCTGAAGCGCGGCATCGACAAGGCCACCCTGGCCATCGTCAAGGAACTGAAAGCCCTGTCCAAGCCATGCGCCGACTCCAAGGCCATCGCCCAGGTAGGCACCATCTCCGCCAACTCCGACAACTCCATCGGCGACATCATCGCCGAAGCCATGGAAAAAGTCGGTAAAGAAGGCGTGATCACCGTCGAAGAAGGCTCGGGCCTGGAAAACGAACTGTCCGTCGTCGAAGGCATGCAGTTCGACCGTGGCTACCTGTCCCCTTACTTCGTCAACAAGCCGGACACCATGGTTGCCGAGCTGGAAGGCCCGCTGCTGCTGCTGGTCGACAAGAAGATCTCCAACATCCGCGAACTGCTGCCAGTCCTGGAAGCCGTTGCCAAGTCCGGCCGTCCGCTGCTGATCGTGGCTGAAGACGTCGAAGGCGAAGCCCTGGCGACCCTGGTCGTCAACAACATGCGCGGCATCGTCAAGGTCGCTGCGGTCAAGGCACCAGGCTTCGGCGACCGCCGCAAGGCCATGCTGCAGGACATCGCCGTCCTGACCGGCGGTACCGTGATCTCCGAAGAAATCGGCCTGAGCCTGGAATCGGCTACCTTGGAGCACCTGGGCAACGCCAAGCGCGTCACCCTGTCCAAGGAAAACACCACCATCATCGATGGCGCTGGTGCAGAAGCCGACATCGAATCTCGCGTCAAGCAGATCCGTGCCCAGATCGAAGAGACTTCCTCCGACTACGATCGTGAAAAACTGCAAGAGCGCCTGGCCAAGCTGGCTGGCGGTGTTGCCGTGATCAAGGTCGGTGCCGGCACCGAAGTTGAAATGAAAGAGAAGAAAGCCCGCGTTGAAGACGCCCTGCACGCTACCCGCGCAGCCGTCGAAGAAGGCGTGGTACCTGGCGGTGGCGTAGCCCTGGTTCGCTCCCTGCAGGCCATCGCTGACCTGCGTGGCGACAACGAAGACCAGAACGTCGGTATCGCCCTGCTGCGTCGCGCTGTTGAAGCGCCACTGCGCCAGATCGTTGCCAACGCCGGCGACGAGCCAAGCGTCGTGGTCGACAAGGTCAAGCAAGGTTCGGGCAACTTCGGTTACAACGCTGCTACCGGCGAGTACGGCGACATGATCGAGATGGGCATCCTGGACCCAGCCAAGGTTACCCGTTCCGCGCTGCAGGCAGCTGCTTCGATCGGCGGTCTGATGATCACCACCGAAGCCATGGTTGCCGACCTGCCGGAAGACAAGCCAGCCGGCATGCCTGACATGGGCGGCATGGGCGGTATGGGTGGCATGGGCGGCATGATGTAAGCCAGCCTCATCCTGCTGCAAGAAAGAGCCCCGCTAGATGCGGGGCTTTTTTATGCCTGGAGGTCAGGCATGGACCTCATCCCGCCTGCGCAACCTTGCTGGCTTCGGCGCTCTCGACCGGTGCCTTGCGACGGTACAGCACCAGGTAATAGCAGCCCAACCCGATCAGCCAGCAGAACACCGCCGTCCACACGTTGTGCGAGAAGAAATGCGCACCTTGCATCATGCGCCCGACAGAGAACACCGTGCCGAGGGCAAAGGCGAACGCCAGCGCGGCCTTGGCCATGCGCGGACGGCGATCGCGCAACACGAAGAACAGCGCAAACAGGGTGAAGCCGGTAGCGGCATGGCCACCAGGCCAGCAACGGCCGGGCTTGTCGGTCTGCGGACGGGCTTCCAGCAGCTTGCTGTAGGTTTCCTTGCCGCCGAACTCGCTCAGGCTCCAAGGGCACTGCACCGCGGTCACGGCTTTGAGTGGGGTGACGAAGGCGGTGGACAAGCCCATTGCCAGTACCAGGCAACCCAATTCGCGGCGGATCGGCTTCAGGCGTTGCAGGATGAAACTGCCGGCGAAACCGATGATGGCGAACACGCTGAAGGCGATGACCACCTGCTTGGCGCGGTCGTGCAGGATGTCTTCGAGGAAGTAGCTGTGACGGCCGATGAACTGCCCGGCGCTATGGTCGTAGAACAGGTTGGCCAGGATCATGTCCAGGTCGGTCAGTTCCAGCAGCATCAGGATGACGGCGGTAAACAGTGGAATGCCCAGCACGATCCAGGGATTGAGCGGGCGGGAAGGGCGGAAATCGTTGGCTTCAGGCATGAGGGATCCTGGTTGGGCGGGAGACGACCGGCGATTCTCCACCTCGTCACATGGGTCGTTCGTGAATCCATCGTGAAAAAAACGTCAGGTGACAATATCGTCCGGATGCCCTAGCGGGTTGTCTACTATGACCGTAAGCTGCGCCACCTGAAGGCCATAGCAGAAGCAGACGAGAGGGAGCCATGCGCATTCTACTGGTTGAAGACAACCGCGATATCCTGGCCAACCTGGCCGATTACCTGGGGCTCAAGGGCTACACCGTGGATTGTGCCCAAGATGGGCTTTCCGGCCTGCACCTTGCCGCCACCGAGCATTACGACCTGATCGTCCTTGACATCATGTTGCCCGGCATCGACGGCTACACCCTGTGCAAGCGCCTGCGCGAAGACGCCCGTCGCGACACGCCGGTGATCATGCTCACCGCCCGCGACCAGCTCGACGATCGCCTGCAGGGCTTCCGCTCCGGCGCCGACGACTACCTGCTCAAGCCGTTCGCCCTGTCCGAGCTGGCCGCGCGCATCGAGGCGGTGCTGCGTCGGGCCCAGGGTGGCGGGCGCCGCAGCCTGCAGGTGGGTGACCTGAGCTACGACCTCGATACCCTCGAAGTCACCCGCCAGGGACGTCACCTCAAGCTCAACCCGGTCGGCCTCAAGCTGCTGGCGGTGCTGATGCAGAAAAGCCCCCACGTCCTGCGCCGCGAAGTGCTGGAAGACGCCCTGTGGGGCGACGACTGCCCGGACAGCGACAGCCTGCGCAGCCATGTTCACCAGTTGCGCCAGGTGATCGACAAACCGTTCGACAAACCGCTGTTGCACACTGTCCATGGTGTCGGCTATCGCCTGGCCGAGGGGCGTGATGGAGTTTAAGCAGAGTCTTGCGCAGCGGATCATCATCGCGTTTGCCCTGATGAGCGCACTGGTGGCCGGGGCATTCGCCTTCGGCATCGTCGCCACCGTGCATCTGGTGGAAGAACGGCTGATCTCCTCGGTGCTGGGGGGGGACCTGCAACGCCTGCTGCTGATGGACAACGTCAGCGAGTGGAGCCACCGGCCGCGGCCGGACCAGCTGTTCTACTACAGCGGTGGGCGCGACGATTTCGCCCTGCCGTCGGACTTGCGCCACTTGAATCCCGGCTTCCACGAGGTGTTTCGCGAGCACCTGTCGTACCACGCCATGGTCGAGGTGGTGGATGGCCGGCGCTACGTGCTGCTGCAGGACCAGAGCGACTTCGAGGAGCGCGAGCGGGTGCTCTTCGCCGTGGTGGTGGTGGGCTTCGTGCTCAGCCTGGCGCTGGCGGTGTTCCTTGGCTGGATCCTGGCCCGCCGGGTGATGGCGCCGGTTGTCCGCCTGGCGCGCCAGGTTCGCCACCGTGACCAGTTGCTCGGCCTGGCGCCGCCGCTGGCGCCGGACTATGCCGCCGACGAAGTGGGCCAGCTGGCGGTGGCTTTCGATGCCACCCTGGGCCGTTTGCGCGATGCGCTGAACCGCGAGCGTCTGTTCACCAGTGACGTCAGCCACGAATTGCGCACGCCGTTGATGGTGCTGGCCACTTCCTGCGAGCTGTTGATGGAGAACCCTGCTCTTGAAGGCCGGGCCCGCACCCAGGTGGAGCGTATTGCCCGCGCCACCGAGGAAATGCGCGAGCTGGTGAAGACCTTCCTGATGCTCGCCCGCGCCCAGCGCGATGAAGGTGCGGTGGCATCGCAGACGACGCTGAAGGAGGTCGGTGAAGAGCTGGTCGGGGTCTGGCGCGACACCATCGAGCAGAAAGGCCTGAAGCTCAGCTTCGTGGTCAGGGAAACATCGGCGACGCTGTACAACGCCACCTTCCTCCAGTCGGTCATGGGCAACCTGCTGCGCAATGCGGCCCACTACACCGACCATGGTTTCATCCGCCTGACCATCGAGGCCAACAGCTTCACTGTCGAGGACAGCGGTGTCGGCATCCCCGAGGAACAGCGCGAGGCGATGTTCCAACCGTTCGTCCGCGGCGGCGAGAAACGCGGTGAGGGCCTGGGACTCGGGCTTTCGCTGGTCCAGCGGATCTGCGACGACCAGGGCTGGGTGGTCACCCTCAGCGAAACCCAGCCCCATGGCTGCCGCTTCCATGTCAGCCTGGGCGACAAGGGCCTGTCGCCGGACCTCTGAGTCCGGTGGCAAGCACCGTAATACTTTGTAAAGTCTGTTCTTTCGACTGACATTTTTTTCACGAAGACATGACCTGACGGCGACGTCGCCCCCCGTAACGTGGGCCCATTGCAGTCAGGAGTCCTTCCATGTCCAGTCCGACCAAACTCGAATTTTCCGACAAGTACGACCAGCAGCACGCCCAGCAGTACTTCGAGAAACACCACGCCAGCTTCTCCCGGCGCATGTCCCACAATCGCGACGAGCAACTGGCTCGCCGCGCACTAACCCTGGCCGGCGAGCCAGGCCTGGTCCTTGACTTGCCATGTGGTGCCGGCCGTTTCTGGCCGTTGCTGGCCGAGAAGCCCAATCGCGTGATCATCGGTGCCGACAATTCCGAGGCCATGCTGGAAACCGCCTGCCGCTCGCAATCGCCCGAGATCGTGAAACGGGTACGTCCCTTGCAGACCTCTGCCTTCGATATCGATCTGCCCGACAACGCTGTCGACAGCATTTTCTGCATGCGTCTTTTCCACCATATCGGCGAAGCGCCTCACAGAATGCAGATTCTCAAGGAATTTCAACGAGTTACCCGTGATAGCGTAATTCTGTCGTTGTGGGTGGATGGCAATTTCAAGGCGTGGCGCCGGAAAAAACTCGAAGACCAGCGTATCGCCCGGGGTGAAACCGGGAGTTACCAGAACCGCTTTGTGTTACCGGCGGCCACGGTCGAAGAAGAATTCAAGGCCGCCGGCTTCCGGATTCAGGAACGAATGGACTTCCTGCCGTTCTATGCGATGTGGCGAGTCTATGTATTGCGAAAAGGTTGAAAACTATGGACGTGGCAAGCGCGGACCGGACTTCCGGTACTGATCAGTTCGAGTACTTCTGGCAGCAGCAGGGCGAGTGGGTGGAGGAGCCCAACCAGCGCCGCGGGGGCGAAAGTGGCGTACAGCGCCTGCGCGATGATCGCGGACACATGCTGTATGCCAAGCGCCAGGTCGGGCATATCTACCGCAGCGTGCTGCATCCGTTCGGTCGCCCCACCGTGTTGCGCGAGTACGAGGCGCTGCACAGTTTCGAACAGCTCGGCGTGCGCGTGCCGCATATCGTCTATTGCGGGGTCGAGCGTGATGCCGACCGCCAATGGCGGGCATTGCTGATCAGCGAGGCGCTGGACGGTTTCGAGGAAATCGACGTCTGGTACGCCAAGGGCGGTCGCGAGCGCTACGGCGAAGTGCTGCATGAGCGGATGCTCGAAGACCTGGCGCGCAACCTGGCGCGCATGCACTTGGGCCATTGGCAGCACGGTTGCCTCTACGCCAAGCATGTCTTCGTCAAGGTCGTGGGCGAGGGGGATGAGGCCCGGGCGGAGGTGGCGCTGCTGGACCTGGAGAAATGCCGCCGGCGGATCAGCAAGCACAAGGCCGCCGCCAACGATCTGCGTCAATTGCGTCGCCATTCGTCGTTCAGCGATGCCGACTGGGAAAAGCTGCTCTACTTTTACCGTGTGGCGTTTGGCAGCGCTGTCAAAGGTTTAGAGTGATGAAACTAGAAATAGCTCGAAGTCTGTTTCTGTTGGCTGCCCTGGCTACCGCGACCGTTGCGGTGGCGGCCTGGGAGGAGCCTCGCCCGGGTGTGATCAATGCGTCCGCGACATTGACGCATTGCCCATTGCCGCGAGCGGTGAAACCGCAGGTCGATGCCAAGCCCGACCACGACCTGCTGCTGTTTCTGTTCGGCATGAGCCAGGGGTTGCGTGCCCAGGGCTGAACAGGGTGAGTTGCAAGCGAAAAGGCCCCGTCCGTGGACGGGGCCTTTTGCTGTGTCGATCCTGAGGGCATCAGGTTGCCGGTTGTTCGACCGCCTTCACCTCATCCTTGCGCGCCAGCAAGGTATACACGCAGGGCAACACGAACAGCGTGAACAACGTCCCCACCGACATCCCCGTGGCGATCACCATGCCGATGTCGAAGCGGCTCACTGCCCCCGCTCCCGTGGCGATGATCAGCGGCACCATGCCGAACACCATCGCCGCCGTGGTCATCAGCACGGGGCGCAGACGGATCGCCGCGGCTTCCTCGATTGCCTCGCGCACCGACAGGCCCTTCTGCTCACGCAACTGGTTGGCGAACTCGACGATCAGGATACCGTGCTTGCTGATCAGGCCGATCAGCGTCACCAGGCCGACCTGGGTGTAGATGTTCAGGCTCGACAGGCCGAGGAACAGCGGGATCAGCGCGCCGCAGATCGACATCGGCACCGTCACCAGGATCACCAGCGGGTCGCGGAAGCTCTCGAACTGCGCTGCCAGCACCAGGAAGATGATCGCCAGGGCCAGGCCGAAGGTCACCCACAGCGCGCTGCCTTCCTGCACATACTGGCGCGCCGCGCCGCCGTAGTCGAAGGCGAAGCCGGCAGGTGCTTCCTCCTGGGCGATGGTGCGCACGGTGTCGATGGCTTCACCCATGCTCACCACCGGGAAGCCGGAGATGATCGCCGAGTTGAGTTGCTGGAACTGGTTGAGCTGGCGCGGACGGGCGCGGTCGGTGACCGTGATCAGTGTCGACAGTGGCAGCATCTGGCCGTCCTGGTTCTTCACGTAGTAGTTGTTCAGCCAGTCCGGGTTGTCGCGGTAGGCGCGCTCGACCTGGGCGATGACCTTGTAGCTGCGCCCGTCGATGGTGAAACGGTTGATTTCCGCCTCGCCCAGCAGGGTCGCCAGGGTGCTGCCGAGCACGTCCATGGACACGCCCATCTGCGCGGCCTTGGCGCGGTCGATGTCCACCACCACCTCGGGTTTGTCGAAGGCCAGGTCGATGTCGAGGAAGGCGAACTTGCCCGAGGCCTCGGCGCGCTCCTTGACCCGCTGGGCCACGTCCAGCAGTGACTCGTAGTCGTTCGGCGTGTTGATCACGAAGGCGAACGGCAGGCCTTCGCCGGTGCCCGGCAACGAGGGCAGGTTGAAGCCGAAGATCTGCAGGCCGGCGATATCGTTGAGCTTGGCCTGGACCTCCGGCAACAACTCCATCTGCGTGCGCTGGCGATCGCCCCAGGGCTTGAGCAGGAAGCCGCCGATCCCCGATTGCACACCATTGAAGCCGTTGATCTGGAATGACGAGTAGTACTCGGGGAATTCCTTGAACAGCGTGGTGAACTCATCGGTGTAGGCATTGAGATAGTCGAGGTTGGCCGGTTGCGGCGCGGTGGCCATCATGAAGATGATGCCCTGGTCCTCGTTCGGCGCCAGTTCCGAGGTACTGAACTTGAGGAACACCGGGATCAGGCACAGCACGATGAGGCCGAACACGATCACCACCGGGCGGGTATCCAGGGTGGCGTGGAGGATCTTCTGGTAGCGCTGTTTCAGGCGCTCGAAGATCAGGTCGAGGCGATGGGCCAGGCCGCTGGGGTTTTCCTCGTGGCGCAGGAGGAAGGCGCACATCATCGGCGACAGGGTCAGGGCGACCACGCCGGAGATGATCACGGCGCCGGCCAGGGTCAGGGCGAATTCCTTGAACAGCGCTCCGGTCAGGCCTTCGAGGAAGCCGATTGGCGCGTACACCGCAGCCAGGGTGATGGTCATCGACACCACCGGCATGGCGATCTCCCGCGCACCTTCCAGCGCGGCCTCGAAGGGTGTCTTGCCTTCCTCGATATGGCGGTGGATGTTCTCCACCACGACGATGGCATCGTCCACCACCAGGCCGATGGCCAGTACCATCGCCAGCAAGGTCAGCAGGTTCAGCGAGTAGCCCATGAGCTGCATGAAGAACAGCACGCCGATCATCGACAGCGGGATGGTTACCACCGGGATCAGCACCGAGCGGAAGGCGCCAAGGAACAGGAAGACCACGACGATGACGATGAGCACCGCCTCGGCCAGGGTCTTCACCACTTCGTCGATGGAGGCCTGGATGAACAGGGTGGCGTCGTAGGCGATGGAGGCCTTGAGGTTGGGCGGCAACTGGCCTTCCAGCTCGGGCATCAGCTTGCGCACCTCCTTGATCACGTCCAGCGGGTTGGCCCCTGGCGTGGCCTTGATGCCGATGTAGACCGACGGCGTGCCGTCGAAGGAGCTGACCGTGTCGTAGTTCTCCGCGCCCATTTCCACCCGTGCCACGTCACCGAGCAGGACCCGGCTGGTGCCGCTGGTTTTCAGCGGGATGTTGGCGAAGGCCTCGGCGGACTTCAGCTCGGTGCTGGCATTGATGCTGGTGACCACGTATTCGCCCTTCACCTCGCCGGCGGCGGAGAGGAAGTTGTAGCGCCGTACCGCATCGGTCACGTCACTGGCGGCGAGGCCGTAGCCGGCCAGGCGCACCGGGTCGAGCCACAGGCGCATGGCGAACACCTGGTTGCCGAGGATCTCCGCCTCGGCCATGCCCGGCAGGGTCGCCAGCTTGGGCTGGATCACCCGCGACAGGTAGTCGGTGATCTGCGGGTTGCTCAGTTCCTTGCTGTAGAAGCTGATGTACATCAGCGCCGAGGCGTCGGCGGCCTCCTTGCTCAGTACCGGGTCCTCGGCGTCCTGCGGCAGCTTGTTCTTGACCTCGTTGGCCTTGGCCAGCAGCTCGGTGAACAGGCGGTCGCTGTCCGAACCGATGCGCGCGTAGATCGAGATCACCGAGAAGTTCTGCCGGCTCACCGAGGTCATGTAGTCGATGCCCTCGGCACTGGCCAGGCTCTGTTGCAACGGCTGGGTGATATAGCCCTGGATGGTCTCGGCGTTGGCTCCGGGGTAGGCGGTGGTCACCGTGATCAGGGCGTTTTCCATCTGCGGGTATTGGCGGATGGGCAGCTTGCTCCAGGCCTGGAAGCCGAGCAGGACGATCAGCAGGCTGACCACGCTGGCCAGCACCGGGCGGCGGATGAACGGATCGGTAAATGCCATGGTGCCTCCTTGTCAGTTGGCGCCAGGCTGGCCGTTGGGTTGGTCCTGGAGGGTCTTGTCCGGGCTGACGGTGATGTGTGCGCCCTGGGTCAGCTTGAGCTGGCCGGCGGTGACCACGGTCTCGCCAGCAACGAGGCCCTTGCTTACCACCACCAGGCCGTCGCGGTGCTCGCCGGTAGTGACGAAGCGCCGTTCGGCCATCAATGCCGGCTTGCCCTCGGCGTCCTTCTCTTGCTCGCCGTTCTCGGCCTTCTTCGGCACCGCGACGTACACCGAGTTGCCGTACAGGGTGTAGGTCAACGCGCTCTGTGGCACCACCACTTCGTCGCGCGGGTTGGGCAGCAGCACCTGGACGTTGGCGAACATCCCCGGCAGCAGCTTGCCATCGGGATTGGCCAGGGTGGCGCGGACCAGCACGTTGCGGGTGGCGTCCTCGACCTTGGGGTTGATCGCGCTGACGCGAGCGGCGAAGGTCTCGCCGGGGAAGGCGGCGACGCCGATCAGCACCTGCTGGTCGAGGCTCACCCGTGGCAGGCTCTGCTCGGGCACCGAGAAGTCGACGTAGAGGCTGCTGAGGTCCTGCAGGGTGGCGATCCGGGTACCGCTGGGCAGGTACTCGCCAACATCCACCTGGCGAATGCCGATGGTGCCGCTGAAGGGCGCGGCGATGCTTTTCTTGGCCAGGGAGGCCTTGAGCTGGTCGACCACTGCCTTGTTGCGACGGAACTGCGAGGTCAGGCGATCATATTCGCCCTTGGAGATGGCCTGGCTGCCCACCAGCTGGCTGCCGCGACCATAGTCCACTTCCGCCAGCTTGAGGTCGGCCAGTGCGGTGCCGAGCAGGGCGGTCTCGACCTGGCTGTCGAGCTCCAGCAGCGGCTGGCCCCGGCTGACCTTCTGCCCGGACTCGAACATCAGCCTGGTCACCGTGCCATCGGTTTCCAGGCTGAGGTCGACGCCCTGCAGGGCCTTGAGGCTGCCCACCGCCGGCAGGCGGCTTTGCCAGGCCAAGGTGCGCGCCTGTGTCGCCGCCACGCTGACCGGCGGTTTCGGTGCGGAGAACATCTGGATCTGCTTGTAGATGGAGAAGGCCTTGTAGCCCCCCAGCACGAGCACGATCAACAGCACGATGCCCAACATGATCAGCATGCGACGGCGCAGCATAGTTCCATTTCCCTGGATGCGAATTGGCGAAGTTTAGTCCGTTTGCCCTACGCCCGGCAGTAACACTTCAGACGAGGTGCAAATGGTTGTCCCACAGTCCTGACGGCAGTTGCAGCGGCTGGCCTATCAGTTCGTTCTTGCGACAGTCGTACAGGCGGCAGCGGCCCTGTCCCGAGGTGACCACGAAGCCGTCGGCCACCGCACCGACCCCGGCGCAATCCGGCATCGGCGCATCTAGGCGCACGCTGGCGTCGTCGAGGTTCCAGATGAACAGGCGGTTGGCCCGCGGCGCGGTCATCGCCACCAGGCGCAGCTCGTTGTGCACGGCGACGCTGGCGGTGTACTGGGCCATGGATTGCAACTGGTGTTCCGGTACCGGGAAGGCCTCGAACGGCTGCCCCGGACGCTTGATCGCCAGCAGCTCGGCGGTCTCGTGGGCCGCGCCCATGAACTGCTGGCAGGCGACCACGGTGCCATCGCTGGCGATCGCCAGGTGCCGCACGCTGTTCATCTGCTGGCCGAGGCTTTCCTTGCTGATCAGGCTACCGTCGCGACGCATCAGGACCAGGCTCGGCTCCATGGCGTCGAGGTTCATTTCCACGCGGCTTTCCGCTTCGGTGCGAATGCCGCCGTTGGCCACCACCAGGGTTTCGCCGTCCGGCAGCCAGGACACCTGGTGCGGGCCGATGCCGTGGGTCGACAGCTCGCCGCTGTGCACCAGGCGCTCGCCCTCAAAACGGTAGACGCCGAGCACGCCACGTCCCGGATCAGTGGTGTCGTTCTCGGTGGCGTACAGCCATTCGCCATCCTTGTGGATCACCGCATGGCCGTAGAAATGCCGGTTCGGCTGCGAGGTGATGGTCTGCAGCAGACGCCCGTCGCGCAGGTCGATCAGGTAGCTTTCGGTGCCGGGGCGGCGGGCGACGAACAGGGCGATCGGCTGCTGCGGGTGATTGATGATGTCATGGCAACGCTGGCCGACCCGGGTGGCGAACACCTGGGTGCCGTCCAGGCGATAGCCGACCGCGTAGTGCTGGCCGTCCGCGTCGTCGCGGGCGGACAGCAGGAGGGGCGGCTGATCCTTTCGCCGCAGCAGGGTCCAGCCGCCCAGGGTCAGGGCGCTGAGCAGAACACTACCGAGTTTCAGGGCCTGGCGTCGCAGCATGATCAGTCACCGTCGTTGGCATTGAAGCCGAGCTGGATGTTCAGGGCCTTCGCCAGATCGCCTTCGTGCAGGCGATGGACCACGTTCAGGGCGTCGTAGATGGTGTTCAGTTGCTGGCGGCCGGCGTCGTCTTCGAGCAGTTCGCTCAGCGAGCGCTGGTTGCCCTCAAGTTTCTGCCGGGCGTCGGCGTAGGCCGCGTCGATCTTGTCGGCCAGGGCCTTCTGGTCCTTGCCCAGCAGGCCGCGCAGGCCCTGGTTGTCGACGCCGACCCAGACAGTCTCGGCGGCGGCCAGGCTGGCGGCCAGGCTCTTGAGCGACGACTGGCTGCGCCAGGCTTCGGCCTGCAACGGCTGCGGGATGCCCTTGCTCAGGCGGCCCATCGGCGTGCCGAGCTTTTTCTTCAGGGTGTCCAGGGCGGTGACCTGGGCGCGGAGCAGGTCGGCGATGGCCTCGTGGGAGTCGGCGTAGCGCTGGTTGGGGAACTTGGTCAGCTGGGCGAGCATGCCGTCGGTGCTGTTCCAGTTCTTCAGGATGTCTTCGGCCAGGTTCTTCTGGTAGTCGGCAATGGCCACCAGCAGCGGGCAGTAGCGGGCCTTCTGCTCGTCGTTGGCGATCTCCGGCTTGCTGTCGAAGAGGATGTATTCGTAGGCGGACAGGCCGCGCACCACGACGCTGGACTTGGCCACGGCGTCGGCGTCCACCGGTTTGTCGCCGCTGACCAGTTGCTCGACCTGACGGCCGACCAGGTTCTTCTTGTCTGGCCAGAACTGCACCTGCCAGGCGCGGTTGCCTTCGGCCAGCGGGCCGATCAGCAGTGGTTGCAACTCAGCCCAGGCTTTCTGTGCGTGCAGGAAGTCGGCACGGGCGGTGTCCAGGCTGGCCTTGCCTTCGCAGTAGGCCAGGGCGCTGACGGCCAGCTGGCGGTCGGCCTCGACCCAGCGGCTGTAGGTCGGCATGATCACCTGCTTGGCGATGGCGGCGGAGGTCACTGCCTGCGGGTCTTGCGGCGAGCACGCACCCAGGGCGAGGGCGGCGAGGCTGGTGAACAACAGCTTGGGACGGAACATGTCCGGCTCCTTCTCTTTAGAGTGAGTTCAGGAATGCCAGCAACGCGCTGCGCTGCGTGGCATCGAAGGTCAAGACGCGTTGCCGGGCGGCCTGCGCTTCGCCGCCGTGCCAGAGCACGGCTTCGAGCAGGTTGCGTGCCCGGCCATCGTGGAGAAACTGGGTGTGGCCGCTGACGACCTGGTTCTTGCCGATGCCCCACAGTGGCGGGGTGCGCCAGTCCTGGCCGCTGGCGGCGAACTCGCTGCGCTGGTCGGCGAGGCCCGGGCCCATGTCGTGCAGGAGCAGGTCGCTGTACGGCCAGATGGTCTGGCTGGCCAGTTCCGGTTCGGCGGCGTTGGCCGAGGTGACGAACTTCGGCGTGTGACAACCCTGGCAACCGGCCTGGTAGAACAGGTTCTTGCCCGCCAGCACTTCGGGCGAGTCGACATCCTTGCGCGCCGGCACGGCGAGGTTGCGCGTGTAGTAGGTGATCAGGCGCAGGATGTTGTCGCTGACTTCCTGCTCGCCGTCTTCGCCGTTGCCGTTGGGTGCGGCCAGGCAGTCGACCTGGGCGGCGGTGCAGTCGTCGAACGGACGCAGGGTCGAGGTCAGGCCCATGTCGCCGGACAGGGCGTGGACATTCTGCTGGTTGATGTTCGGTTGCCCGGCCTTCCAGCCGAAGCGGCCGAGCACAGTGCGGTTCTCGGCATCGTCCCAGACCCGGTTGGGCCGGCCCCGGATGCCATCGCCGTTGCGGTCGTCCGGGTCGGCGTTGGCCAGGATAGCTTCCTCGGGAATGGCTTCGAGCAGGCCGAGGCCGATCATCGGCGGGGCGACTCGGGCGGAGAAGCGTGTGTCCGGGTGCATCGGGCCGTAGCCGAGGCGGGTGATCTGCAGGATCGGCTTGCGCAACTCGACCGCGGTGCCGTCCTTGAAGGTCACGGTCAGCGGTTCGTAGTCAACCCGCACCTTGCCTTCCGGGGCGACGCCGGGGATCGCCATGTCCTGCAACTGGGTGCCGTAGACCGGCTCGGGCACCACGCCCATGCGCTCGATGAGCTTGGCGTACTCCGGCTGGTCGGGAATCGACAGGCGCACCAGCATGGATACCGCGTTGGGATCATCGTGCTCGGGCGGGTGGCCGCGGCCGTCGCGGATATGGCAGCTCACGCAGGCGCTGGTGTTGAACAGCGGGCCGAGGCCGTCGCGGGCGGTAGTGGTGGACGGGGCGATGACCCACGGGCTGCGGAAGAAGCTGTTGCCGACGTTGAAGTCCAGGCGCCGGGCCGGGGTCAGGTTGGCCGACGGCATCTGGTAGGCCCCGCGATCGCCGCGGTTCACCGTGGTGTCGCCACCGGCACGGGCTTCACCCGGCTCGGCCTGGGTGAAGCGCGGGGCTTCATCGCAGGCGACCAGGGGCAAGGCCAGCAGGAGAGGCAGGCAGAGGCGAAGCAGCGAGGGCATGCAGAATCCCGGACGGTGTTCGAAAAAACAGCCCGCAAGCTTAACAGGAGCGGGCGGAGTGAATAAGAGGGATTTGCGTTTGCTGGATGAAAACCCTGTCAGCTTTGTGAGTTTTTTGACAGGGAGCAATGTTGTGTCCTCCAGGGCCCCATCGTTGGCAAGGACACCGCAGCAATAAAAAAGGCGACCCGAAGGCCGCCTCTCTTGTCCGTCTCCGGCGCTGATCAGAATTCGTGATCGGCGGTATCCGGGTTCAGGTCGGTGATGCCCAGCTTGGTGGCGGCCTGTTCGATCGCGCCGGTCTGCTTGACCAGCGAAGCGATGGCGTCGCGCACGATCTGGTTGCCGGCAGCGTTGTCGGCGCCGATCAGCTGGTCGTAGTGCTCGCCCTTCAGGGCATGGTCGACGATCACCTGGATTTTCGCCTCGGTGGCGGCCAGATCGTCCTGCAGGGTCTTGTCGGTGGCCGGATCGACCTTGGCTACCAGCGACGACAGGCTCGGGCCGGTCAGCTTGCTGCCGTCGACGCGGGTGTACTCGCCCAGGTAGACGTTGCGGATACCCTTGGCGTCGTAGAAGTGCGAGTAGTGGGTGTTGTCGCTGAAGCAGTCCTGCTCGTCTTCCGGCGAGTTGGCTTCCAGGGACACCTTCATGCGCTCGCCCGCCAGTTCACCCAGGGACAGGCTGCCCATGCCGAACAGCATCTTGCGCAGGCCGTTGGCTACCGGTTCGGCCTCCAGGCTGGCGCGGTAGTTGTCGGTGACGTTCGGGGCCCAGTTCTTGACCATTTCTTCCAGGTCGCTGACCAGCAGCTGGGTGACCGCCTGCAGGTAGGCACGACGACGGTCGTTGTGGCCGCCGGTGGCGCCCTGGCCTTCCAGGTAGTCCGATGCCGGACGCTTGCCGGCGCCCGGGCCGGTGCCGTTCAGGTCCTGGCCCCAGAGCAGGAACTCGATGGCGTGGTAGCCGGTGGCGACGTTGGCCTCGGAACCACCCAGCTCGTTCAGGCTGGCCAGTTTCTCAGGGGTGATGTCCTTGACGTCGACCTTGTCTTCGCCAACCTGGATCTCGGTGTTGGCGATGATGTTGGCGCCGGCCGCCGGGTTGCCCAGGGCGTGCTCGTAGCTCTTGTCGACGTAGTCGATCAGGCCTTCGTCCAGCGGCCACGCGTTCACCTGGCCTTCCCAGTCGTCGATGATGGTGTTGCCGAAGCGGAACGCCTCGCTCTGCAGGTACGGAACGCGGGCGGCAGCCCAGGCAGCCTTGGCGGCGTTCAGGGTTTCGTCGTTCGGCTTGGCGAGGAAGGCGTCGATGGCGGTCTGCAGGGTTTTCGCGGTGCTCAGCGCGTCGCTGTAGGTGGCGTAGACGATCTCGGCGTAGTGCTTGACCACGGCCTGGGCAGCAGCCTCGTCCACGGCGCCAGCGGCGGCTGGAGCGGCCGGGGTGGCGGCAGCTGCCGGAGCCGGTGCCTGGGCTTGTGGCGCGGCAGCCTTGTCCTTGCTGTCGCCGCAACCGGCGAGGGAGATGGCAATGGCCAACAGACTGGCGGTGGCCAGAGGCATACGAATCATGGCGAATTCCTGCGTCGGAGGGTTGAACAGGCGTGCAGAAGGCCGCACGCGAAAAAAAGCTGCGACATAATGCGAAAGATTTGCATTTTATGTAAAGAGGCCATCACGCAATATTTACGGGCGTGTCGTACGTGGACAACCGGGGTGTCGCCTCAGAGTATCGACACCTGGTTGCGCTGCGCCTGCTTGAGGAAAGCAGTGAGTTCGCGGGCCGGCAGCGGCTTGCTGTAGTGGTAGCCCTGGCCCTCGTGACAGCCCTGGGCAACGATGTAGGCCTCCTGCTCGGCAGTTTCCACGCCCTCGGCGATGACCTGCATGCCGAGGCTCTTGCCCAGCTGGATGATGGCCCGGACGATGGTGGCATCGTCGTCGTCTTCCAGCAGGTCCTGAACGAAGCTCTTGTCGATCTTGATCTTGTCCAGCGGCAGCGACTTCAGGTAGCTGAGGGAGGAATAGCCGGTGCCGAAGTCGTCGATGGCGATCAACGCGCCGGAGCGGCGCAGGCTCAGCAGGTGCTGGGCGGCGGTGCTGATGTCTTCCATCAGGCCGGTCTCGGTCACCTCCAGCTCCAGGCTGCGGGGCGGCAGGCGATAGATCTGCAGCAGGTTGTTGACCACCCGCGGCAGCTCGCTATGGTGCAACTGCACGGTGGACAGGTTGACCGCCATGCGCAATTCGCTGAAGCCCTGGTCGTGCCACTCGCGTAACTGGCGGCAGGCCTGGTCGAGCACCCATTCGCCGATCACCACGATATTGCCGTTCTGCTCGGCCAGCGGGATGAACTGGTCCGGCGGGACCATACCCAGTTCCGGGTGCTGCCAGCGCAGCAGCGCTTCGACCCCGACCACGCGCTGGTCGCGGTAGCTGATCTGCGGCTGGTAGACGAGGTACAGCTGGTTGCGCGACAGGGCTTCGCGCAGGTCCTTTTCCAGTTCGCGGCGGCGGCGCATCTCGCTGTCGACGCTGGCGATGTAGAACTGGTAGCGGTTGCGCGAGCGCGACTTGGCCAGGGTCATGGTCTGTTCGGCTTTCTGCAGCAGCTTCTCGGTGCTGTCGCCGTCTTCCGGGAACAGGGTGATGCCGATGGTGGCGCGCAGGCGGATTTCCTGGAGGTCGAGGGCGAACGGTGCCTCCAGGTCGTCGAGAATGCTCTGGGCCAGTTCCGCAGCTTCGTAGGGCTGCTCGATATCGGCCTGGACCAGGGCGAACTGGTCGCCGCCGAGGCGGGCCAGGGCACCGAGACGGCCGCTGTGGGCGCGCAGGCGATCGGCCAGGGCCAGCAGCAACTGGTCGCCGGCCTGGTAGCTGAACTGTTCGTTGATGCCCTTGAAGTCGTCGAGGCCGACGCAGATCACTGCGACCCGGCGTTGCAGGCGCCCGGCGTCGACGAGGATCTTGTCCAGCTGCTGCTGCAACTGCTGGCGGTTCGGCAGGCCGGTGAGGAAGTCGTACTGGGCCATGCGCAGCAGGCTGTTTTCTGCCTCGTGGCGCAGGTGGGTATTGCGCTCGATCGAGGCCAGCAACTGGTTGGCGGTGTTGATCCACAGGCCCAGTTCGTTCTTCTCGTGGCCCTTGAGCAGGGGCAGTTGATGCTGGCTGGGGCGGTCGGGGTTGATCTGGGTGAGGTGCTCGATGATCCGCGACAGCGGCTTGGTCAGCAGCCAGTGATAGACCAGGTACAGCACCAGGCCCATGGCCAGGGCACGCAGGACCCCGGAAATGAAGATGATCACCGAATTGAAGAGAAAGCTCTCGCCGTAGCTGGCGGTGTCGAGGGTGATGTTCAGGTCGCCGTAGTACTCGCTGTAGGCACCGCGGCCGACCAGTTGAGTGGTGAACGAGCGTTCCTGGCCGAGGATCAGGTCGGTCAGCCAGCGCGTGCGGGTGTCCTGCAGCGGGCGGGATTTCTCCGCGAGCATGGTCTCATTGGGGTGGCCGATGGAGGCCATGCGTACCGACTGGTCCTGGAACAAGCCTTCGATGACCTGCATGCCCATTTCCCGGTCGAGGCTGTACACCGCCTGGGTCGACGGGTCGCGGAACATGTCGAGGATGCGCTGGGCATCGCTGGCCACGGCCTGGCGGGTCTTGTAGACGTCGAAGACGATCTGCGCACAGCTGAGCACCACTCCGACGATCAGCGCCGAAAGCAGGACAACCCTGAGCAACTTGACCGATAAGCTGTTCTTGAATTCCAGCTTCAATGGGGTTTCCTTAATCCATGCGCGCGGCATCATTTTGCCATCAATTATGGCAATCCACTATCGGCCTTTGAGCAGGATGTGTGTAGTGGTTTTTCATTTTTCCCGCTGCCTGATCCGTCTTTTCCGGCGGACCCTTGGGCACTGTATCGGTTGACCTGTCATGGGACTTGAGTACCGGTCGGCGAGTTTCCCAAGATTTTTGATGTTAGCGCGCCTTGGGCTGGCGGCAAGGCGAGGGGGCCTTGCCGAGGGCGAAAAAAAACCCGGCGAGGCCGGGTTTTTTCAGAAGCGCGCGACTCAGGCAGTGAAGGTCTTGCCTTCGAACTGCTCGGCGACGAACTTCCAGTTGACCAGGTTCCAGAACGCCTCGACGTACTTCGGACGGACGTTGCGGTAGTCGATGTAGTAGGCGTGTTCCCAGACGTCGCAGGTCAGCAGCGGGGTGTCGCCGCTGGTCAGCGGGCAGCCGGCGCCGATGGTGCTGGCCAGGGCCAGGGAGCCATCAGCCTTCTTCACCAGCCAGCCCCAGCCGGAGCCGAAGGTGCCGACGGACGTCTTGGTGAACTCTTCCTTGAACTTGTCGAAGGAACCGAAGGCGGCGTTGATGGCCTCGGCCAGGGCGCCGGTCGGTTGGCCACCGGCGTTCGGGGCCAGGCAGTTCCAGTAGAAGGTGTGGTTCCACACTTGAGCGGCGTTGTTGAAGATGCCGCCCGAAGAGGTCTTGACGATCTCTTCCAGGGTCTTGCCTTCGAATTCGGTACCTGGGACCAGGTTGTTCAGGTTCACGACGTAGGTGTTGTGGTGCTTGTCGTGGTGGAACTCCAGGGTTTCCTTGGAAATGTGCGGCTGCAGGGCGTCGTGGGCGTAGGGCAGCGGCGGCAATTCAAAAGCCATGGTGAAATCTCCTAATCAGGTCTGGTGCGGTGAACGCAAGGCCGATCACGGGCGGCCGGAATGCGTCGGCGAGTTTGTACTCTTTGCGACGCAGGCTCGGGATCATAGCACCGGGCCTACGTCTAAACCACGCAACAAGTGTATGGACAAGAGGTTCCAGAGCCGTTGCCTGCGGCGGATGAGTGGCCGTCAGTTGAAGATCAGTTGCGCCGCCACGGCGAACATCATCACCGCCACCATCAGGTCGAGCAGGCGCCAGGTGCTCGGACGAGCCAGCCACGGGGCGAGCCAGGCCGCGCCCAGGGCGAGGGTGAAGAACCACAGCAGCGAAGCGCTGGCGGCACCGGCGACATAGGCGCCGGGCACGGTCTGCTGGGCACCGAGCGAGCCGATCAGGAGCACGGTGTCGAGGTATACGTGGGGATTGAGCAGGGTCACCGCCAGGGCGCTGAGCAGCACCGCGCGGCGCGAGCGCAGGCCCTGGCCTTCGCCCTGTTCCAGGCTCTGGCTGGAGCAGGCGCGCATCAGCGCCTTGCTGCCGTACCAGACGAGGAATACCGCGCCACCCCAGCGCGCCACCGCCAGCAGGGTCGGGTTCTGCGCCAGCACAGTGGCCAGGCCGAACACACCGAGGGCGACCAGCACGGCGTCGCAGAACACGCACAGCGCCGCGACCGGCAGGTGGTGCTCACGGCGCAGGCTCTGGGCGAGGACGAAAGCGTTCTGGGTGCCGATGGCCATGATCAGGCCGAAGGCGACGAGGAGGCCGTTGAGGTAGCTTTGCCACATAAGGGATGACTCCGGATTTTCAGTGCTCTGGAGGGCCTCATCGCTGCATGGGTATTTACACAACTTTTGCCGCCAGCAGACCTGGAGCAAAACGCGATTCTGTGGGAGCGGATTCATCCGCGATCGGCGGCGAAGCCGTCGTAAAACCTGAGTCCCGGTTTTGCCTGACTCACCGAGGGGGCAGGTTTTATGGCCGCTTCGCGGCCAATCGCGGATAAATCCGCTCCCACATAGTCCGTGTTGAGCATGGCCGAGATGTGTAGATACCCATGCAGCGATAAGGCCCCAATGACTAGCCATTCTCCGGGGTCTTCGGCTATAAGAAAAACCAATAGAAATCATCCCGCATTAGGAAAAGTGATGTTCGACTACAAGCTGCTCTCAGCCCTCGCCGCCGTCATCGAGCAGGCCGGCTTCGAGCGTGCCGCGCAGTTGCTCGGGCTGTCGCAATCGGCCATTTCCCAACGGATCAAGCTGCTCGAAGCGCGGGTCGGCCAGCCGGTGCTGGTGCGTGCCACGCCGCCCATCCCCACCGAGATCGGTCGGCGCCTGCTCAACCATGTGCAGCAGGTACGCCTGCTTGAACGCGATTTGCAGGGCCAGGTCCCGGCGCTGGACGAGGAAGGCCTGCCCGAGCGCCTGCGGGTGGCGCTCAACGCCGACAGCCTGGCGACCTGGTGGGCCGAGGCGGCCAGCGAGTTCTGTGTCCGGACCCAGGTGCTCCTGGACCTGGTGGTGGAAGACCAGGAAGTCGGGCTCAAGCGCATGCGCGCCGGTGAAGTCGCCGGCTGCCTGTGCGCCAGCGAACGCCCGGTGGCCGGAGCGCGCAGCGTGCTGCTCGGGGCCATGCGCTATCGTGCGCTGGCCAGCCCGGCCTTCATGGCCCGGCATTTCGCCGACGGCGTCGACCCGCGGCGCCTGGCGCGCACCCCGGCCATCGTCTTCGGCCCGGACGATTTCCTGCAGCATCGCTACCTCGCTTCATTAGGCATCAGCGATGGATTCCTGCATCATCTGTGTCCTTCATCCGAGGGCTTCCTGCGCCTGACCGAAGCCGGCCTGGGCTGGGGCCTGGTGCCGGAACTGCAGGCCCGTGAACAACTGGCCAGCGGACGCCTGGTGGAAATCGTCCCGGAGCGGCCCATCGATGTGCCGTTGTTCTGGCATCACTGGCGCAATGGCGGGCAACTGCTCGGCCAGCTCACCGATCATCTGCGGCGCAGTGCCGGCCAATGGCTGGTGCCGTGGGACGCCTCGGCGGCGTCTGCACCCTCGGGAAAAAATAGTTAGCGGAGTGCTTCATGGGAATACTGGTCACCGGTGCAAGCGGCTTCATCGGCGGGCGTTTTGCGCGCTTCGCCCTGGAGCAGGGCCTGGAAGTACGGGTCAACGGTCGCCGGCCCGAGGGCGTCGAGCACCTGGTGCGGCGTGGCGCGCAGTTCATTCCCGGCGACCTGGGCGACCCGGAAGTGGCGCGGCGCCTGTGCCAGGGCATCGACACCGTGGTGCACTGCGCCGGCGCAGTGGGCAACTGGGGCCGCTACCAGGACTTCTACCAAGGCAACGTGGTGCTCACCGAGAATGTGGTCGAAGCCTGCCTCAAGGAGCATGTACAGCGCCTGGTGCACCTGTCGTCGCCGTCGATCTACTTCTCCGGAAACTCGCGCACCGGGATCACCGAGGACCAGGTGCCGCGGCGCTTCTACGATCACTATGGCGCGACCAAGCACCTGGCCGAGCAGAAGGTCTTCGGCGCCCAGGAGTTCGGCCTCGAAGTGCTGGCCCTGCGCCCGCGCTTCGTCACCGGTGCCGGTGACATGAGCATCTTCCCGCGGTTGATGCAGATGCAGCGCAGGAAACGCCTGGCGATCATCGGCAACGGCCTGAACAAGGTGGATTTCACCAGCGTGCAGAACCTCAACGAGGCCCTGCTCAGTGCCATCAACGCCGGCCCCGACGCCTTGGGCCAGGCCTACAACATCAGCAACGGCCAGCCGCTGCCGGTGTGGGACGTGGTCAACTACGTGATGCGCCGGATGTCGCTGCCGCCGGTAACCCGTTACCGTCCGGTGGGCCTGGCGTATACCGCCGCGGCGCTCAACGAAGCGGCCTGCATGCTCTGGCCCGGGCGTCCGCAGCCGACCCTCAGCCGTCTTGGCGTGCAGGTCATGAGCAAGGACTTCAGCCTGGACATCAGCCGCGCCCGGCACTACCTCGACTACCGTCCGCAGGTCAGCATCTGGGCCGCGCTGGATGAATTCTGCGCCTGGTGGCAGGCGCAGCATGGCGGTCACTGAACCTGAATCTTCCTTCATGGTCGATGAGTGCGCCGCGTGAGCGGTTTATACTGGCGCCCATTTTGCTATCACCGTGGTTGAAAACTGCCCATGCGCAACGATGCTCGAGATGATTTTGACGACGTGCCCACCCTCAAGGCCGTGGAGCGCGATGATGATGAGTTCGCGCCGGCGGCTCATCCGCGTGCTGCGCGCAAGCGCACCGCGAAGGCGCCGCTGGTCGGGCCGCTGTGGGCGTTGCTCGGCGCCTCGTTCATTGCCTTGGGCGGCGTTGCCTGGTGGAGCTTCCAGCAGATCTCGCTGATGGAGCAGCAACTGGTGGCTACCCAGGAAAGCTTCGCCCGTATCAGCGAGGAAGCGGCGGGGCGCCTGCAGGTGATTTCCGGCAAGGTCAGTGCCAGCGAGAGCTCGGCCAATACCGAGAACGAAGCGCTGAAGCTGCAGGTGCGGCAGTTGCAGGCCAGCTTGAGCGAGCAGGGCAAGCAGCAGGAAGGTGTGGCCGGTCAGACCGGAGAGCTGGGCAAGCGCCTGGAATCGGCGATGGCCCAGGTCAGCCAGCAGCAGGCGGCCAATGCCCAGTTGCAGGTTGAGTTGCAGACCCAGCTCAAGGCCGTGGCGCAGGAACTGACTGCGCTGAAGGCGGCGCAACTGGATGGCGGCAAGATCGACGGGCAGATCAAGGCCGTGGCCGATGACGTCGCGACGCTGAAGAGCGCTCGCGTCGACGGCAGCAAGATCGATGCGCAACTGAAGAGCCAGGCCGCGGCGACCCAGCGCCTGGAGCAGGACCTGATCGTGCTCAAGAGCGAGCAGGAAAATCGTCCGGTGGCTGCGGCGGGCGGTGGTGGCGCGTCGACGGCGGAGTTCGATGCCTTCCGCGGGCAGATGACCCGCAACATCAATACCCTGCAGAGCCAGGTGCAGAACCTGCAGCAGCAGATCAATGCCCGCAATTGAGGCCTGACGCGATCCGTGTGGGAGCGGGTTCACCCGCGATGCGGTAGTGAATTCACCGACGCAATCGCGGCGGTCCGGCGTCCCGGTGAACCCGCTCCCACATGGACCGTGTCGGCCTATCGATCACAGCCGCGGATAGTCGATGTAGCCCACCGCACCACCACCATGGAAGCTTTCCGGCCGCGGCGCGTTCAACGGCGCATCCGCCGCCAGTCGTGCCGGCAGGTCCGGGTTGGCGATGAACGGTACGCCAAAGGCCACCGCATCGGCACGACCTTGCGCCAGCGCAGCATTGGCATGCTGCTTGTCGAAGCCTTCGTTGACGATGTACGGGCCACCGAACGCCGCCTTGATTTGCGGGCCGATGCTGTCGTCCGCTTCCTTCTCCCGCGAGCAGATGAAGGCGATGCCGCGCTTGCCCAGCTCCCGGGCCACGTAGGTGAAGGTCTCGACCCGGTTGGCGTCGCCCATGTCATGGGCGTCGGCACGGGGTGCGAGATGCACGCCGACCCGTCCGGCACCCCACACCTCGATCACTGCATCGGTCACTTCCAGCAGCAGGCGCGCACGGTTCTCCAGGGAGCCGCCATAGCCGTCCGTGCGCTGGTTGGTGCTGCTTTGCAGGAACTGGTCGATCAGGTAGCCGTTCGCCGCATGGACCTCGACTCCGTCGAACCCGGCAGCCTTGGCGTTTTCTGCGGCCGTGCGGTAGGCGTCGACGATGTCCTCCAGCTCGGCGCTTTCCAGGGCCCGCGGCGTCGGGTAGTCGGTGATCGGCCGGACCAGGCTGACATGTCCCTTGGGCTGGATCGCACTTGGTGCCACCGGCAGTTCGCCATTCAGGTAGCCCGGATGGGAAATCCGCCCCACGTGCCACAGTTGCAGGAAGATGCGCCCGCCGGCGCCATGCACCGCCTTGGTCACGTTGGTCCAGCCACGCACCTGGTCGTTGGACCAGATGCCCGGCGTGTCCGGGTAGCCCACGCCCATCGGTGTCACCGAGGTGGCTTCGCTGAGGATCAGGCCGGCGCTGGCGCGTTGCACGTAGTACTCGGCCATCAGCGCGTTGGGCACCCGCCCTGCGTCGGCGCGGCAGCGGGTCAGCGGAGCCATGATGATGCGGTTCGGCAGTTCGAGGTCGCCGAGGGTGATCGGATCAAACAGAGTCGTCATTGCACAAACCTCAGTGGGTGGCCGGGGCCAGTTCGGCCTTGGGGCCGCCCTGGCTGAAAGTGATGAGGGTGACGATCAGCGCCAGCACGGCCAGCGCCGCCGCAGCCAGGGGCACACGGGTCAAACCCAGGCCTTGCTCGATGACCAGGCCTCCGACCCAGGCGCCGAGGGCATTGCCCAGGTTGAAGGCGCCGATGTTCAGGGTCGAGACCAGGTTTGGCGCGGCCTTGCCGAACATCACCACGTTGACCTGCAGGGCCGGCACTGCGGCGAAGGCAGCGGTGGCCCAGAGGAACAGGGTGATCTCGGTGGGAATCAGGGCGACGCTGGTCCAGCTCAGGACGGTGGACACCACCGCCATGGCAGCGAACACGCCGACCAGGGTCGCACCCAGGCGACGGTCGGCCATCTTGCCGCCGAGGATATTGCCCAGGGTCAGGCCCAGGCCGATCAGCAGCAGGGTCCAGGTCACGCCGCGCGGGGTGACGCCGGTGACATCGCCGAGCAGCGGCGCGACATAGGTGAACAGGGCGAACATCGAGGCGGAGAACAGCACGGTCATCGACAGCGACAGCCAGATGCCGGCGCCCTTGAGCGCAGCCAGTTCGGCGCGCATGTCGAGTTTTTCCTCGTCATGGCGTAGCGGCAGGACGCGGATCAGGCCGATCAGGGCGATGATGCCGATGCCGGTCACGGCCCAGAAGGTCGAGCGCCAGCCGGCGACCTGGCCCAGGGCGGTGCCCAGTGGCACGCCGAGGACGTTGGCCAGGGTCAGGCCGGTGAACATCAGCGCCACTGCCGAGGCCCGGCGATTGGCCGGCACCAGGCTGGCGGCGACCACCGAGCCGATGCCGAAGAAGGCACCGTGGCAGAGTGCGGTGACCACCCGGGCGAACATCAGCAGGTTGTAGTCGCTGGCCACCGCGCAGAGCAGGTTGCCGACGATGAACACGCCCATCAGCGAGACCAGCGCCAGCTTGCGTGGCAGGCGCGAGGTGGCCATGGCCATGAACGGCGCACCGACGGCCACGCCCAGGGCGTAGCCGGTGACCAGCCAGCCGGCGCCGGGGATCGACACGCCGAGGTCGGTGGCCACCTCGGGCAGCAGGCCCATGATGACGAACTCGGTGGTGCCGATGGCGAAGGCGCTGAGCGCCAGGATCAAGAGGGAAAGGGGCATGGGATTCCTGTTCAGAGCTCACGGCTCAATTGCGCGAGAAACGCCTGGATGGTGTCCTCGTTGCGTTTGAAGAAGTTCCACTGCCCGACCTTCTGGCTGCTGATCAGGCCTGCCCGTTGCAGGGTGGCCAGGTGCGCCGAGACGGTGGACTGCGAGAGGCCGCAACGCTGGTCGATCTGCCCGGCGCACACGCCGTTGTCGAGGCTGTGGTGCTGGTCGGGGAAGCAGGTCTGCGGGTCTTTCAGCCAGCCGAGGATGTCGCGCCGCACGGGGTGGGCGAGGGCTTTTATTATTTCGTCGAGATCAAGGGGCATGGTCGGGCTCGTGGGGTGTGTAGCGGTATATCGCGATGGGACGAAATATAAATCGGTATTTCGCGATATACAAATATGAATTGGTTTGGCGGGCAGAAGAAATCGATCTATGGGTGCCTGGGCTGGCGATGAGGCCGGTGAGTACTGGACAAATGCCTTAGACTCACACTCCATGAACTATCTAGCCCACCTCCATCTCGGCGGCGACCAGCCCGAGCAGTTGCTCGGCAGCCTCTACGGCGACTTCGTCAAGGGCCCGCTGGAAGGTCGCTTCCCGCTGCCACTGGAACAGGCGATCCGCCTGCACCGGCGTATCGACACGTTCACCGACAGCCACCCGCTGGTGCTGGCTTCGCTGGCGCGCTTTCCTGCCGAGCGTCGGCGTTTCGCCGGGATCATCCTCGATGTGTTTTTCGACCACTGCCTGGCCCTGCACTGGCAGGACTACGCGCAACAGCCGTTGCCGCAGTTCACCGCGCGGGTCTACCAGGTGCTGATGGCGGAGCAGGCGCTGCCGGGGCGGCTGGCGCATATCGCGCCGCTGATGGCCGCCGACGACTGGCTGGGTTCGTACCGAGAATTCGCCATCCTGGAACAGGTGTTCCGCGGTATCGCCCGGCGCCTGTCGCGACCGGAAGGCATGGCCGGCGCGATGGCGGAGGTGGAAGCCCTGTATCCGTTGCTGCTGGAGGACTTCCGCCAGTTCTACCCGCAGTTGCAGGCCTTTGCCGCCGCTGCCTTGCAGGAGCCTCAGGCCGCCTTGGCGCGGCGCTGAGGCAGGGCTTGCGCGGCTTCCTCGCCAAACAGTGCGCGGCTTATCGCCTGCTGGGCCTGGAAGGCCAGGGCGGCACGTTCCACACCCTTGCTCGGGATAGGCGCCAGCAGATGCACCTCGACGTCGCCGCAAGGCTGGGCGAACAGGCGCATCAGGTGCGACAACAGGTCGTCATCACCAATGAACGGAGCGATCGGATCCGCCTCGCCGTTGCGCAGGTAACGCAGGGCGATGGGTTGCAGCGGCACTTCGCTGTCGATGGCGCTGGCCAGCAGGCGACCATGGAAGGTGCGCAGGCTGCGGCCATCGGTGGTGGTGCCTTCGGGGAAGATCAGCAGGGCGCAGTCCTTTTGCAGGTGCTGGCTGATCTGCCGGCGCAGCAACTGGCTGTCGCCGCCGCCACGACGGATGAACAGGGTCCCGGCCTTGTGCGCCAGCCAGCCGGCCACCGGCCAGGTGCGCACTTCGGCCTTGGACAGGAAGGACAGCGGGGCGAGCATGCCGAGCACCGGGATATCGGTCCACGACACATGGTTGCTGACCCATAGCATCGGCTGTTGTGGCAGTTCGCCGATCACCTTCACGCGAAACGGCAGGGCGTTGACCAGGCGCTGCATGAAGATCCGCGACCAGCGCTGCCGGCGTTGCGCCGAAGCATTGATGCCGAGGCGTTCGAACAGGCCGAACAGCGAGGCCATGCCCAGGCCCAGCAGCACCACCAGCAACACCCGGACGATGCGGGCGAACACCCGCAGGCGCTGCATCACACCGCCGCCTTGAAGTGACGGGCGTAGCGCGGGCAGAGCTCGTCGCGCTTGAGCAGGATGAACACGTCGGCGACCTGGAAGTCCTCGTCCCAGCACGGTTCGCCGCAGATCTTCGCGCCCAGGCGCATGTAGGCCTTGAGTAGTGGTGGCATCTGCGCGATGACGTTGCCCGGCAGGGCCAGGCTGGGCAGCGGATTCTTCGGTTCGGCGCGCAGGTGCTCGGTGCACAGGTGCTGTTCGCGCAGGCGCTGCATGATCGCGTGGGCCTGTACGCCGCCGTCCTGCATGGGGATGCTGGCGCAGCCCATCAGGTAGCTGTAGCGGCCTTCGTTGAGGATCTCGGCCAGTTCGCTCCACAGCACGGCGATGGTGCCACCGTTGCGGTAGGCAGCGTCCACGCAGGTGCGGCCGAGTTCGAGGATCGGGCCTTGCAGGTGGCCGAGGCCATGCAGGCTGAATTCTTCTTCGCTGTAGAAGCGCCCCAGGCTGCTGGCGGCGCGATGGTCGAGCAGGCGGGTGGTGGCCACCAGGCGACCGCTGTTCAGGTCGCGCACGCCGATATGCATGCAGTGCGGGTCGTAGTCGTCCATGTCCAGGCCTTGCTCGGCTCCTTTGAGCTTGGCCTTGAATTCACCACTGAAGACACTGAAACGCAGGGCCTGGGCCTCGCGCAGGGCAGCCGGGCCAACCAGGCGTTCGGCTTGCAGACGGCGTTCAGTGCTGTTGTCGCCAGAGCGAGCGATCTGAGTCATTGCGAGTCTCCATAAGCCAGCCATGGGGTTGCGGCCGGTCGACTTTGTTGTGCAAGCTCAGACTAGGTAGAGGGGGTGTCACCCCCGTGAATGTTTGGTGATGCTTGTATGACAGCCCCCAAGGAGCCTTTCATGAGCTGGTTGGAACGCCTGAATCGACCCCTCGCGCAACCCCTGCTGGAGAACCTTGGCGACACCTGGGCCGGCTTGCTGGATCGCCTGGGGCCGGTGTCGCCGTTCGAGCTGGCGGTCCTCGGTGGCCAGGCCATGCCGACGCCGGGGCTGGCGTTCCTCGCCGGCTACCAGGCGGCGCTGCGGGTGCTCTGGCCCAGCGCGCCGGACAGCCTTGGCGCCCTGTGTGCCAGCGAAAAACGCAGCGTGCGCCCGGCGGACATGGCGATGCGCCTTGATCTGCAAGCCCTGCGCCTGGAGGGCAGCAAGGACTTCGTCACCTGCGGCCCCGATGCCGACTGGCTGTTGGTGGCGGCACGCAGCGAGCTGCCGGGGGACGCGCCGCAGGTGAGCCTGGCGGTGGTCTATCCCGGTGAGCCCGGGGTGCGCCTCGATCCGCTGCCGGCGTTGCCGCTGATGCCGGAAGTCGGGCATGCCCGCCTGCACCTGGAGCAGGCATTGTGCGAGCGGCTGGCGGGGGATGGCTGGGATGGCTATGTGAAACCGTTTCGCTCGCTGGAAGACCTTTATGTGCTGAGTGCCCTGGCGGCTTGGCTGTACGGCATCGGACGTGCCAATGGCTGGGACCAGGGCCTGATGCTGCGTCTGCTGGCATTGCTCGCGGGCTGTGCCGAAGGCAGCCGGCAGAGCGCCGAGTCGCCAGCCTGCCATCTGCTGCTGGGCGGGTTGTTCGCCCAGTTCGGCGGGATGCGTGACGAGATCAACAAGGCGTTGGCGGGCACCGAGGGCGAGTGGGCCAACCTGTGGATGCGTGACCAGGGCATCCTGGAGATTGCCAGTGCTGCACGGGCCAAGCGTCTGGCCAAGGCCTGGAACGGTATCGCAGGCTGACCGCGCATCCCTTGTGGGAGCGGGTTTACCCGCGATTGCAGCAGTGAATCCAGCACCGTAATCGCGGGTGAACCCGCTCCCACAGGGGATGCGTCCGGCTGTTCCACCAGTTGTCACGAACTCGGGCTACGCTTGCCCGGTCACGCTCCCCGGGTACAGACCATGCGCACCGCGCTCCTTGCCATCCTGTTCTTCCTCTCCAGCCCAACCTTTGCCAATGAGGCAGACCTCCGCGCCTACGCCTTCCCGCCGCGCAACGAGCAGACCCGCGAAGGCGTGCGCACCGATGCGCTGCTGGTGATCCAGGACGGCAAGGTGGTCTTCGAGCAGTACGCCTCCCCGACCGGCCCGGACACCCCGCACCTGACCTGGTCCATCAGCAAGAGCGTCCTGGCCACGGTCCTCGGTGTGGCCTACGGCGAAGGCCGCTTCCAGCTGGACGACCCCGCCGCCAGGTTCTACCCGCCGATGCAGGCCCACCCGCAGGTGCGTATCCAGGACCTGCTGCACTGGGCCAGCGGCCTCGGCTGGCAGGAAGACTACGAATACGCACCGCTGAAATCCTCGGTGGTGGCGATGCTCTACACCACGGGCCGCAGCGATATGGCCGGGTTCACCGCCGCTCATGAGCGTGCCGCTGCGCCGGGCGAGCGCTTCCTCTATTCAAGTGGCGACAGCAATGTCCTGGCCGCCGCGTTGCGGCAGATGGTCGGGCCCGAGCGCTATCCCGAGTATCCCTGGCGCGCACTGTTCGAGCCCCTCGGCATCGACAAGGCAGTCTGGGAACGGGACGCCCAGGGCACCTTCGTCGGCTCTTCCTACCTCTACATGACCGCCCGGGAGCTGGCCCGGATCGGCCAGCTGATGCTCGACGATGGCCGCTGGCAAGGCCGCCAGTTGCTCCCGGCGCAGTGGGTGGCCTTCAACCTGCGGCCCTTCGCCGGGGCCGGCGGGCCACCTGGCGAAGCCATGCCCGGCGGCCACTGGTGGCTGAACAGCAACGCGGCCTGGCCCGACGCGCCAGGCGATACCTTCGCTGCCCTCGGCCACTGGGGCCAGGCCCTGTATGTGCTGCCCAGGCAACGGCTGGTGATCGTGCGCTACGCCGACGACCGCGACGGCAGCTTCCAGCACAATACCCTGCTGCGCCAGGTCCTGGCCGCCTTTCCCGGAGAGCAGCCATGAAGCGCCTGCTGTTGTTGATCGTCCTTGGCCTGTTGGTGTGGGGCTGGTCCGAACGGGCGGCGCTGAGCGCCTTTCCCGGCATACTCAGCGCCTACACGGCGAAGGAGTACTGCTCGTGCCGCTATGTCACGGGCTTCGATCCCGAGTACTGCCTGGGCTATGTGAAGCAGTGGCTGCCCCTCAGTGCGCTGCGTGACGATGAGCAGGCCCGGGAGGTGTTTGCCAGTGGCCTGGGGCGTGACGCCCGTGCCCGCTGGCAAGGCCCGCGCGAGGGCTGTCGCTTGCTGCCATGAGGACGGACGGTTAAGGTTGAGCGCCAAAGTGTTTCAGGATTTCGCATGCCCACCTCGCTCCGCCTCCTGCTCGCCGCGCTGGCGATCGTCTGCCTTCCCGCCCAGGCCAACTGGTACCTGGACAACGAGTCATCGCGCCTTTCCTTCATCACCAGCAAGAACGGCGACGTGTCCGAAGTGCACCGCTTCCTGGTGCTGCACGGCAAGGTCGACCGCAAGGGCGCGGCCGAGCTTGAAGTCGAGATGGAATCGGTCAGCAGCGGCATCCCCCTGCGCGACGAACGCATGCGCAAGGACCTGTTCGTCGTCGACACCTTCCCCGACGCGACAATCCGCGCCCAGCTCGACCTGCGCCCGATCAACGACCTGGCCAACGGCGCCCAGCTGGAACTGCGCCTGCCGGTCAACGTCACCCTGCACGGCAAGACCCACAGCTACAACGCCCAGCTCCTGGCGACCCGCCTCGACGAGCGGCGCTTCCAGGTGGTGACCCTGGAGCCGCTGGTCCTGCGTGCCGAGCACTTCGACCTGGCGCCTGGCCTGGAGACCCTGCGCAAGGCCGCCGGGCTGAAGTCGATCAACCTCTCGGTGCCGGTGGGTGCGGTGCTGATCTTCACGGCGCGCTGACATGGCCGGGCCGGTCTTTCCCTGGCGCTCCGGCAATCAATTCGAACTGCTGATCGACGGACCGGCGTTTTTCCCGCTGATGCTCACCGCCATTGCCCGCGCCGAGTTCCAGGTCGACCTGGAGCTGTACCTGGTGGAGGCGGGGGCCTGCGCCGAGGCCATGGTCCTGGCGCTGGTCAGCGCCGCGGAGCGGGGCGTGCAGGTGCGCTGCCTGTTCGATGACTATGGTTCGCTGGCCTTCACCCTGGGCCTGCGCCAGCGCCTGCAGGCGGCCGGGGTCGAGCTGCGCTGGTACAACCGGCTGCGCTGGCGACGGGGTTTGCGCAACCTGTATCGCGACCATCGCAAGATCCTGCTGGTGGACCAGTCCGTTGCCTGGGTCGGTGGTACCGGGGTCACCGACGAGTTCTGGCAGCCAGCCGAGAACACCAGCGAATGGCACGAAGTCATGGTGCAGATCCAGGGGCCGCTGGTGGCCGACTGGCAGATGCTCTTCGACCGCCAATGGCGGGCCAACCCGCGGCGGGTTGCCTGGCGACCGCCGACCCACTTCGGCCTGCCGCGCCTGCCACGCTTGCCGGTCAGTGGCGAAGGGCTGGGCCGGGTGGCCTACGCCGACGCCCGTCAGCACCGCGACATCCTGCAATCGCTGGTCCGTGCCCTGAACAGCAGTCAGCAGCGTATCTGGCTGGCGACCCCGTATTTCCTGCCGACCTGGAAGGTCCGCCGCGCCCTGCGCCGCGCCGCCTCCCGTGGCGTCGATGTGCGCCTGCTGCTGACCGGTCCGCGCACCGATCACCCGTCGGTGCGCTACGCCGGTCATCGTTATTACCCGAGGCTGTTGCGCGCCGGGGTGAGGATCTTCGAATACCAGCCGTGCTTCCTGCACCTGAAGATGGTGGTGGTGGACGACTGGGTCAGCGTCGGTTCGTGCAACTTCGATCACTGGAACCTGCGCTTCAACCTCGAAGCCAATGTCGAGGCCATCGATCCGGGGCTGAACCGGGCGGTGAGCGAAAGCTTCGTCCGCGACTTCGCCTTGAGCAAGGAGGTCAGTCTCGACGACTGGCGTGCCCGGCCGCTGTGGCGACGGGTGCAGCAGCGGATCTGGGGCTGGCTCGACCGGTTGGTGGTGAACCTGCTGGATCGGCGCGACTAACGTCTTGACCCGCAAACCGCTGACAAGGTCTAACGTGTCTGGGTAGATTTTTCCCTGTGCACTAAAGGAGATCATGCGATGGCGGCGAAGAAGATTCTGATGCTGGTGGGCGACTACGTCGAAGACTACGAAGTGATGGTGCCGTTCCAGGCGCTGCAGATGGTCGGGCATACCGTGCATGCGGTGTGTCCGGGCAAGCAGGCCGGCCAGTCGGTGCGCACGGCGATCCATGATTTCGAGGGCGACCAGACCTACAGCGAAAAACCGGGGCACAACTTCGGCCTCAACTTCGATTTCGCCAAGGTCAAGGCAGAGGATTACGACGCCCTGGTGATCCCCGGCGGCCGTGCCCCCGAGTACCTGCGCCTGAACGAGGAGGTGCTGGCGCTGGTCAAGGCCATCGACCAGGCGGGCAAACCGATCGCGGCCGTCTGCCATGGGGCCCAGCTGCTGGCAGCGGCGGGCGTGCTGGAAGGGCGCGAGTGCAGCGCCTACCCGGCCTGTGCGCCGGAAGTGAAGCTGGCCGGTGGTCGCTATGTCGACATCGAGGTGACCCAGGCCCACGTCCAAGGCAATCTCGCCACGGCTCCGGCCTGGCCGGCCCACCCGGCCTGGCTGGCAGGCTTCCTCGGCTTGCTGGGTACCCGCATCACCCTGTGACGGCCGGGCAATAAAAAAGCGGCGTGGGAAAACCCACGCCGCTTTTGCCTTTCACTTCAAGCTTGCCGCTTGAGGCTTGGGACTTTACTTCACTTCCACCGCCAGGCTTTCGGCGATCTTGCTCTGCCAGATCGCAGGACCGGTGATGTGTACCGACTCACCCTTGCTGTCCACCGCGACGGTGACCGGCATGTCCTTGACCTCGAACTCGTAGATCGCTTCCATGCCCAGTTCGGCGAAGGCCAGGACCTTGGATTTCTTGATCGCCTGGGCCACCAGGTACGCAGCACCGCCGACGGCCATCAGGTACACGGCCTTGCTGTCCTTGATCGCGTCGATGGCGGTCGGGCCGCGCTCGGACTTGCCGATCATGCCCAGCAGACCGGTCTGCTCGAGGATCTGGCGGGTGAACTTGTCCATGCGGGTGGCGGTGGTCGGACCGGCTGGGCCAACGACTTCCTCGCGCACCGGATCGACCGGGCCGACGTAGTAGATGAAGCGGCCTTTCAGGTCCACCGGCAGCTCTTCGCCGCGGTTGAGCATCTCGACCATGCGCTTGTGCGCGGCATCGCGACCGGTGAGCATCTTGCCGTTGAGCAGGATGGTCTCGCCCGGCTTCCAGCTCTGCACGTCTTCCGGGGTCAGGGTGTCGAGGTCGACACGGCGGGCCGATGGGCCGGCTTCCCAGACGATTTCCGGGTAGGCGTCCAGCGACGGCGCTTCCAGTTCGGCCGGGCCGGAGCCGTCGAGCACGAAGTGGGCGTGACGGGTGGCGGCGCAGTTCGGGATCATGCACACCGGCAGCGAGGCGGCGTGGGTCGGGTAGTCCATGATCTTCACGTCGAGCACGGTGGTCAGGCCGCCCAGGCCCTGGGCACCGATGCCCAGCTGGTTGACCTTGTCGAACAGCTCCAGGCGCAGTTCCTCGATGCGGTTCTGCGGGCCACGGGCTTTCAGCTCATGGATGTCGATGGATTCCATCAACACTTCCTTGGCCATCACCGCGGCCTTCTCGGCGGTACCGCCGATGCCGATGCCGAGCATGCCTGGCGGGCACCAGCCGGCACCCATGGTCGGGACGGTCTTGAGAACCCAGTCGACGATCGAGTCGGACGGGTTGAGCATGGCCATCTTCGACTTGTTCTCGGAGCCGCCGCCCTTGGCCGCGACGTCCACTTCCACGGTATTGCCCGGGACGATGGAGTAGTGGATGACCGCCGGGGTGTTGTCCTTGGTGTTCTTGCGGGCACCGGCCGGGTCGGCCAGGATCGAGGCGCGCAGGACGTTGTCCGGCAGGTTGTAGGCGCGACGCACGCCTTCGTTGATCATGTCGTCGACGCTCATGGTGGCGCCGTCCCAGCTCACGTCCATGCCGACGCGGACGAACACGGTGACGATACCGGTGTCCTGGCAGATCGGGCGGTGGCCGGTGGCGCACATGCGCGAGTTGATCAGGATCTGGGCGATGGAGTCGCGCGCGGCGGGCGACTCTTCACGCAGGTAGGCCTCGTGCATCGCCTGGATGAAATCGACGGGGTGGTAGTACGAAATGAATTGCAGGGCATCGGCGACGCTCTGAATCAGGTCGTCTTGCTTGATCACGGTCATGCAGCGCGCTCCTCTTAAACACGGGAACATTCAATAAGGTATTCCGACGCGGACAGGCCGAGTTGTCGAAACGACCTTTCAGAAGCGCCGCGACAAAATGTCCGACGCAAAAAAGGCGCGGCAGTATAGCGCGCCTCGGCGGTTGGTACACGCGCCAGTGGTCCAACCATGGTCGGTGATCGCCCGGCATCGTTTTTGCTGTTTGCCCTTGGCCTGTCCAATAGAACAGGCCTAGATTGGCGTACGAATATTTTCTGGAGATGAGCTTCGATGCCCGAACTGCGTGTCGGCGACCAGCAGTGGTCGGTCGCGCCCGGCAGCAACCTGCTCGATGCGCTGAATGCGGCGGGTTGTGGCGTGCCCTACAGCTGCCGGGCAGGGAGTTGCCATGCCTGCCTGGTGCGTTGCCTGGAGGGCGAGCCCGGTGATGAGCGGCCCGAGGCGTTGAGTGCCGCGCAGCGCGAGCGTGGCTGGCGCCTGGCCTGCCAGTGCCGGGTCGACGGGGACCTGCGCGTGGCGCTGTTCGATCCGCGGGTGGATGGCCAGCCGGCACGGGTGGTGGCGGCGGACTGGCTGGGGGGCGAGGTGTTGCGTTTGCGCCTGCAGGCGTTGAACGGCCTGCGTTACCAAGTGGGGCAGCACCTGTTGCTGTGGAACGCCGATGGCGTCGCGCGCCCGTACTCGCTGGCGAGCGTCCCGGGCGAGGATCCGTGGCTGGAGTTCCATATCGATTGTCGGCAGCCGGGGGCGTTTTGCACGCCGGCGCGGCAACTCGCCGTGGGTGCGGAATTGCGCCTTGGCGAACTGCGCGCCGGCGCCTTGCAATACGACCCGGAGTGGCAGGACCGACCGCTCTGGTTGCTGGCGGCGGGCACCGGGTTGGCGCCGTTGTGGGGCATTCTGCGGGAGGCGTTGAGGCAGGGGCATCGCGGGCCGATCCGGCTGTTGCACCTGGCGCGTGATGGCGCGGGGCATTATCTGGCAGATGAGTTGAAGGAGAGGGCGGAGCGCTATCCGCAATTGCAGGTGGAACTGGTGACGCCCGGTGAATTGCCGGCGGCGCTGGCATCGCTGCGGGTGCAGTCGCGGCAGACGGTGGCGCTGGTGTGCGGGGCGCCGGGGAGTGTCGAAGAGTTCTCCCGCCGACTGTTCCTGGCCGGTGTGCCGCGCAACCAGGTGTATTCCGATCTGTTCGTGGGGCATGCCTGATTTCTGAGAGCGACCGCGTGCCCCTGTAGGAGCGGGTTTACCCGCGATTGCTATGCTGAACTCACTACAGTAATCGCGGGTAAACCCGCTCCCACAGGGGCTGTGGTCGCTCAAAAAAAACGCCCGGCTCAAGGCCGGGCGTTTTCATTCACAGCAGCGATCAAACCAGCGGATCACCGACATGCAGGATCTTCATGCCATTGGTGCCACCAATGGTGTGGTAGCTGTCGCCCTTGGTCAGGATGACCCAGTCGCCCTGTTCGACCACGCCGCGCTTGAGCAACTCGTCGACCGCCGCCTGGCTGACCTGCTCCGGTGGCAGCGCCGCCGGGTCGAACGGCACGGTGTAGACGCCGCGGAACATGGCCACGCGCGCCTGGGTCTCGCGGTGCGGGGAGAAGGCGAAGATCGGGATCGAGGAACGGATCCGCGACATGATCAGCGGGGTGTAGCCACTCTCGGTCAGGGCGATGATCGCCTTCACGCCCGGGAAGTGGTTGGCGGTGTACATGGCGGCCAGCGCGATGCTCTCGTCGCAACGGCTGAACTGGGTGCCCATGCGGTGGCTGGAGGTCTTGCTGGTCGGGTGCTTTTCCGCGCCCAGGCAGATCCGCGCCATGGCCTGCACCGCTTCCAGCGGGTAGGCACCGGCCGCACTTTCGGCCGAGAGCATGACGGCGTCGGTGTAGTCCAGCACGGCGTTGGACACGTCGGACACTTCCGCGCGGGTCGGCATCGGGTTCTGGATCATCGACTCCATCATCTGGGTCGCGACGATCACTGCCTTGTTGTGGCGGCGGGCGTGCAGGATGATCTTCTTCTGGATGCCCACCAGCTCGGCATCGCCAATTTCCACGCCGAGGTCGCCACGGGCAACCATCACTGCGTCACTGGCGCGGATCAGGCCGTCGAGGGTCTCGTCGTCGGCCACGGCTTCGGCGCGCTCGATCTTGGATACCAGCCAGGCGCTGCCGCCGGCTTCGTCGCGCAGGCGACGGGCGTATTCCATGTCGGAAGCGTCACGCGGGAAGGACACGGCCAGGTAGTCCAGGTCCATTTCCGCAGCCAGCTTGATGTCGGCCTTGTCTTTCTCGGTCAGGGCCGGCGCGGTCAGGCCGCCACCCTTGCGGTTGATGCCCTTGTGGTCGGACAGCGGGCCACCGATCAGCACCACGCAGTGCAGCGAGTCTGCGGTAGCGGTCTCGACGCGCATGACCACGCGGCCGTCGTCGAGCAGCAGTTCGTCACCGACGCCGCAGTCCTTGACCAGGTCCGGATAGTCGATGCCGACGATTTGCTGGGTGCCGTCGGTCAGCGGGTGGGCGGTGGAGAAAGTGAAGCGGTCACCGACCTTGAGTTCGATACGTTTGTTGGTGAACTTGGCGATGCGGATCTTCGGACCCTGCAGGTCGCCCAGCAGTGCCACGTGACGGCCATGACGCGCGGCGATTTCGCGGATCAGGCGGGCGCGGGCCTTGTGCTCGTCCGGGGTGCCGTGGGAGAAGTTCAGGCGGGCGACATCCAGGCCGGCAAGGATCAGCTGTTCGATCACTTCCGGTGAATTGCTGGCGGGGCCGAGGGTGGCAACGATTTTGGTGCGGCGGATGGTCATGCACAGACTCCTGTAGTGAAGCGCTGCGAAAGGCTACCCCGGAAATAGGCTGTAGTCATTGTTCCTTTGCACTACCTTGGGAGGGGTGTGGCTGGCGTTTGAACGGGTTTGGCGGAAGTTGTGAAGCGCTCGTGGTCAAACCCGGTGTCGACTATAGATTTGTCGGAAAACGCCGATATAGTGCTCAGCAAAGGAGAACCCCCATGCGAGCCCTGATTGTCTTGGCCCTGGCGACCAGTGTCGTCGGCTGCACCCGCTGGTCCATGGACCACCACCTGAACAATGCCTACCGTGCCTATGATCGCGGCGATTGCGAGCGGGTCACCCTGGAGCTGTCGCAGGTCGATCGCACCAGCCGCGCGCGCCCATTCATCTGGCCGGAAGCGGCGATGCTGCGCGGGCAGTGCCTGGAGCGGCAGAAGCTGTTCGTCGATGCGGCGCAGACCTATCAGTACATCATTCAGCAGTACCCGCGGAACGAATATGCCTACCGCGCCCGCGCCCGCCTGCAAACCCTTGAGCAGCTTGGCCACTATCGCGAAGGCGAGGCGGCGGTGCCGCGTCCCGCACCACTGGCGCCGCTGCGCTGATTGACCGTCGGGGCAATTTTCCGCTGGAAGCATTGCCCCGGTGTGCGCTACTCTGAATGCAACAGACTGTGTACAAAGAGCGTGCACCTGTACAAGACGGCACTAGCGCGACCCTGCTCTAAGGGTTATCCATTGCGATCCATTGCCATGTATAACGAGCGCCGAATCGAGCGTCACCTGCTCCCCTATTTCCTCAAGGTCTACAACCGTTTCACCGACCGGCCCATCGGTTACCTGGGCAACGCTTCGGAAGACGGCTTGATGTTGATCAGCACCCTGCCTTTGCTGGTCGGACCCGACTTTGAACTGCAGTTGCGTATTCCCGCCGAGGGCGGCAAATGGGAGCGCATCAGCCTGACTGCCAGCTGCCTGTGGTGTCACGAAGACGAAAGTCCCGGCTTCTATGACTCCGGCTTCATGCTGTTGCAGGCGCCACGAGAGTACGACCAGCTGGTCGGCGCCCTGCGTACCTACTTCAGTTTCCGGCCGTTGCCGACTTCGGCATGAGGTAGACTCCGGCGATTTCATCGTTCAGGACGAAGCCCGCCGTGAGCACCAGCATTTTCTGGCACGACTACGAAACCACCGGCATCAATCCGCGCTGCGACCGGCCCTTGCAGGTCGCTGGCGTGCGTACCGATCTGGACCTCAACGAGATCGAAGCGCCGGTCAATCTGTTCTGCCAGCCCAGCGACGATATCCTGCCGCATCCGGCTGCCTGCCTGATCACCGGGATCAGCCCGGCCCAGCTGGCCCGGGACGGGCTGGCCGAGGCCGACTTCATGACCCGGGTGCATGCCGAACTGGCGCGTCCCGGTACCTGCGGCGCGGGCTACAACACCTTGCGCTTCGACGATGAGGTGACCCGCTACAGCCTGTACCGCAACTTCTTCGATCCCTACGCCCGCGAATGGCAGGGCGGCAACAGTCGCTGGGACCTGATCGACACGGTCCGTACCGCCTATGCGCTGCGCCCCGAGGGTATCCACTGGCCGCGGGTGGACGGCCAGGTCAGCCTGCGCCTGGAACTGCTCAGCGCGGCCAACGGCATCCACCATGGCCAGGCCCACGAAGCGCTGTCCGATGTGCGCGCCACCATCGCCCTGGCCCGTTTGATCCGCGAGAAACAACCGCGTCTGTATGAGTGGTTGTTCGAACTGCGCAGCAAACAGAAAGTCCTCGACCAGGTTCGCTTGTTGCAGCCCCTGGTGCATATTTCCGGGCGCTTCTCGGCAGCGCGTAATTATCTCGGGGTGGTGCTGCCGTTGGGCTGGCATCCGAGCAATCGCAATGGCCTGATTGTTTGTGACCTGCACCAGGATATTGCACCGTTGCTGACGGAAGATTCCGAAGTATTGCGCCAGCGGTTATACACGCGCCGCGAGGAAATGCCTGAAGGACAATTGCCGGTTCCCTTGAAGTTGCTGCACATCAATCGTTGCCCGGTGGTGGCTCCATTGGCGGTATTGCGCAAGGAAGATCAGCAGCGCCTGGGTCTCGACATGTCCGAATTGCTACGCCGTGGTGAACAGCTGATTGCTGCTCGCGAGCAGTGGGAAGATAAATTGACGTCAATTTATTCGGGCTCCGATTTCGCCGCGAGTGAAGACCCGGAACAGCAACTCTATGACGGCTTTTTCGGTGATCGCGACCGGCGTTTATGCGAGCAGGTACGGATGGCCGATCCGCAGCAATTGGCAACGGGGCGCTGGATGTTCGATGACCCGCGTCTGACGGATTTGTTGTTCCGATATAGGGCTCGGAACTTTCCGGCGAGCCTCAGTGAAGCGGAGCAAGTGCAGTGGCGAACATTCTGCCAGCAGCGCCTGACTGATGAAGCGATGGGCGCGCCGCATACCCTGGCAGCGTTCGAGAGTGCTCTGGCTCAGGCCATGACGGGTGTAGAGGGCGCTCAGCGGGGACTGCTGGAGGAGTGGCGCCTACATGCCGCGCAATTGCGGCAGCGCCTTGGAATGGTGCAAATGTAAAGATTGTTTAATAAAAAACGCCGGCAGATGCCGGCGTTCTTTTTGATATGGGCGCAAATTAATCCAGCAGGGTAGCCCAGCCTTCAACCACGTCGCCGCCCCACTTGGCTTTCCACTCTTTCAGCGTCTTGTGGTTGCCGCCTTTGGTTTCGATGATTTCGCCATTGTGCGGGTTCTTGTATTGCTTGACCTTGCGCGCGCGCTTGGTGCCGGTAGTCTTGGCCGGGGCGCCGCGTTGGACCTTGTTCAGTTTTGCATCCGGATCCAGCAGGGCAATGATGTCTTTCAGCGATTTGCTGTAGGTCCCCATCAGCTCGCGCAGCTTCTTTTCGAACTCCAGTTCTTTCTGCAGCTTGTCGTCGGCGGACAGACTCTGCAGACGGGCTTGCAGTTCTTTGATGGCTTCTTCGGTAGCGCGATATTCGTTGATCAGGGACATGAGACGTTCCTTGGAAATTAGGGCATTGGGGATAACAGTGCCGCAATAATAGTCAGACAATTTGCCCAAGTAAACATTCAAGTGCCGTGCTCTTTCAATGTTTATTCCGGGACTGGATTGTGCGACGGGTACTTTACAAGTGCACATAGGCAAAATTCGCAACTAATTTAATGAGCCGCTTACCTCCTGATCTTGCGTCGCCGGGCAGCGCCTCCGGGGGACGGGCGCGGTGCCCGGATGTCACACGGATACTGTAGTTTTGCCGGGCAATCGTTAGAATGTGCGCCTTTGCGAAGTTCTGGAGTCCCCCTGCATGCGTACCTATCGGCTGGTGATCGCCTGTCCCGACCGTGTCGGCATTGTCGCCAAGGTCAGTAATTTCCTGGCCTCCCACAACGGCTGGATCACCGAAGCGAGCCACCACTCCGATGACCTGAGCGGCTGGTTCTTCATGCGTCACGAAATTCGTGCCGATACCCTGCCGTTCGGCATCGAGGCTTTCCGCGAAGCATTCGCCCCGATCGCCGAAGAGTTCTCCATGACCTGGCGGATCACCGACACCGACCAGAAGAAGCGCGTCGTGCTGATGGCCAGCCGCGAGTCGCACTGCCTGGCCGACCTGCTGCACCGCTGGCACAGCAACGAACTGGACTGCGATATCCCCTGCGTGATCTCCAACCACGACGATCTGCGCAGCATGGTGGAGTGGCACGGCATCCCGTTCTTCCACGTTCCGGTCGATCCGAAGGACAAGCAGCCGGCCTTCGCCGAGGTGTCGCGCCTGGTCAAGGAGCACGGTGCCGACGTGGTGGTGCTGGCGCGCTACATGCAGATCCTGCCGCCGCAGCTGTGCGAGGAATACGCCCAGCAGGTGATCAACATCCACCACAGCTTCCTGCCGTCCTTCGTCGGTGCCAAGCCGTACCACCAGGCCTCGCTGCGCGGCGTGAAGCTGATCGGCGCGACCTGCCACTACGTCACCGAGGAACTGGACGCCGGTCCTATCATCGAGCAGGACGTGGTCCGCGTCAGCCACAGCGACAGCATCGAGGACATGGTGCGCTTCGGTCGCGACGTCGAGAAGATGGTCCTGGCCCGTGGCCTGCGCTATCACCTCGAAGACCGCGTGCTGGTGCACGGCAACAAGACCGTGGTCTTCAACTGACCCGAGGGGGCGGTGCGATGAGCGATCCACTCGACAAAGCCACCGCCCATGCCCCGCCCACCCTGGGCGAGGGTTGCCTCAGCCGTTACGACCCGGATGCGCTGGACAGTGAGGACGGCACCGATTTTCCCGGTGCCGCCGAGCTGTGGCAGGCGCAGCTAGCGGCGAGCGGCGATCCGCTCCAGCAAGGGCTTGCCGAGCAGGCAGAGGAACACCGGCCCGCCGGCGACCAGGTAGAAGTAGTAGGTCACCACACGCCAGACCAGGACCGCGGCCGCCGCGGTTGACTTGCCCACCATGGGCGTGAGCAGCGCCGCCGAGGTCAGCTCCGCCGCCCCCGCGCCTCCTGGCAGCAGGCTGAACTGCCCCGCACTCAACGACAGCACCTGGACCAGGAAACTGGAGATCCACTGCAGGTTGCCGCCCAGTCCCAGCAATACCAGGTACAGCACGCTGTAGCGCAGCGCCCAGTGCAGGCAGGTCAGGCCGAATACCAGGGCAAGGATGCGTCGTGGCAGGCGCAAGGTTGTCTGGAACGCGCGGAAAAAATGCAGCAGCCGTCGCGCCCAACGCCGCCGTTTCGTTCCACCCACGCCCACGCGTTTCAGCAACCGCCCGTTCCAGCGCATCAGCCCGCGGCGCCAGCGCAGCAGCGCCACGGCCAGGCCGAGCACGCCGAGCATCAGCAGCGCGCTGCCGAGCAGCAGGCCTTCGAGGCTGCGCCCGAGGCGGTGGAACAGGGTGTAGATGACGATGCCCAGCACCGCGCAAAGAAAGAACAGCAGGTCGTTCAACTGGTCCATGGCGAACACCGCGCCGCTGTGGGCCGGTCGCACGCGGTCGCGTGACAGCAGCGCCATCAGGGTCAGCGGGCCGCCGCTGCCGCCGGGCGTGGTGCAGATGGCGAATTCGGTGGCCATGATCACCCCGAGACTGCGCAGTCGCCCGATCTTCTCTCCCTGGCTGCCCAGCAGCAGACGCAGGCGCAGGGCGTTGATGCCCCAGCAGCAGAGGATCATGGCGAACAGCGCCAGCAGCAGGCCGGGTGGAAAACTGCGCAGGCGCGGCAGCAGGTCGCTGCCGCCGAGCAGGGCTGGCACCAGCGCCGCCAGCAGCAACGCCGCCAGCAGCCAGCCGAGGCGGTTCATGTGCCGGGCCGGCTGGCCAGCCAGGCCAGCTTGGTCATGGGGATGCGCCCGTCCGCCAGCAGGTGCTGCAGGGTCCGTAGCCAATAGAGGCGAGAGAAATCATGGCGCATGTCCACCGGATGCAGGCCGAGGCGAATGGTGCTGGCGTCGCTCATGCGCCGTTCCTGCATTGCGCTGACCACTCTCGACAGGCCGCGCCGCCATGCACTGCGAGCACTCCAGACCAGGCCGGGGGCATCGATCCGGGTGAAGTCCGGCAGGCGATAGAGGTGCTGCGGATCGCTGGTGTAGTGCAGGGGCAACTGGCGCAGTGCCTGGCGCGTGCCCTCGCTCATCAGCCAGGCCGGGGCGACGAAGCCGCTCAAGGGCCAGTCCATGCGCTGGAACAGGTCGATGCCGTCGCCCAGCCGCTGCAGCGCCTGCTGCTGGCTGAGGCCGTAGAACTCGCCTTCCCAGGTGTAGATACGGCGCATGAAAAATTCGCCGGGGCTGCGTGGTGCGGGGCCGTCGTCGGCATGGTAGTAGCCGTGCAGCGCCAGTTCGTCACCGCGCACCAGGCGCTGTTCCATGGTCCGGCGGAAGATGCCGTCCCGCGCCACGGCACTGCGGTGGTGAAAATCCGGCACCACCAGCATCGTCATGGGGATATGCCCGAGGGCGTCCACGGCTTCGACGAAGGGCTGGTAGTCCGGCCAGGTTTCCGGGGCGACGTCATGCAGCACCAGCAGCACGCTGCGACCGGCGCTCGGACAGGCGTAAGGCTCAGGCATGGGCGCGCACCGGCAGGTCGTTGTAGCCGAGCACTGCGTGATAGTGGTCGAGCAGGCCGCTGACCACGCTGTCCCAGCTGTAGTGCTGCTCGACGTGCCGGCGCGCCTGGCGGCCGAGGTTTTCGCTACCGCGCTCGAAGACTTCCTGCACCGCCCTGGCCATGGCCGCGCCATCCCCCGGCGTGCACAACTGGCCGCAGGCCGGGTCGACGATCTCGGTGAAGGCCCCGGCCGCCACCGCCACCACGGGGGTGGCGCTGGCCATGGCTTCGAGGATGACCAGGCCGAAGGTCTCCTGGTCGCCGGCGTGCACCAGCAGGTCGGCACTGGCCAGCAGGCGCGCGACTTCGCTGGCGGGACGGAATTCGCCGAACACCGTGACGTTGTCCGGCACGTTGGCGGGCATGTGCGAGCCCACCAGCAGCAGGTGCCAGGGCTTGCCCAGGCGCTGGATGCAGTCCAGCAGCACCGGCAGGTTCTTCTCCCGCGAGCCGCGTCCGGCGAACACCAGCAGGCGCGTGTCGTCGGCCAGGCCCAGTTCGGCGCGCAGGTTCGGGTCGCGGCGCTCCGGGTGGAAGGTATTGAGGTCGACGCCGAGGCGCTGCACATGGACGTTGCCCACGCCGAGGCTGCGCAGCTTGTGGGCCATGACCTGGCTTGGCGCCAGGACCCGGTCGAAATTGCCGTAGAGCTTGCTGACATAGGCCTCGACGTTCGGCGTGAACCAGTTGCCCATGCGATTGCTGACCAGCAGCGGCAGGTCGGAGTGATAGAAGCCGATCACCGGCACGTCGAGGCGGCGCCGTGCGCCAAGGGCGGCCCAGGCGGTGAGGTAGGGATCGCCGACCTCGATCAGGTCGGGTTGCAGCTCGTGCAGTACGTTGCACCAGGGCGCCAGGCGCAGCGGGAAACGGTAGCCGTTGCCGAAGGGCAGGGGCGGTGCCGGTACTTCGTGGACTCCATTCTCGTGACGGGCGACAGGGCCGGGGATCAGCAGGCTGTGACGGACATTGGGGGCGAGGCCGAGGCGGCGGTGTTTGGCATCAAGGTAGGTACGCACACCGCCGCTGGCGGGGGCGTAGAACATGGTGATGTCGGCGATATGCACGATCAGCATCCCTCCGGGATCGTCTTCTGGACAGTCACGCGGTGTTCTGCGGCCGCGGTGACGCGCCTTAAGGTTGACCTACGGAAAGAATAGTTTGTTCGATTTGTAACAGCCGCACCCGGCGGCATGCAGCCGCCAGGTGGGTAGGGACATTTAGATGCGGAAGCTGCCGACCAGATGCTTCAGGCGGCCGGCCTGTTCTTCCAGGTCTGCGCAGGCGCGCAGGGTCGATTGCAGGTTCTCGACGCCTTCCTGGTTGAGCATGTTGATTTCGTTGATGTCCATGTTGATCGAGTCGACCACGGCGGTCTGTTCCTCGGTGGCGGTGGCCACCGACTGGTTCATGCCGTCGATCTCGCCGATGCGCTGGGTCACGCTGTTCAGGCGCTCGCCCGCCTGGTTGGCGATGTTCACGCTGTCGTGGCTGTGGCGCTGGCTCTGGCCCATGGTTTCTACCGATTCGCGGGCACCGACCTGCAGTTCCTCGATCATGTTCTGCACCTGCTGCGCCGACTCCTGGGTGCGGTGGGCCAGGTTGCGCACCTCGTCGGCGACCACGGCGAAGCCGCGACCGGCCTCACCGGCACGGGCCGCCTCGATGGCGGCGTTCAGTGCCAGCAGGTTGGTCTGCTGGGAAATGCTGGTGATCACTTCGAGGATCTGACCGATATTCACGGTCTTGCTGTTCAGCGTCTCGATATGGGTGCTGGAGGTGGAGATCATGTCCGACAGGCGATTCATCGCCTGGATGCTGCGATCCACCACCTGCTGGCCTTCCTCCGCCAGGTGCCGCGCCGAGCTGGCCTGTTGCGAGGCCTGGGCGGCGTTATGAGCGATTTCCTGGGCGGCGGCGCCAAGCTGGTTGATCGCCGCAGCGACGCTGTTGGTGCGGTTGCTCTGCTCGTCGGAGTTGACCATCGACGAGTTGGAGGCGCTGACCACCCGCAGGGCCACTTCATTGACATGCTCGGTGGCCGAGGCCACTTCGCGGATCGACTCGTGGATACGCCCGACGAAGTGGTTGAAGGCCTTGCCGAGCATGCCGAATTCGTCGTGGTTGTGGATGTTGAGGCGGCGGGTCAGGTCGCCTTCGCCCTGGGCGATGCCTTCCATTGCGCGGATCATGGTGTGCAGCGGACGCAGCAGGACGTTGATCAGCAGGCCCAGCAGGCCAATGATGATGGCAACGGCAATCACCGTGGCAATCACCGCCGACGTGCGGAACTTGCTCAGCATCGAGTAGGCTTTGTCCTTGTCTACTGCCAGGCCGATATACCAGTTGGCCGACGGCAGACCTTTCACCGGGGTGAAGCTGAGGATGGTCGGCTTGCCGTCCATTTCCACTTCGACCGGTTTCTTGTCCAGGCGCGGGGTGTTGTTCGGGAACAACTCGCCCATGCCCTTCATGGTCAGGTGCGGGTTCATACAAAAGCTTTATATGGAGGATGAAAAAACATGGTGGATTCCTCGCAATTCGTTCTTGGCGCCGACCTGGGTGGACAGCCGGTTTCCCAGGCCCTGCGCCTGGCCAATCGTCATGGCCTGGTGGCCGGCGCCACCGGCACCGGCAAGACCGTGACCCTGCAGCACCTGGCCGAGGCGTTCAGCGATGCCGGCGTCGCGGTTTTCGCCGCCGACGTCAAGGGCGACCTGTGCGGCCTGGGCGCGGCGGGCAATCCGCAGGGCAAGGTGGCCGAGCGTATCGCCGGCATGCCCTGGCTGAATCATCATCCCCAGGCGTATCCGGTGACCTTGTGGGATATCCACGGGCAGTCCGGCCATCCGTTGCGCACCACCCTCAGCGAAATGGGGCCGCTGTTGCTGGGCAACCTGCTGGAACTCAACGACAGCCAGCAGGCCGCGCTCTATGCGGCGTTCAAGGTGGCCGATCGTGAAGGCCTGCTGCTGCTGGACATCAAGGACCTCAAGGCGCTGCTCGGGCACCTCAAGGACAATCCGCAAGTGCTTGGCGAAGACAGCGCGCTGATGACCAGCGGTTCCAGCCAGGCCCTGTTGCGGCGCCTGGCGACCTTGGAGCAGCAGGGCGCCGAGGCGCTGTTCGGCGAGCCGGCGCTGCAACTGCAGGATCTGCTGCAACCGGCCAGCGACGGGCGCGGGCGTATCCATCTGCTGGATGCCAGCCGCCTGGTCCACGAGTCGCCAAAGGTCTATGCCACCTTCCTGCTCTGGCTGCTGGCCGAGCTGTTCGAGCAGTTGCCGGAGCGCGGCGATGCCGACAAGCCGTTGCTGGCGCTGTTCTTCGATGAGGCGCATCTGCTGTTCAGCGGCACGCCCAAGGCCTTGCAGGACCGCCTGGAACAAGTGGTGCGGCTGATCCGTTCCAAGGGTGTCGGGGTGTATTTCGTCACCCAGTCGCCAGGGGACCTGCCGGACGATGTCCTGGCCCAGCTCGGCCTGCGGATCCAGCACGGGCTGCGTGCATTTACCGCCAAGGAGCAGAAGTCGCTGCGGGCAGTGGCCGACGGCTTCCGCCCCAACCCGGCGTTCGACACCCTGGCGGTGCTGACCGAACTGGGGATTGGCGAGGCGCTGGTGGGCACCCTGCAGGACAAGGGCACGCCGGGGATGGTCGAGCGTGTGCTGATTGCGCCGCCGAAGTCGCGGATCGGGCCGTTGAGCGATGCCGAGCGGGCAGCGCTGGTGGCGGCTTCGCCGTTGGCCGGGCGCTACGACAAGCCGATCGACCGGGAGTCTGCCTATGAAATGCTGACCGCGCGCAAGGGCGAGGTGGCCGAGAAGCCGGCGGAGGCGGAAAAGGACGAGGAAAGCCTGGCGGACAAGGCCGGGGAGTTCCTGCAGAGCGCGGCGGGGCAGGCGATCAAGTCGGCGGTGCGGCAGGCGGCCAACCAGTTGGGGCGGCAGTTGGTGCGGGGGTTGATGGGGTCGTTGCTGGGTAGCAAGCGTAAATAGTGGCGCTGTCCCACCAAAAGCAGAAAAGGCGCCCGAAGGCGCCTTTTCTCATTGCTGCATCACTCAGTTGACGAACCGCGTGGAAATCCAGAACAGCCCCGCCGCCAGGCCCATCGACGCCGGCAGGGTCAACACCCAGGCCAGCAGGATGGTGCGCACGGTGCCGCCTTGCAGGCCGCTCTTGTTCGCCACCATGGTGCCCGCCACGCCGGACGACAGCACGTGGGTGGTGGAGACCGGCAGGCTGAAGATGTTGGCCATGCCGATGGCGCATGCCGCGGTGATCTGTGCCGACATGCCCTGGGCGTAGGTCATGCCCTGCTTGCCGATCTTCTCGCCGATGGTCAGCACCACCCGTTTCCAGCCGACCATGGTACCCAGGCCAAGGGCCAGGGCGACGGCGAGGATGACCCAGAACGGCGCGTACTCGGTGGTCGCGGTCAGGTCCTTGCGCAGCTTGTCGAGGTCGGCTTTCTCGCGGGCCTGCAGGCCTGGCAGCTTGCCGACTTTCTTCGCGGTGTCGTCCAGGCAGAGCAGGTAGCGGCGTACTTCGACGCGGGTTTCGGGGCTCAGTGCGCGGTAGTCGACGACGCCCGCCAGCGACTGCTGCAGCGCGGCGATGGTCGGCTCGGTCTGCTCCGGCTTGCAGCTGAACTGCTCTGGCAGGTCGCCCTTGGCCGCCTTGCCCAGGGCCAGGAACTCGCCCAGGGTCTCGTGGTTGCGCTCGTAGAACTGGCTCAGGTGCAGGGTCGCGTCGCGGGTCCGCTCGATCTGGTAGGTGGTGCTGTTCAGGTCGAGGACGAACTGCTGCGGCACGATGCCGATCAGCACCAGCATGATCAGGCCGATGCCTTTCTGGCCGTCGTTGGAACCGTGCACGAAGCTCACGCCCATGGCCGACATGATCAGCACCAGGCGGTTCCAGAACGGCGGGTGCTTCTTGTCGTCGAGCATGCGGCGCTGTTCCGGCGTCTTGTGCATCTTCGACAACGGGCGCCACCATTTCAGGCCGAGCAGTACCAGCGCGGCCACCAGGAAACCGGCCATCGGCGACAGTACCAGGGACATGCCGATATCGATCGCTTTCTGCCAGTTGACCCCATCACCCAGAGGGATGTCGTTGATCAGCGCGTTGGCCAGGCCGACACCGAGGATCGAGCCGATCAGGGTGTGCGAGCTGGACGCGGGGATGCCGAAGTACCAGGTGCCGAGGTTCCAGGCGATGGCTGCAGCCAGCAACGAGAAGACCATGGCCAGGCCGTGCCCGGTGTTGACGTTGATCAGCAGTTCCACCGGCAGCAGGTGGACGATGGCGTAGGCGACACCGACGCCGCCGAGCAGCACACCGAGGAAGTTGAAGACACCCGACGCGAAGACCGCCAGTTGTGGCGGCATGGCTTTGGTGTAGATGACAGTCGCGACCGCGTTCGCGGTGTCATGAAAGCCATTGATGAACTCGAAGGCGAGTACGAAGGTCAAGGCGAGGATGAGACTCACCAGTACCCACGCATCAAGTCCGCTGAATAATTCGATCATGAAGGTTTTCTGGCCCGGTCATAAGGGGGCGCGATTATGCCAGAAATCCCCCGTAATCAATGCACTGGCTGCTGACCAATGGACGGACCGGAAATGCCGTCTGCTCACCTGCATGGACGGGCCATGTTGCGAAAAAAGCGGCTAAAAACCACGAGAATGTGGATTTTTGAAGACAAAATCGCGAATTCTTCGTGTCGGAAAAATTTCAAACGACCGTATTAAATTTGTGAAAAACCATTACGGTTTCATCATCAAGGCGCAAGAACGGGGGGCGGGGTACCTGTTGTACGCAGGTACCGAAGCGATCCCGAACAAGGTCGAAGCGCTGTCGCCGTCAAGGCTCCTCGGGCTTGAGGTCCTGTTCCATCTTGCGCAGCTCTTCGGCGAAGACCTGGTCCATTACGGTGGCTCGCTTGCGCCACGGCTTGCGTTCCGGCTCGGGTTGCGCGGCATAGGTGGTTACTTCGCCGCCATAGACATCCTTGAAGCGTTGTTCCTGGCGCTCAAGTTCCGCGCGCAGTTCATCTTTCGTCACAGTGCTACCTGTCGATCAAAGTTACGCTGGCTTTTCGCGAAGGCGTTGTTGCGGGAGTTGCGTAACGCGCACGCGGCTACGGTTGCCAGGGTATTAATGGCTGTCGCAGCAACAGACTTTGGCTTGTGTCGACCTTTGCCTGGGTCTACACGGGGATCCGGAGCATTCGGACCTGGATCCCGAATGATGTGGCCCTTGGCGGGCGGCATCAGGTTTGGAGTATAGCAAGTGCCATCCGGATTCATACGCTCAATTAAGCAGCATGAGATATACGACATTAAAGCAAGGGATTTTGTTTCCCTCTTTTCCAGCAGGGAATATATCCAGGCAACAATCGCCGGACCGGCTTTTTAATCAGTTGAATAAAAAACGGCCTCGCTGGTGGGCGAGGCCGTACCCGGGACTTCACGGTGGGTACCTGACCAGTCTCTCCAAGAAGCCACAAGGGCGGAGGAAAGGTATAAGCAATTGTGGTCATTGGTCAATTGCGATTATCGGTCGATGGTTCGATAATCGCACCCGTGAGTGTGTGACCGAGGTGAGTCATGAGTGAAGAAACAACCCCCAAGGGATCTGGATTGAACGACAACGTGCGCAGTTCGTTTGCGTCGCTGGCGCCGCCCATCGTCGCGTCGCCGGCCAAGCGCATCCAGGCGTTCACCGGCGATCCGGACTTCATGACCTCCCTGGCCCGCGGGCTGGCGGTGGTGCAGGCGTTCCAGGAGCGCAAACGGCACCTGACGATCGCGCAGATCAGCCACCGCACCGAGATTCCCCGGGCGGCGGTGCGCCGTTGCCTGCATACCCTGATCAAGCTGGGCTACGCCACCACCGACGGGCGTACCTATTCGCTGTTGCCCAAGGTGCTGACCCTGGGGCATGCGTACTTGTCCTCGACGCCGCTGGCGGTCTCCGCCCAGCCGTACCTGGACCGTATGAGCGACCAGCTCCACGAGGCCTGCAACATGGCCACCCTGGAGGGCGACGACATCCTCTATATAGCCCGCTCGGCCACGGTGCAGCGGCTGATCTCGGTGGACCTGTCGGTGGGTGGGCGATTACCGGCCTATTGCACGTCCATGGGCCGCATCCTGCTCGCCGCGCTGGACGATGCCACCCTGCATGAATACCTGGAGCACGCCGACCTCCAGGCCAAGACCAGTCGCACCATCAACGACCCGCAGGCGCTGCTGGAATGCCTCCAGCTGGTACGCCAGCAGGGCTGGTGCATTGTCGATCAGGAGCTGGAGCAGGGCCTGCGCTCCATCGCCGTGCCGGTGTACGACGCCTCGGGCCAGGTGCTGGCTGCGCTCAATGTCAGCACGCATGCCGGGCGGGTCAGCCGCAGCGAGCTGGAACAGCGTTTCCTGCCGATCATGCTCGCCGCCAGTCGTGACCTGAGCACCCAGCTGTTCGCCTGATCGCGCAATCCTGTTCGATAAACGCACACAGATGCGTTTATCGAATTGCGCCGCCGCTGCGGCCTTATTAATGTCGCTCGCAACGGTCGGCCTGCCCCGACCGTCAATAATAATGAGCGAGAGGCAAAGTCCCATGACCCGCACGTCCTTCTACAGCCGTTCGTCCCCGCACCGACGACGCGCTGGCTAGTTTCACCTTCTCCGCCTTACTGATTCGTCTTTGCCTCGACGCGCGCGCGTCCGCTCGCTCCTGCGCGTCCATATCCGGATAACAATAATGAACAGCCCGCACGCTGCTATCGGAACACCCCTGGACGTCCAATCCTTCATCAACGCCCAGCCCCTGTCGCGTTATCAGTGGCGAGTGGTGATCCTGTGTTTCCTCATTGTCTTTCTCGACGGCCTGGATACCGCGGCCATGGGGTTCATCGCCCCGGCGCTGTCCCAGGACTGGGGTATCGACCGCGCCAGCCTCGGCCCGGTGATGAGTGCCGCGCTGATCGGCATGGTCTTCGGCGCCCTCGGTTCCGGTCCGCTGGCTGACCGCTTCGGGCGCAAGGTGGTGCTGGTTGGCGCGGTGCTGCTCTTCGGTGCCTTCAGCCTGGCTTCGGCCTACGCCACCAACGTCGACCAGTTGCTGGTGCTGCGCTTCCTGACCGGCCTGGGCCTCGGTGCCGGCATGCCCAATGCCACCACGCTGCTCTCCGAGTACACTCCGGAACGCCTCAAGTCGCTGCTGGTGACCAGTATGTTCTGCGGCTTCAACCTGGGCATGGCTGGCGGCGGTTTCATTTCTGCCAAGCTGATTCCGGCCTACGGCTGGCACAGTCTGCTGTTGATCGGCGGCCTGCTGCCGTTGCTGCTGGTGGTGGTGTTGATGGTGTGGCTGCCGGAGTCGGCGCGTTTCCTGGTGGTGCGCAACCGCGGTGTCGACAAGATCCGCAAGACCCTGGCGCCCATCGAACCGAACATCGTCGCCCAGGCCAGCAGCTTCAGCGTGCCCGAGCAGAAGACCGTCAAGAGCCGCAACGTACTGGCGGTGATCTTCTCCGGCACCTACAGCGTCGGCACCTTGCTGCTGTGGCTGACCTATTTCATGGGCCTGGTGATCGTCTACCTGCTGACCAGCTGGCTGCCGACCCTGATGCGTGACAGCGGCGCAAGCATGGAGCAGGCGGCGTTCATCGGCGCGCTGTTCCAGTTCGGTGGCGTGCTCAGTGCAGTGGCGGTGGGTTGGGCCATGGACCGCTTCAATCCGCACAAGGTCATCGGCACCTTCTACCTGCTGGCCGGAGTGTTTGCCTACGCGGTAGGGCAGAGCCTGGGCAACATCACCCTACTAGCGACGCTGGTACTGATCGCCGGCATGTGCGTGAACGGTGCGCAATCGGCGATGCCGTCGCTGGCCGCGCGCTTCTATCCGACCCAAGGGCGCGCCACCGGCGTGTCGTGGATGCTCGGGATTGGTCGTTTCGGCGCGATTCTCGGTGCCTGGATGGGCGCGACCCTGCTGGGTCTGGGCTGGAACTTCGAGCAGGTGCTGACGGCGCTGGTGATTCCCGCTGGCCTGGCGACCGTGGCGGTGATCGTCAAGGGTATGGTGAGCCATGCCGATGCGACCTGATTGATTTGCAGTGACCTTGTGGGAGCGGGTTCACCGGAACGCCGGACCGCCTCGATTGCGTCGGTGAATTCACTGCCGCAATCGCGGGTGAACCCGCTCCCACAAGGTCGGCATTACACGCTAACAATCCGTTCGATAATCGAACGCTATGCCGATTATCGGATTGAACCGCCCCTATCCCCGCCGTAATCTCAAGTCCATACCGGCGCCGCTCCAGGCGCTCCGAACCGACCCCGACTCAGCACATCCAGGAGTCTTCCATGGCTGAAATCCTCTCGCTCCACGACGCCGTGAAGCAGTTCGTCCACGACGGTGACAGCGTTGCCCTTGAAGGCTTCACCCACCTGATCCCGACTGCCGCCGGCCATGAAATCATCCGTCAGGGCAAGAAAGACCTGACCCTGGTGCGCATGACCCCCGACCTGATCTACGACCAGCTGATCGGCGCCGGTTGCGCGAAGAAGCTGATCTTCTCCTGGGGCGGCAACCCGGGTGTCGGCTCCCTGCACCGCCTGCGCGATGCCGTGGAAAAGCAATGGCCACACGCAATGGAAATCGAGGAACACAGCCACGCCGACCTGGCCAACGCCTACGTCGCCGGTGCCTCCGGCCTGCCGTTCGCAGTGCTGCGTGCCTACGCCGGCTCCGACCTGCCCAAGGTCAACCCGCTGATCAAGAGCGTCACCTGCCCGTTCACCGGCGAAGTCCTCGCTGCCGTGCCATCGGTGCGCCCGGACGTCACCGTAATCCATGCGCAAAAGGCCGACCGCAAGGGCAACGTCCTGCTCTGGGGCATCCTTGGCGTGCAGAAGGAAGCGGCCCTGGCAGCCAAGCGCTGCATCGTCACCGTGGAAGAAATCGTCGACGACCTGAACGCACCGATGAATGCCTGCGTCCTGCCGACCTGGGCCCTGTCCGCGGTGTGCCTGGTGCCGGGCGGCGCCCACCCGTCCTACGCTCACGGTTACTCCGAGCGCGACAACCGCTTCTACCAGGCCTGGGACCCGATCGCCCGCAGCCGTGAAACCTTCACCGCCTGGATCGACGAGTACGTCCGTGGCACCGCCGACTTCAACGAATTCAAGGCAAAACTGGCCAGCACCGCGGAGGCTGCACAATGAGCTACTCCACCAATGAAATGATGACCGTCGCCGCCGCCCGCCGCCTGCAGAACGGTGCCGTGTGCTTCGTCGGCATCGGCCTGCCGTCCAAGGCCGCCAACCTGGCCCGCCTGACTTCTTCGCCAGACGTGGTGCTGATCTACGAATCCGGCCCGATCGGCGCCAAGCCGAGCGTGCTGCCGCTGTCCATCGGTGACGGCGAGCTGGCCGAGACCGCCGACACCGTGGTGCCGACCGGCGAGATCTTCCGCTACTGGCTGCAGGGCGGGCGCATCGACGTCGGCTTCCTCGGCGCGGCCCAGGTCGACCGCTTCGGCAACATCAACACCACCGTGGTCGGCGACTACTTCTCGCCCAAGACCCGCCTGCCGGGTGCCGGTGGCGCGCCGGAGATCGCCGGTTCCGCGAAGAAAGTGCTGATCATCCTCAAGCAGTCGCAGCGCGCCTTCGTCGACAAGCTGGACTTCATCACCTCCGTCGGCCATGGCGAGGGCGGCGATTCGCGCAAACGCCTGGGCCTGCCTGGCGAAGGCCCGGTCGGCATCATCACCGACCTGTGCATCATGGAGCCGGAAGCCGGCACCAACGAATTCGTCGTCACCTCGATCCACCCGGGCGTGACCCGCGAGCATATCGTTGCCGCCACCGGCTGGGCGATCCGCTTCGCCGACGACGCCCAGGTCACCGCCGAGCCGACCGAAGTAGAGTTGGCCGCCCTGCGCGACCTCGAAGCCCGCACCGCCAAGGCCCACGGCCAGGCACCAGGAGAAGCGTGATGCGTGACGTATTCATCTGCGACGCCATTCGTACCCCTATCGGCCGCTTCGGCGGCGGTCTTGCCGCCGTACGTGCCGACGACCTGGCCGCAGTGCCGCTGAAGGCGCTGATCGAGCGCAACCCGAGCGTGCAATGGGACCAGATCGACGAAGTCTTCCTCGGCTGCGCCAACCAGGCCGGTGAAGACAACCGCAACGTTGCGCGCATGGCCCTGCTGCTGGCCGGCCTGCCGGAAAGCGTGCCGGGCGTGACCCTCAACCGCCTGTGCGCCTCGGGCATGGACGCGGTGGGCACCGCCTTCCGCGCCATCGCCAGCGGCGAGATGGAGCTGGCCATCGCCGGCGGCGTCGAGTCGATGTCCCGCGCGCCGTTCGTCATGGGCAAGGCCGACAGCGCCTACTCGCGCAACATGAAGCTTGAAGACACCACCATCGGCTGGCGCTTCATCAACCCGTTGATGAAGGCCCAGTACGGCGTCGATGCCATGCCGCAGACCGCCGACAACGTGGCGGACGACTACAACGTCTCTCGCGCCGACCAGGACGCCTTCGCCCTGCGCAGCCAGCAGCGCACCGCCGCGGCCCAGGCCGCCGGTTTCTTCGCCGAAGAGATCGTGCCGGTGCGCATCGCCCACAAGAAGGGCGAAACCGTGGTCGAGCAGGACGAGCACCCGCGTGCCGACACCACCCTCGAAGCCTTGACCAGGTTGAAGCCGGTCAATGGCCCGGACAAGACCGTCACCGCCGGCAACGCCTCGGGCGTCAACGACGGCGCGGCGGCGATGATCCTCGCTTCCGCCGAAGCGGTGAAGAAACACGGCCTGACCCCGCGCGCTCGCGTGCTGGGCATGGCCAGCGCCGGTGTGGCGCCACGGGTGATGGGTATCGGCCCTGTGCCGGCGGTGCTCAAGCTCACCGAGCGCCTGGGCCTGGCGGTCAGCGATTTCGATGTCATCGAGCTCAACGAAGCCTTCGCCAGTCAGGGCCTGGCCGTGCTGCGCGGTCTCGGCCTGGCCGATGACGCGCCGCAGGTCAACCCGAACGGTGGCGCCATCGCCCTCGGCCATCCGCTGGGCATGAGCGGCGCGCGGCTGATCCTCACTGCCCTGCACCAGCTGGAGAAATCCGGCGGTCGCAAGGGCCTGGCGACCATGTGCGTCGGCGTCGGCCAAGGCCTCGCCCTGGCCATCGAGCGCGTGTAAAACCAGTCACCCCGGATGGGCGGCCTCCACGCAAGGCCAAGCGTCCGGGGTGATTGTCGTGTGGAACGAGGGTGTTACCAAGTGTGTCTAGACTCACTGATACCCTCCAGGAGTATGCAGTCATGACCTCAAGCTATTACACCGGCGAAGAACGCAGCAAACGCATCTTCGCCATCGTCGGTGCGTCCTCGGGCAACCTGGTCGAATGGTTCGACTTCTACGTCTATGCCTTCTGCGCCATCTATTTCGCCCCGGCGTTCTTCCCCTCCGACGACCCCACGGTGCAATTGCTCAATACCGCCGGCGTGTTCGCCGCGGGCTTCCTCATGCGCCCGATCGGTGGCTGGCTGTTCGGCCGCATCGCCGACCGTCATGGCCGCAAGAATTCGATGATGATCTCGGTGCTGATGATGTGCGCCGGATCCCTGGTGATCGCCTGCCTGCCGACCTACGCCAGCATCGGCGTGATGGCCCCGGCGCTGCTGCTGGTGGCGCGGCTGTTCCAGGGCCTGTCGGTGGGTGGCGAGTACGGCACCACCGCGACCTACATGAGTGAAGTGGCCCTGCGCGGACAGCGCGGCTTCTTCGCCTCGTTCCAGTACGTGACGCTGATCGGCGGCCAGTTGCTGGCCGTGCTGGTGGTGGTGATCCTTCAGCAGTTGCTCACGGAAGACGAGCTGCGCGCCTACGGCTGGCGCATCCCCTTCGTGGTCGGTGCCTGCGCCGCGCTGATCTCGCTGTTCCTGCGCCGTTCGCTGGAAGAAACCAGCAGCGCCGAGACCCGCAACGACAAGGAAGCCGGCAGCATTGCCGGGCTGTTCCGCAACCACACCGCGGCCTTCATCACCGTGCTCGGCTACACCGCCGGCGGCTCGCTGATCTTCTACACCTTCACCACCTACATGCAGAAGTACCTGGTGAACACCGCCGGGATGAGCGCCAAGACCGCCAGCTTCATCATGACCGGCGCACTGTTCCTGTACATGTGCATGCAGCCGCTGTTCGGCATGCTCTCGGACCGTATCGGCCGGCGTAACTCGATGCTGCTGTTCGGCGCCCTGGGCACGATCTTCACCGTGCCGATCCTGATGGCGCTGAAGACTGTCACCAGTCCGTTCCTGGCGTTCGTGCTGATTACCCTGGCCCTGTGCATCGTCAGTTTCTACACCTCCATCAGCGGCCTGGTGAAAGCCGAGATGTTCCCGCCGCAGGTGCGTGCGCTGGGCGTCGGCCTGGCCTACGCGGTGGCCAACGCCGCCTTCGGCGGCTCGGCGGAATTCGTTGCCTTGAGCCTGAAGGCCGCGCAGATGGAAAACGCGTTTTACTGGTACGTTACCGCGATGATGGCGATTGCCTTCCTGTTCAGCCTGCGCCTGCCGAAACAGGCCGCCTACCTGCACCACGACCATTGACCTGCCGGCGCGCCACGATGGGCGCGCCTCGTTTCAAGGACCTGTCATGACGCCACGACCGGGCAACCAGTTGTTCGATGCTTATTTCACCGCGCCCGACATGCGCGAGATCTTTTCCGACCGGGGCCGCATCCAGGGCATGCTCGATTTCGAAGCCGCGCTGGCCCGCGCCGAAGCCGCGGTCGGGGTGATCCCGGCGGTGGTGGTGGCGCCGATCGAGATGGCCTGCCAGGCCGAGCGCTACGACTTCGCCGCGCTGGCCGAAGCCATCGGTATTGCCGGCAACTCGGCGATCCCGCTGGTCAAGGCGCTGGGCAAGGTGATCGCCAGCGGCGTCGCCGAGGCCGAGCGCTACGTGCACCTGGGCGCCACCAGCCAGGATGCGATGGACACCGGCCTGGTTCTGCAACTGCGCGATGCCCTGGTGCTGATCGACGACGAACTGGCCCAGCTCACCGAGACCCTGGCCAGGCAGGCGGCGGCCTACGCCGACACGCCGCTGGCCGGACGCACCTGGCTGCAACACGCGACGCCGGTGACCCTGGGCATGAAGATCGCCGGCTGGCTCGGCGCCCTCGACCGCAGCCGCGAACGCCTGCGTGAACTCAAGCCGCGTCTGCTGACCCTGCAGTTCGGCGGCGCTTCCGGCACCCTGGCGGCACTGGGCGAAAAGGCCCTGCCGGTGGCCGAGGCGCTGGCCGAGCAGCTCAAGCTGAGCCTGCCGGAACAGCCCTGGCACACCCAGCGCGACCGCCTGGTGGAATTCGCCGCGGTGCTCGGCCTGGTGGCCGGCAGCCTGGGCAAGCTGGGGCGCGATGTCAGCCTGCTGATGCAGACCGAAGCCGGTGAAGTCTTCGAGCCGTCAGCGCCGGGCAAGGGCGGTTCCTCGACCATGCCGCACAAGCGCAACCCGGTGGGCGCGGCGGTGCTGATCGGTGCCGCGACCCGCGTGCCCGGCCTGATCGCCACCCTGTATGCCGCCATGCCCCAGGAGCACGAGCGCAGCCTCGGCCTGTGGCACGCCGAATGGGAAACCCTGCCGGAGATCTGCTGCCTGGTCTCCGGCGCGCTGCGCCAGGCGCGGATCATCGCCGAAGGCCTGGAAGTGGATGCCGAGCGCATGCGCCGCAACCTTGACCTGACCCAGGGCCTGGTCCTGGCCGAGGCGGTGAGCATCGTCCTCGCCCAGCGCCTCGGTCGCGATGCGGCGCACCACCTGCTGGAGACCTGCTGCAAGCGCGCGGTCGCCGAACGACGTCACCTGCGCGCCGTGCTCGGCGATGAGCCGCAGGTGACTGCCGAACTCTCAGCGGACGAACTCGATCGTCTGCTCGACCCGGCCCACTACCTCGGACAGGCCAAGGCCTGGGTCGAGCGTGCGTTGGCCGAACACAACCGGATCAAAGCCTGAAGGAGGCTGCTGTGGGAAGCGTACAACTCGCCGATGGCGTTCTGAATTACCAGCTCGACGGACCTGAAGATGCGCCGGTGCTGGTGCTGTCCAACTCGCTGGGCACCAACCTGCACATGTGGGACACCCAGGTCTCGGCTTTCGCCGCGCACTTCCGGGTGCTGCGCTACGACACCCGTGGCCATGGCGCCTCGCTGGTCACCGAAGGGCCGTACAGCATCGAGCAACTGGGCCGTGACGTGCTCTCGCTGCTGGATGCCCTGCAGATCGACAAGGCGCATTTCTGCGGCCTGTCCATGGGTGGCCTGATCGGCCAGTGGCTGGGCATCAATGCGCCCGAGCGGCTGGACCGCCTGGTCGTGTGCAACACGGCGGCGAAGATCGGTTCGCCCGAGACCTGGAACCCGCGCATCGAGATGGTCCTGCGCGACGGCGCGGCGGCCATGGCCGGCCTGCGCGATGCGTCCATCGAGCGCTGGTTCACCCCGGCCTTCTCCGGCACCCAGCCCGAGCAGGTCAAGCGCATTACCGACATGCTCGCCAGCACCTCGCCGCAAGGCTACGCGGCCAACTGCGGGGCGGTGCGCGATGCCGATTTCCGCGACCAGCTGGGCGAAATCAAGGCGCCGCTGCTGGTGATCTCCGGCAGTGCCGACGCAGTGACGCCACCGTCGGGCGGGCTGTTCATCCAGGAGCATGTGGCCGGCGCCGAGTACGCCGAGTTCCAGGCTGCGCACCTGTCCAACGTCGAAGTGGGCGAGCCGTTCAGCCGCCGCGTCATCGATTTCCTGCTGGCCCGTTGAGGAGCTGATTCCCGTGGACGAGAAACAACGTTACGACGCCGGCATGCAAGTGCGTCGCGCGGTGCTGGGCGATGCCCATGTCGACCGCAGCCTGACCAACCTCACCGAGTTCAACAGCGAGTTCCAGGAAATGATCACCCGGCATGCCTGGGGCGATATCTGGACCCGTCCGGGCTTGCCGCGGCATACCCGCAGCCTGATCACCATCGCCATGCTGATCGGCATGAACCGCAACGAGGAACTGAAGCTGCACCTGCGGGCGGCGGCCAACAACGGCGTGACCCGTGAAGAGATCAAGGAAGTGCTGATGCAGAGCGCGATCTACTGCGGGATTCCGGCGGCCAATGCCACCTTCCACCTGGCGGAGTCGGTGTGGGATGAACTGGGAGTCGAGTCCCGGAAGTAAGGGCAACGCAGCCTCTGTGGGAGCGGGTGAACCCGCTCCCACAACTAGTAAGTGATCAGGCAGTCGCCTTCTTCTGCCGGATGCAGACCGGCCCCGCATTCCGCTCCACCGCCGCCTTCAACTCCGGCAACAGCCCGAGCATGAACGCCAGCTCCGCCACCACGAACAACGGCCCGACAATCAACCCGCTGACATCGTCGACGAACGCCGGCTTGCGCCCCTCGTAGTAGTGCCCGACGAACTGGATCACCCAGCCCACCACGAACAGTCCCAGCCCTGCGCTCAGCCAGACCATGGTCGTCTGCACCGCCAGCGCCGCTCCGGCCCACAGGCAGGTACCCAGCAAGGCCGACATGAGCACCCCCAGCCGCGTATCCAGGCGCAGGTAGAACCACGCCGAGGCCAGCGCGACGGCGAATGCCGGTGACAACCACAAGCCGCCGGCGGCCATGCCCGGTCGTGACAGCAGCACGGTCACCGCCACCACGATCATCGGGATCCCCACGAAGTGCGTGGCGATGTTGCGCGGATCACGGTGGTAGCTGGCATATTGACTCAAATGTTCCACGAGGTTTTTCATTGTTATTCCTCCGGTTGGGATGACCCAGCATGCCCCGCCGATCAGCCCACGTCTGTCGCCTGCCCGACAGTCTCCGTTTCGAGGCCCATGGATGAACGAGTCGAACGCCTGGCGCGAACAGTTGCTGCATGGTCATTGGTTCCGCCAGCTGTCGCCGGCCTTGCAGGAACGCCTGCTGGCCGCCGCCCGGCCGCGCGCCCTGGCCGCCGGCGAATGCCTGTTCCAGCGCGGCGATGCGCCCTGCGGTCTGTATGCGGTGCTGTCCGGGGCGATCCGCATCGGTGCGGTCAGTGCCGAGGGCAAGGAGGCGCTGCTGACCCTGGTGGAGCCCCCGCACTGGTTCGGCGAGATCTGCCTGTTCGATGGCCAGCCGCGGACCCATGATGCCTTTGCCGAAGGCGCCACGCGGCTGTTGCTGGTGCCGCAGGCGGCCCTGTTGGCACTGCTGGAGGCCGAGCCTGCGTACTGGCGCGAATTTGCCCTGTTGATGAGCCACAAGCTGCGCCTGGCCTTCGTCGCCCTGGAGCAGCAGAGCCTCAAGGGCGCTGCGCCCCGGCTGGCATTCCGCCTGTTGCAGATGGCCGATGGCTACGGCGAGGTGGACGGGGCGCGGCGGGTGTTGCAACTGTCCCAGGAGCAGTTGGCGTTGATGTTGTCGCTGTCGCGGCAGACCACCAACCAGATCCTCAAGGCGCTGCAGCAGGAAGGGGCGTTGCGCCTGAGCTATGGCGAGATCGAGATTCTCGATGTGGCGCGGCTGGAGGCGCTGGCGGGTCGAGGCTGACCAGGGTCTCGATCATCGCCCGGGCTGCCGGGGACAGGCGATACCCGGCGCGACTGACGATGCCGCAGCGGGCGCTGAAGCTGTCGAGGTTGGGCGGCAGGTTGCGCCAGTGCAATTGCACCAGCTCGCCGCGGGCCAGTTGTTCGGCGTGGGCTTCCTCGCTGCCGATGCCGATGGCGTCGCTGTCCAGCACCACCTTGACCAGGGTCGGCAGGTGCTCGGTCTGTACCTGCGGCGAGAAGTCGGTCTTGCCGCTGAGGTTGGCCAGCACCTTGCGCACCCCCGGGGGGATCAGCGAGGTGGCCAGGGGATAGTTGAACAGGTCGTTGGTCGACAGGCTGTCCTTGGCCAGCAGCGGGTGGCCAGGGCGGCAGAAGAACAGGCCGCGGCGCGGCACGAGGGCGCGGGTGTGGAAGTTCGGATCGGCTTCGAAATGGCGGATATCGGCGACGAAGAACTCGATTTCCTCGCGGTTCAGCGCGCGGCTCAGGCTTTCCCAGTCATTCACCTGGAAGCGCGTGCGCACGCCCGGATGGGCCTTGACGAAGTGCGCCAGCGCCTGCGGCACCAGGTGCGCTGCCGGCACCGGCCCGCTGCCGAAATGCAGTTCGCCGGCGTCCAGCTTGGTCATCTGCAGCACCTCGCTGCTCAACTGCGCGGCGCCCTGGACCAGGCGCAGGGCATGCTGCAGCACCACCTGGCCTTCCGGAGTGGGGCGCAGGTCCTTGTTGCCGCGGTCCACCAGCACGCAGCCGAACTCCTGCTCCAGGCCCTGGATGCTGCGGCTGAACGCGGGCTGGGTGATGCCCATGGCCTCGGCTGCGCGGACGAAGCTGCGGTGGTCGTTGAGCGCGATGAAGTAGCGCAGTTGGCGGAGGTCCATGGGATGTACCGGTTTGCGGAAATGCGGAAGGAAACCGGCTTTGTAAATCCAGGCGCTTATTTCGTCCAAGAATCGATTCTTGGATTGTTAGCGCTTGATCGAATAAGGAAAAGAGGCAGCGATGGAGAGGGCACCGCCACCCCGAAAGGCTCAGAGCAGGCTGAACGGATAGCTGACGATCACGCGGTTCTCGTCGAACGAGTTGGTGCTGAAGTCGCGGCGCATGTTGGAGTTGCGCCACTTCAGGGTCAGGTTCTTGAAGGTGCCGGACTGGATCACGTAGGCCAGCTCCGATTCCCGTGCCCATTCCTTGCCATCGTCGACCGTGGCGGTGTGCACGTTGTCACCCTTGATGTAGCGGTTCATCAGGGTCAGGCCGGGCACGCCGAGGGCGGCGAAGTTGTAGTCGTGGCGCAGCTGCCAGGAACGTTCCTTGGCGTTGTCGAAGCTGGAGTTGTAGCTGTCGTTGGCCAGGGTGCCGCCGCTGGTGCCGTTGACCCGCATCCACAGGTCGTCGCCGCTGACCTTCTGCAGGCCGACATAGAAGGTGTTGCCGCCGTACTTGGCCGAGAGCATGGCCGAGGCGGTGCGGTTGTCGAGATCGCCGGCGCGGGCCGAGCCGTCTTCCTTGCCCAGGAAGTAGCCGAGGTTGGCGCCCAGGGTCCAGTCGCCCACGGGTTGGCTGTGGGTCAGGTTGATGTACTGCTGCTGGTAGATGTCCTTCAACTGCGCGTTCCACAGGCCGACCATGGTGCGCTTTTCGTTGAAGGTGAATTCGCCGCCGGCGAAGTTGAAGCGGTCCGACTTGAACGCGGTTTTGCCGTTCATGAACATGTCTTCCATGCTCGCGTCGTTGCGCGGGCTGTTGCCGCGGAACTGGCCGGCATACAGGGTCAGGCCGTCGATCTCCTGGGAGGTGACCTGGCCGCCGCGGAAGGTCTGCGGCAGCGAGCGGCCGTCGTCGGAGCGCAGGATCGGCAGCACCGGCATCCACTCGCCGACCTTCAGTTCGGTCTTCGACACCTTTGCCTTCAGGGCCACGCCGAGGCGGCCGAAATCGTCGGCGGGACGGCCGTCGTCATGCACTGGCAGCAAGTGCGTGCCGGCGGTGCCCTTGCCGCCATCGAGCTTGACCGAATACAGGCCGAGCACATCGACGCCGAAGCCGACGGTGCCTTGGGTGAAGCCCGATTTCGCATCGAGGATGAAGCTCTGGGTCCATTCCTCGGCCTTGCCCTGGGCGTTGGCCGGATCGACGAAGTTGCGGTTGATGTAGAAGTTGCGCAGGTTCAGCGTGGCCTTGGCGTCCTCGACGAAGCCACCTTCGGCGGCAATGGCGGGGAGGGCGCAGGTCAGTGCGATAAAGCCGGGAAGCAGGTGTCGTGCAGTGTGCGGAGTGTTCATCGTCGGTGTGTCTCTTGTTTTTATGTAAGCCGAAACCATCCGCTGCGACGGGAAAGGGTCACAGGCCGGGTTGCGTGCTTTTGGGGTGTGCTTGGGGACAAGCGGCAGGAGGATGGTGCTGTGAGCGGTGGGGGTGAATCAATTCGTTACAGGCGGAAGTGGGCGATAATCGAACGTTAACTGAATGGTTAGTTCTATTTTCCTGGCAAGCGCCGACCCCTGTGGGAGCGGGTTTACCCGCGATGACGGTGGTGGATTCACTGATGTCATCGCGGGTGAACCCGCTCCCACCGAGTCCACAGTGTTCACCATGAAAAAGCCCACCATGAAGGTGGGCTCTTGTTCACGGCTCTACAGCATCAGCGCGAAGCCTGGGCCTCGCCAGTGCGCTCGTACCAGCCGCCACCCAGCGCCTTGTACAGGTTCACTTCGCTGACCAGTTGCGACAGGCGATCGGTGATCAGCGATTGCTGCGCGCTGAACAGGTTGCGCTGGGCATCGAGGAACACCAGGTTGCTGTCGACGCCGATGCGGTAGCGCCGCTCGGCCAGGCGATAGTAATCCTGGTTGGCGGCGACCAGGTCGCGCTGGGCCTGCAGCTGCTGGCTGTAGGTCTGGCGCGCGGCGAGGCCATCGGAGACTTCCTGGAAGGCGGTCTGGATGGTCTTCTCGTACTTGGCGACGTTGATGTCCTTCTGGATCTTCGAGTAGTCCAGGCTCGCCTTCAGCGCGCCGGCATTGAAGATCGGCAGGCTGATCGACGGCTGGAACAGCCAGGTGCCGGAGCCGCCCTTGAACAGGCCGTCCATGTCCGGGCTCAGGGTCCCGGCGTTGGCGGTCAGGCTGATGCGCGGGAAGAACGCCGCGCGGGCCGCGCCGATATTGGCGTTGGCCGCTTTCAACAGGTGCTCGGCTTCCATGATGTCCGGACGCCGGGTCAGCAGGTCCGACGGCAGGCCGGCGGGCATCTCGGCCAGTACGTCGCCATCCAGCGGCATGGCCGCCGGCAGGTTGCCCGGCAGGCCGGCACCCACCAGCAGGGTCAGGCTGTTGAGGTCCTGGGCCACCAGGCGCTGGTACTGCGCCAGCTTGACCCGCGCGCCTTCGACGGCGGTACGGGCTTGGCTCAGGTCGAGGGCCGAGGACACGCCGACGTCGCTGCTGCGCTGGGTCAGCTTGAAGCTTTCCTCGTAGGTTTTCAGGGTCTCGCCGGTCAGCTTGAGCAGGGCCTGGTCGGCCTGCCAGGTGTAATAAGCGTTGGCGACGCTGGCCACCAGGGCGATCTGCGTCGAACGGCGCGCCTGTTCGCTGGACAGGTAGGTTTCCAGGGCCTGCTCGCTGAGGCTGCGGACCCGGCCGAACAGGTCCAGTTCGTAGGCGCTGACGCCCACGGTGGCCGAGTACTGGCTGCTGATGGTGGACTGCCCGGTCTGCGACATGTCCGCCGGGGTGCGCTGGCGCGAACCGCTGGCGGTGGCCGAGACGGCCGGGAACAGGTCGGCGCGCTGGATGCGGTACTGCGCGCGGTAGGCGTCGATGTTCAGCGCCGCGACGCGCAGGTCGCGGTTGTTTTCCAGCGAGCTCTGGATCAGTTGCTGCAGCGCCGGGTCATGGAAGAACTGGCGCCAGCCTTGCTCGGCCGCGGCGACCTGGGCCGACTCGGTCGGCGAGTACGCCGGGCCGGCCGGCCACTGGGCCGCCACCGGCGACTCAGGGGTCTTGTACTCGGGGATCAGCGAGCATCCACCCAGGATGAACGCGGTGACCGCCAGGGATAACAGGGACTTGGTCATTGCCCAGCCTCATAGCGTGGAGTTTCAGGTGTGACGTCCTTTTCCGGCTGCTTGCTGCCGAACCACGACGACACGCTAACGAAGAACAGCGGTACCCAGAAGATGGCCAGGACGGTCGCGGTGATCATGCCGCCGATCACCCCGGTACCGATGGCGTGCTGGCTGCCCGAACCGGCGCCGCTGGCGATGGCCAACGGTACCACGCCGAGGATGAACGCCAGCGAGGTCATGATGATCGGCCGCAGACGCATGCGGCACGCCTCGATCGCCGCGTCGATCAGGCTGCGCCCCTGCTCGTGCAGTTCCTTGGCGAACTCGACGATCAGGATCGCGTTCTTCGCCGCCAGGCCGATGGTGGTCAACAGGCCCACCTGGAAGTACACGTCGTTGGACAGTCCACGCAGGCTGGTGGCCAGCAGCGCACCGATGATCCCCAGCGGCACCACCAGCATCACCGCGATCGGGATCGACCAGCTTTCGTACAGCGCCGCCAGGCAGAGGAACACCATCAGCAGCGACAGGGCATACAGCGCCGGCGCCTGGGAGCCCGACAGGCGCTCCTCGTAGGACAGGCCGGTCCAGGAGTAACCGACACCCGCCGGCAGTTGCCCGGCGATGCGCTCGACTTCGGCCATGGCCTCGCCGGTACTGTAGCCGGGAGCCGGCGCACCGAGGATTTCCACCGCCTCGACGCCGTTGTAGCGCGACAGCTTGGGCGAGCCGTAGATCCACTCGCCCTTGGCGAAGGCCGAGAACGGCACCATCTCGCCGGAGGCGTTGCGCACGTACCACTTCTGCAGGTCTTCAGGGCTCATCCGCGACGAGGCTTCGCCCTGGATGTAGACCTTCTTCACACGGCCGCGGTCGATGAAGTCGTTGACGTAGCTGGCACCGAGGGCGATCGACAGGGTGTTGTTGATGTCGGCGATGGTCACGCCCAGGGCACTGGCGCGCTCGTCGTCGACGGTCAACTGGTACTGCGGCTCGTCGTTCAGGCCGTTCGGACGCACGGCGGAGAGGATCTTGCTCTGCGCGGCCATGCCGAGGAACTGGTTGCGTGCTTCCATCAGCTTGGCGTGACCGACGCCGGCGCGGTCCTGGAGGAACACGTCGAAACCGGTGGCGTTACCCAGCTCCAGTACTGCAGGCGGAGCGAAGGCGAACACCATCGCGTCGCGGAAGCTGAAGAAGTGCTGCTGGGCACGCGCCGCCAGGTTGAACACGCTGTTCTCGGCGGAGCGCTCACCCCATGGCTTGAGCATGATGAACGCCATGCCCGAGCTCTGTCCGCGACCGGCGAAGTTGAAGCCGTTGACGGTGAACACCGAAGCCACGGTGTCGGCTTCCTTGTCCAGCAGGTACTCGCGCATCTGGTCGACCACCGCCTGGGTGCGCTCGGCACTGGAGCCGGCCGGGGTCTGCACCTGGGCGAACAGCACGCCCTGGTCTTCTTCCGGGAGGAACGCGGTCGGGATGCGGGTGAACAGCCAGACCATGCCCACCACGATCAGCAGGTAGGCCAGCAGGTACGGCGCCTTGTGCCGCACGATGTTGCCCACGCCGCGCTCGTAGCTGCGCACGCTGCGGTCGAAGTTGCGGTTGAACCAGCCGAAGAAGCCACCCTTGGCAGTGTGGTGTTCGCCTTTCTTCAGAGGCTTGAGCATGGTGGCGCACAAGGCCGGGGTGAAGATCAGGGCCACCAGGACCGACAGGGCCATGGCCGAGACGATGGTGATGGAGAACTGCTTGTAGATCACACCGGTGGAGCCGCCGAAGAACGCCATCGGCAGGAGTACCGCGGACAGCACCAGGGCAATACCCACCAGGGCGCCCTGGATCTGGCCCATGGATTTCTTGGTCGCTTCCTTCGGCGAGAGGCCCTCTTCGGACATCACCCGCTCGACGTTTTCCACCACGACGATGGCGTCGTCCACCAACAGGCCGATGGCCAGGACCATGCCGAACATGGTCAGGGTGTTGATGCTGAAACCGGCCGCCGCGAGGATGCCGAAGGTACCCAGCAGTACCACCGGCACCGTCATGGTGGTGATCACCGTGGCGCGGAAGTTCTGCAGGAACAGGTACATCACCAGGAACACCAGGACGATCGCCTCGATCAGGGTGTGGATCACACCGCTGATGGATTCGGTGACCACCGGGGTGGTGTCGTAGGGGAAGACCGCCTTCATGCCAGGCGGGAAGAACGGCTCCAGGTCGGAAATGGTCTTGCGCAGCGCCTTGGCGGTATCCAGGGCGTTGGCGCCGGTGGCCAGTTTCACCGCCAGGCCGGAGGCCGGCTTGCCGTTGAACTGGGCGCTGACCGCGTAGTTTTCACCACCCAGGCCGACCTTGGCGACATCGCCCAGGCGCACCTGCGAGCCGTCGCGGTTGACCTTGAGCAGGATCTTCTCGAACTGCTCGGCGGTCTGCAGGCGGGTTTTGCCGATGATGGTTGCGTTCAGTTGCTGGCCGGGCAGGGCAGGCAGGCCGCCAAGCTGGCCGGAGGACACCTGGACGTTCTGCGCCGCGACGGCGGTCTTCACGTCCACCGGGGTCAGCTGGTACTTGTTCAGCTTGGCCGGGTCGAGCCAGATGCGCATCGCGTACTGGGCACCGAAGACCTGGAAGTCACCCACGCCAGCGGTGCGCGAGATCGGGTCCTGCATGTTGGAGACGATGTAGTTGGCCAGGTCGTCCTTGGTCATGCTGCCGTCTTCGGACACCAGGCCGATCACCAGCAGGAAGTTCTTCACCGCCTTGGTCACGCGGATACCCTGTTGCTGCACTTCTTGCGGCAGCAGCGGGGTGGCCAGGTTCAGCTTGTTCTGCACCTGGACCTGCGCGGTATCGGGGTTGGTGCCCTGCTCGAAGGTGGCGGTAATGGTCATGCTGCCGTCGGAGTTACTTTCCGACGACACATAACGCAGGTTGTCGATACCGTTGAGCTGCTGCTCGATCACCTGGACCACGGTGTCCTGCACGGTCTGCGCCGAGGCGCCCGGGTAGGTCACGGCAATGGCGATCGCCGGCGGGGCGATGCTTGGGTACTGGTTGATCGGCAACTTGAGGATCGACAACGCCCCGACCAGCATGATCACCAGGGCGATCACCCAGGCGAAGATCGGGCGATCGATAAAGAATCTCGACATGGCTTATTCCCCTTTGGCCCCTGCGCTCGCGGCACTGGCCTGGGTTGGCTGGGCAGGCTTGACGTTGGTCGCTTCGCTGACCTTCACCTCGACGCCTGGCTTGACGTACTGCAGGCCTTCGGTGATCAGGCGATCACCGGCATTCAGGCCTTCCTCGATCAGCCAGTCGCTGCCAACGGTACGGCTGGCCTTCAACTGACGCAGCTCGACCTTGTTGTCCTTGTTGACCACCATGGCGGTGGCCTGGCCCTTGAGGTCGCGGGTCACGCCTTGCTGCGGGGCGAGGATCGCGGTCTCGTTGATGCCGTTGTTCAGGCGGGCGTGGACGAACATGCCTGGCAGAAGGTTGTGTTCCGGGTTGGGGAACACGGCGCGCAGGGTGACCGAGCCGGTGGTCTCGTCGACCGACACTTCGGAGAACTCCAGGCGACCTTTCTGGGCGTAGGTGCTGCCGTCTTCCAGCTTCAGGCTGACTTCGGCGGCGTTGTCGCCGACCTTCTTCAGCGCGCCGCTTTCCAGCTCGCGACGCAGCTTCAGCAGTTCTGCGGAAGACTGCGTGACGTCGACGTAGATCGGGTCCAGTTGCTGGATGGTCGCCATCGCGGTGGACTGGCCGTTGCTGACCAGCGCGCCTTCGGTGACGGCGGAGCGACCGACACGACCGCTGATCGGGGCGAGGACCTTGGTGTAGCGCAGGTCAATCTGCGCGCTCTTCAGCGTGGCTTCAGCCTGCAAACGTTTGGCCTGCGCGTCGTCGTATTGCTGGCGGCTGACGGCCTGTTCGCTCACCAGTTGCTTGTAGCGATCGGACAGCGACTTGGTCGACTGCAGGTTGGCCTGGGCGCTGGCCAGGGTCGCCTCGTACACCGACGGGTCGATCTGGTAGAGCTGCTGGCCTTCCTTCACTTCGCTGCCTTCCTTGAACAGGCGCTTGAGAATGATGCCGTTGACCTGCGGACGTACTTCCGCCACCCGGTACGCGATGGTGCGACCCGGCAGATCGGAGACGAGGGTATAGGGCTGGGCCTGGAGGGTGACGACGCCGACCTGAGGAGCCTGCGCCACGGGCGCCGCTTCTTCCTTTTTACAGCCGCTGAGCAGTGTTGCCAGGGCGACGGCGGAAACCAGAGCGGTAACAGCTGGCTTGAATTGCATGAAGATCCTCGGGTCAGAAAGAGCTGAAGACGCTCAAGAGTAATGGAAAACGGGTTGTAGGAAATATGCGCTAGATAAGTAGGATGCTAAGGAATATACTTACATTCATGCTTGTTTGTAAACACCCGCTACCTTGTCCTCCCGAATACAGCAAGGCGCGAAACCAGAACTCCCGGAACGCGGCCAGACCCCGCCGCACCGGCTCGGAAACCGGCCGCTGGATGCAGGCGCCCGGCCCTTTGATGAGGTTGTACTGCCATGGTCCGTCGAACCAAAGAGGAAGCACAGGAAACCCGTAACCAGATTCTCGAAGCTGCGGAAAAAGCCTTTTACAAACGCGGTATCGCCCGCACCACCCTGGCGGATATTGCCGAGCTGGCCGGCGTCACCCGCGGCGCCATCTACTGGCATTTCGACAATAAGGCCGAGCTGGTGCAGGCGCTGCTCGACACCCTGCAAGAGCCGCTGGACGCCCTGGCCCGGGCCAGCGAAAGCGAGGATGAACTCGACCCGCTGGGCTGCATGCGCAAGCTGCTGGTGCAGTTGATGCACCAGATGGCCAGCGACCCGAAGACGCGGCGTATCAATGAAATCCTTCATCACAAGTGTGAATTCACCGATGAGATGTGCGAAATCCGCGTCCAGCGCCAGAACGCGGTGATCGATTGCCATGAGCGCATCAGCGTTTCCCTGGGCAATGCCGTCAAGCGTGGGCAGTTGCCGGCGGATGTGAACCCGGAGCACGCCGCGCTGGCGCTGTTCGCCTATATCGACGGGTTGATTCGCCGCTGGCTGCTCCTGCCAGACAGCTTCGACCTGCTCGGGGACGCCGAGCGCTGGGTCGATACCGGGCTGGACATGCTGCGCTTGAGCCCCTCCCTGCGCAATTGAGGTTTTGTGAGCAATTGTGAAGGCATGTAATTGCCGTTTCGTTGAGTTGTGTCAGACGCCGGCCTGGGCAAGAATCAGACCGGCGTTTTCATTATGTAGGCTAAGTGCGCTTGAATACTTAGCTGGCTAATTAAATTTTCTTCATCGAGCCCGTCCATGACTGTGCAGACCGCGACAATGAAAGGCGCTGACCAACCGTTGCGGGGGATCGCCCTGATCTGTCTGGCGGTGCTGCTGTTCGCCAGCCACGACGCGCTGTCCAAATACCTTTCCGGGTTCTACGCCATCGTCATGGTGGTGTGGGCGCGCTACGTGGTGCACACCCTGCTGATGCTGGTGGTGTTCGTGCCGCGCACCGGGCTTTCGGCGGTGGTGCGCACCCGCAGGCCGCTGCTGCAACTGGCCCGGGCGCTCTGCCTGATCGGCACCAGCCTGCTGTTCACCACCGGCCTGCGCTATATCCCCCTGGCCGAGGCCACGGCGGTGAACTTCCTCGCGCCGCTGATGGTGACCGCGCTGTCGGTGCCGCTGCTGGGGGAGAAGGTCACCCGCGGACAGTGGATGGCCGTGTCGGCAGGGTTCATCGGCGTGCTGATCGTGATTCGCCCCGGCGGTGCGCTGTTCACCCCGGCGATCCTGCTGCCGCTGGGTTCGGCCTTCTGCTTCGGCTGCTACCAGTTGCTGACGCGCAAGCTCAGCGCCACCGACAGCCCGACCACCAGCAACTTCCTCACCGGCATCTTCAACAGCCTGATCATGACTGCGCTGGTGCCGTTCTTCTGGAGCGTGCCGAGCTTCACCCACGCCCTGTTCATGATTGGCCTGGGTACCTGCGGCATGCTCGGCCACATGCTCCTGACCTCGGCCTTCAAGCACGCCGCGCCGGCCATGCTGGCGCCGTTCAGCTACGGGCAGATCCTCTTCGCCGGGATGTTCGGCTACCTGGTCTTCGACCACAGCCCGGACGCCTATGGCGTGGTCGGCATCGCCATCATCTGCCTCAGCGGCCTGGCCGTGGCCTGGGTGCAGCGGCGCCGCTGATCAGTGCCCGCGCAGTTCGCGGTTGGGCAATGCCAGGGCGGCGGCGAGGCCCAGCAGCGAGATCGCGGCACTGCCCAGCAACAGGTTGCGGAAGGTCACCGACAGCTCGGCTTGCACCTGCAGGCTCGCTTCACCGGCGCGCAGGCTGCCGAGCAAGGCTTCTCCGGCCAGGGCGTAGCCGCCGTCCTGCAGCATCGCCAGCAACAGCGCCGACATCAGCGCCACGCCCACCGCTCCGCCCAGGGAGCGGAACAGGTTGGTGGTGCTGGTGGCCACGCCGATGTCCTTGGGCTGCACGGCGCTCTGTGCCGCCACCAGCGACGTGGGGAACTGCGCGCCGCCAGCGATTCCGGTCAGCAGCATGAACAGGCCGCTGAGCAAGGTGGAAGAGGGTGGGCTCAAAGCCATGCCGACGATGGCCAGGGGCATCAGCGTGCTGCCGAAGAGGATCTGCGGCTTGAAGCGCCCGGTCAGGTTGGTCAGGCGTCCGGCGCAATAGGCGCCGATCGGCAGGCCCATTGCCAGGGGCAGCAGGTGCAGCGCGGCGCTGTCCGCCCCGGCGCCGGTGATGCTCTGGTAGCGCAGGGGCATGAGCATGGTCAGGGAGATCGCCTGGAAGCTGGTGAAGAAGATCGCGCACCAGCACAGCACGGCGACGCGGTTGCCGAACAGCTGGAGTGGCAGCAGCGGCTCCGGCGCACGGCGTTCGTAGAAGACGAAAAGCGTCAGGCCAAGGATCGCGGCGCCCAGCAGGGCCAGCACCGCATCGCTGTGCCAGGCATGGCCCTGGCCGATCAGGGTGATGGCCAGGAGCAGGGCGGTCAGTCCGAGGATCAGCAGCAGGGCGCCGGGGTAGTCGACCTTCGCCTGGCGCTGCGGCGTGGCCAGGCCGCGCAGGCTGTTGCGGGTCACCCACCAGGCCGTCAGGCCCAGGGGCAGGTTGAGCCAGAATACCCAGCGCCACGACAGGTACTCGGTCATCAGGCCGCCCAGTACTGGCCCGACCACACTGGCGGCGGCGTACATGCTGCTGAAATAGCCCTGGTAGCGCCCGCGCTCCCGCGGTGGCACCAGGTCGCCGAGGATCGCCTGGCTGACCGAGACCATGCCACCGGCACCGATACCCTGGATCACCCGCGCCAGTACCAGTTGCTCCATGTTCTGGGCTAGGGCGCAGAACACCGAGGCGAGGGTGAAGATCGCCGTGCCGCTGAGGATCATCCGGCGCCGGCCGTAGAGGTCGCCGAGCTTCCCGTAGATCGGCGTGGCCACGGTCATTGCCACCATGTAGCCGGAAATCACCCAGGCCAGCAGGCCGACATCGTTGAATTGCGCGGAGATCGCCGGCATCGACACGGCGATGATGGTCTGGTCCAGGGCACCAAGGAAGATCGCCAGCATCAGCGCGACGAGCACCGTGCGAATGGCGGGTTGCGGCGGGGTGTTGGGTAGGGTCACGGCAAGGCTCGGAATGTTTTTTTGCCGAGTTTAACTGATAGCTTGCTAAGGATCAGGTGAAGATTGTCTGTGCCGGTGCGTGGCGATCAGTGGCGCTGCCTACCTCAAGGCGCTCAACGTCGCCGTATGCGGTACGCAATGCGCCAGCGAGCAACTGGCCGCCGACCAGGGCTGGTTGCGCGTCTGTTCCACGCGCCAGGCGGCGGTGGCATAGAGCCCCATGACAGCGGCGATGGCGAAGACGATGGCGCATTTCCTGGATTTGACACCCATGATGCCGACCTCCTGCAACCCACACGTTCTGTTACCAGCGTAGTCCAGCACCGGCGCGCCTGCTCAGGTCAGCCCGCGATCCCACTCCGGCGGATCGCTGAATCGCTCGGCGAGAAAGTCCAGCATGCTGCGCAAGGTCGCCGGCATGTGCTTGCGCGAGGTGTAGACCGCATTGAGGTTCAGCGTCCGCGGTTTCGCCTGGGGCAGCAGGCGCACCAGCTCGCCCGCGCGGATCGGCCCGTGGGCCAGGTAGGTCGGCAGCATGGCGATACCGACCCCGGCCAGCGTCGCCTGCTGCAGGGTCAGCGCTTCGTTGGCGCTGATATTGCCGTGGATCGGCACCGAGACGCTTTCGCCGTCCACCTCGAAGTGCCAGAGGCTGTGGCCGAAGTAGGAGTGGGTCAGGCAGTTGTGTCCGGAAAGGTCCTGTACCACCTGCGGCGCCGGATGCTCGCGCAGGTAGCCGGGCGACGCGCAGATCACCGAGTGACAGGTGCTCAGGCGCCGGGCGATCAGGTTCGGGTCGATGTCGTTGCTGGTGCGGATCGCCAGGTCGATGCGTTCGTCCACCAGGTTAACGGTGCGGTCGAGCATCTGCAGGTCGACCTTCACCTGCGGATAACGCCGTACGTACTCGGCGATGGCGTCCACCAGCTGTGCCTGGCCGAACGAGGTGCTCACGCTGATGCGCAACTCGCCGCGCGGCGCCTGGTCCGGGGCGCTGACCGCGGCTTGCAGGTCGCCGGCCAGCTCCAGCAGTTGCCGGCAGCGCGGCAGGGTTTCCTTGCCGGCGGCGGTCAGGCTCAGCTTGCGCGTGGTGCGCTGCATCAGGCGTGCGCCGACCCAGTTCTCCAGGTCAGCCAGGTAGCGGGAAATCACCGGGCGGGAAAGGTCGAGATGATCGGCGGCGGCAGACTGGCTGCCGAGGTCGACGACGGTGACGAAGACCCGCATGGCGGTAAGACGGTCCATGGATATGTCCGGTTTCAGAAACAAACTATGTCGAAGCATCGCATTTTTTGCTGTGAATCGTGCAACTAAGCTGTGGCCATCAACTTGCACAGGATTCCCCGATGCTTCGTCTCTTCTCCCCACGCCGTCTGCTCCTGGCCTTCGTCGCCTTGCTCTGGGTCGCCCGCGCCACGGCCGCCGAGGCGCCATTGCAACTGACCGTGTACAACCCCGGCACCGACGCGCTGTTCCCGGTCACCTCGGTGATCGTCAGCGGTGCACACGATGCCGTCCTGGTCGATGCCCAGTTCGGCAAGGCCCAGGCCGAGCAGGTGGTGGCCCGGCTCAAGGCCAGCGGCAAGACCCTGACCACGATCTACATCAGCCATGGCGACCCGGACTACTACTTCGCCCTCGACACCGTGCTGCGCGCCTTCCCTGGCGTGCGGGTGGTGGCGTCGAAGCCGACCGTCGAGCACATCAAGCAGACCATGGACGCCAAGCTTGCCTACTGGGGCCCGCAGATGGGCGCCGACAAGCCGCAGCGCCTGGTGCTGCCCGAGGTCCTGGAAGGCGATCGGCTGATGCTGGAAGGGCAGGTGTTGCAGGTGGTCGGTCTCGACGGACCGCAGCCGGATCGCAGCTTCGTGTGGATTCCGTCGATCAAGGCGGTGGTGGGCGGCATCCTGGTCGCGGAAAACCAGCACGTGTGGATGGCCGACACCCAGACCGCGCAATCCCATGCCGACTGGCTGGTTGGCCTTGAGCGGATCGAGCGCCTGGAGCCGAAGATCGTAGTCCCTGGGCACTACCTGGGGCAGAGCAGCCGTTCGCTGGAAGCCGTGCGCTTCACTGGCAACTACATCCGCGCCTTCGATGAGGAAACGGCCCGTGCGGCCAATGCCGACGCCCTCATCGCGGCGATGAAGAAACGTTACCCGGGCCTGGGCGAGGAAAGCTCGCTGGAGCTGAGCGCCAAGGTCGCCAAGGGCGAAATGCAGTGGTAAGTCATTCACATCCGTCTGGAGGTTTTATGAGCAAGATCGCAATCATCGGTGCCACCGGCCGTGCTGGCGGCCAGTTGCTGGAAGAGGCCCTGCGCCGTGGCCACAGCGTGACCGCCATCGCGCGCAATCCGGCGAAGCTGGAAGGTCGTGCCGGGGTGACCCCGGTGGCACTCGACATCAAGGATGCCGCCGCGCTGCAACAGGCGCTGGCCGGGCATGACGTGGTGCTGAGCGCCGCGCATTTTTCCGGGATTCCTGCCGAGACCCTGCTGGGCCCGGCGAAGAAAGCCGGGGTAAAGCGCGTGCTGGTGGTGGGCGGAGCGGGCAGCCTGCTGCTGCCGGATGACACGCGGGTGATCGACAGCCCGGATTTCCCCGAGGCCTACAAGGCCGAGGCCAGTGCTGGCGCGGTGTACCTGGAGACCCTGCGCCAGGAGAAGGAACTGGACTGGACCTTCCTCTCGCCGTCGGCGGAGTTCGTCGAAGGGCCGCGGACCGGCAGCTACAAGCTGGGCAAGGATCACCTGCTGATCGGTGCGGACGGCAAGAGCTGGATCACCTTCGCCGACTACGCCATTGCCTTGCTGGATGAAGTGGAGCAGCCGAAGCATTCGCGGCAGCGCTTCACGGTCGGCTACTGAGTTGAATTGAGGGCCTCATCGCGGGTGAACCCGCTCCTGCCTGTTCGGTGCAAATCCCAGGATATGCATTGAACCTGTGGGAGCGGGTTTACCCGCGATAGGGCTCACCGCCGACCGGCCTGCCCCTGCAACCACTCCAGCAACTCCACCAACCCAGGCGCCGTCACCTTCCCCGGCAGCACCAGGTAATACGCCTTCCCCGTCGCCACCCTCAAGCCGAACGGCATGACCAGCCGCCCACTGGCCAGGTCCTCGCCGATCAACGCCCAGTCCCCGATCGCCACCCCGGTTCCCTGCGACGCCATGGCCATCGCCATGTCCAGGGTCTCGAAATGCTGGCGCTTGCCCTGGATCTCCAGCCCGCTGCCGGCCGCTTCCAGCCAGGTCTGCCAATCCCGTTCGTCCCGCGCGGGATGCAGCAGCATCTGCCCGCGCAGATCCGCCACCTCGCGCAACGCCAGCTTGCCCGCCAGCAACTGCGGCGAGCACACCGGGGTCAATTCCTCATCGAACAGCTTCAGTACCTGCCCGGCCTCCGGTTCGGCCCCGTAGACCACTGCCGCGTCGAAGCCCTCGCGGCGAAAATCCACGCCATGCTGGATGGTGGTGGTCAGCTCTACCGGCACATCCGGGCGCAACGCCTGCCATTCCATCAAGCGCGGCAGCAGCCAGCGCATCACGCAGGTCGGCGCCTTGAGCTGCAAGGTGCCGTGAGGGGTGCCGATCTGCTGCACGCCGTCCTCGATCAGGGCGAACACCTGCTGTACCCGCGGCAGCCATTCCTGGCCTTCGCGGGTCAGGCTCAGGCCACGGGCCTGGCGGATGAACAAGGGGTAGCCGAGGTGTTCTTCCAGCCCGGCGATCTGCCGGCTGACCGCACCCTGGGTAAGGTGCAACTGCTGCGCGGCGCGGGTGAAGTTGCAGCACTGGGCGGTGACGAGAAAGGTGTGCAGGGCGGGCAGGGGCGGGAGTCGTTTCATTGTCGTAAGCCATGATCTGGGCGCATGGCTAGTATGAGGAAGTTTGCATTGTGCCGGTAGCCACCGGGCGGTCCAATGAAGCCCTTGTTCCAACTAAAGACAACAGGCGAACGAACATGGCGACTTGCGGCGAAGTGCTGGTAAAACTCCTCGAAGACTACGGTGTGGACCATGTCTTCGGCATCCCCGGCGTGCATACCGTGGAGCTTTATCGCGGCCTGGCGTCGTCGCGCATCCGCCACGTCACCCCGCGCCACGAGCAGGGCGCCGGCTTCATGGCCGACGGTTATGCGCGCACCCGTGGCAAGCCGGGGGTGTGCTTCATCATCACCGGCCCGGGCATGACCAACATCACCACGGCCATGGGCCAGGCCTACGCCGATTCGATCCCGATGCTGGTGATTTCCAGCGTGCAGTCGCGCAATGCCCTGGGCGGTGGTCGCGGCAAGCTGCACGAACTGCCGAACCAGAGCGAACTGGTGTCCGGCGTCGCCGCGTTCTCCCACACCCTGATGAGCGCCGACGACCTGCCGCAGGTGCTGGCCCGTGCCTTTGCCGTGTTCGAAGGAGCGCGCCCGCGCCCGGTGCATATCGAGATTCCGCTGGACGTGATCGTCGAGGACGCCGATCACCTGCTCAACGTCGAGCCCGTGCCTGTCGACCGTGCCGGTGCCGCCCCCGCGCCGGTGGCCAGAATGGCCGCAATGCTCGCCGGCGCGCGCCATCCGCTGATCCTCGCCGGCGGCGGTGCGATTGCCGCCAGTGCCTCGCTGACCCGCCTCGCCGAGTACCTGCAGGCGCCCGTCGCACTGACCATCAATGCCAAGGGCATGCTGCCATCCGACCATCCGCTGCTGATCGGCTCGACCCAATCGCTGGTCGCCACCCGAGAGCTGGTGCGCGAGGCCGACGTGGTCCTGGCCATCGGCACCGAGCTGGCCGAGACCGACTACGACGTGACCTTCAAGGGTGGTTTCGAGATCCCCGGCAGCTTGCTGCGCATCGATATCGACCCGGACCAGACCGTGCGCAACTACCCGCCGAAGCTGGCGCTGGTGGCCGATGCGGCGGCGGCCAGCGACGCGCTGCTGCATGCCCTGGCCGAGTTGCCGGCACCGGTGCGTGCCGGCGACTGGGGCCCGGCACGCGCCGCGCGCCTGCGAGAAACCCTGGCCGGGCTGTGGGATGACGCCGCCCAGGCGCAGACCCTGTTCCTCAAGAGCATCCTTGAAGCCCTGCCGCAGGCGGTACTGGTGGGCGACTCGACCCAGCCGGTGTACACCGGCAACCTGACCCTCGACCTCGATCACCCGCGTCGCTGGTTCAACGCCTCCACCGGCTACGGCACCCTCGGCTACGCCCTGCCGGCGGCCATGGGCGCCTGGCTGGGCAGCGCGGAAGAGCCGGCCCGGCGCCTGCCGGTGGTGTGCCTGATCGGCGACGGCGGAATCCAGTTCACCCTGCCGGAGCTGGCCAGCGCCGTGGAAGCGCAGGTACCGCTGATCGTCCTGCTGTGGAACAACCAGGGTTACGAAGAGATCAAGCGCTACATGGTCAACCGTGCCATCGAACCGGTGGGCGTGGATATCCACACCCCGGACTTCGTCACCATCGCCAGGGGCTTTGGCTGCGTGGCCGAGGCCGTGCATGAAGTGGACGCCTTGAAGGCGGCACTGGTAGAAGCCGCCGGTCGCCAGGGCCCGACGCTGATCGAGATCGACCAGCGCCGCTGGACCGAAACCGTGCTCGCCTAGATCGCGTTGCGCAGGCGCGCCATGTCCCGCAACGGGGGCGCGCCGTACAGCCGGCTGTATTCCCGGCTGAACTGCGAAGGGCTTTCATAACCCACCCGATACCCCGCCACCGCCGCCTCCAGGCCGTCGTTGAGCATCAACCGACGGGCTTCCTGGAGGCGCAGCTGTTTCTGGTACTGCAACGGACTCATCGAGGTCACCGATTTGAAGCGGTGATGCAGGGCCGAGACGCTGAGGTTCACTTCCCTGGCCAGTTCCTCGATGCGCAGCGGCTTGTCGTAGTGATCGTTGAGCCACTGGATGGCCTGGCAGACCCGATGGGTCTGGCTGTTGGCCATGGCGATTTCGTACAGGCGATGCCCTTGCTTGCCGCGCAGCAGCCGATAGAGGATTTCCCGGCGGATCAACGGCGCCAGGACCGGTATGTCCTTCGGCGTGTCCAGCAGGCGGATCAGGCGAATCAGGGCATCCAGCAGCGCCGGGTCGAGTCGCTCGACGAATAGCCCGCGTCCGGAGGCCGAGGGCACGCCCATGGGGCCGGCGTCGGCGATCAGGTTGTTGATTTCCGCCGGGTCGATGTCCAGGCGGATGCCAAGGCTCGGGTTCTCCGGGCTGGCGTCGAGGTAGACCCCGCTGATCGGCATCGCCACCGACACCACCATGTAGTGCAGCGGGTCATAGACATAACGCTCGTCGCCCAGGTGCACGGCCTTGCTGCCCTGGGCCAGGATGCACAGGGCGGGGTGGGCCAGGGTTGGCATCGAGCGGATGTTTTCTTCGTGGCGGACCAGGAACAGGTCGCGGATCGCCGAAGGATCGTTAGCCACTGGCGCGGCATGGCGGCGGACCAGGTCGGCCAGGGTTTCGCGCAGGGATTCGAGCGCGGGATCGAGCGGTTCGACGACTGACATGGAGAAGGTTCCTCGGCGGATTTTTGCAGCATAGGTTTGTGCAAGTCCTGGCGCTAGCCGAAAGCTGTCGGGTTCTTGCACGATCCTGCCGAACGGTACGGCTTGTCACCAAATTGAAGCGATTGCGCTTGCCCGAAGTGGGGCCGACGGATGCGAGGGTACTCCACGAACCCGGTGTGGGGTGCAAGGGAGACATGCAGGATCAGGCAATTCGCCGACAGCATCCGCCTAACGTCGGTGGCGGCGCGCTGGCTAATCTTGGCAGCCTGGCAAGTTTCCCCTGGCCGCTTTAAGGAGCACTGAACATGACGACATCTCGACCGGTCAGCCATCTTTCCTTCGTGCGCGCCAGCGCGGGCCGTTCCGCCGAACTGGGCGAGCGTCTGCAACAACTGCGCGAGCCCACCCGCACGACCCCGGGTTGCCTCGGCTTCAGCCTGCAATGCTCGACGTCCGACAGTCATCTCTGGTTGCTCAGCAGCCAGTGGCAGGACCAGTCGGCAATGAACGACTACTTCAACTCGCCCAGCCTGCAACTGTTCGGCGAATTGGTTCAGGCGCGGGTGCTGGACAGCCTCGACCTGCACACCTTCAGCTAGAATGGCGGCCTTTTTCGCAATCACCGGGTTTGACGACAATGGCGCGCAGGGTATTCGTAGGGTTTGAAGCGGTCTCGGCAATGGTGCCGACCGAGGGCGGTTACCACGCCGCGATCGCGGTAAAGGGCCTGGGAGCCGTGGGCGCACCCACCTTCCACAAGGTGCTGGACGGCCAGGTATTCAAGACCGCCATGGCCGCCGACGAGGCAGCCAGTGCCGAACTGGAACGCCTGCAAGGCGTCAGCGCCGACGCCGAACTGGTCTGGTAGGCGCCCGCCTCAGGCCTGCGGGCGGCTCATCTTGAACAGCTCGCCCAGCTCGAAGTAGTCCGCCGGTCCGCCGCCGCGCAGGATCGGCCGGGCAGCGGCGGTGTCGTAGATACCGTCCTTGAGCAGATGCTCGGCGATATGCACCGCCACTACCTCACCCAGGACCAGCCAGCTCGGCACCAACTGCTGGTCGGCGCGTTGCAGCTGGATGATCTGGCTCACCTTGCACTCGAACGACACCGGGCTTTCCTGCACCCGCGGCACCGCAATCACCCGTGACGGCGCCGGGGTCAGTTGGCTCAGGGCGAACTCGTCGACCTCCGGCGGCACCGCCGCGCAACTCTGGTTCATCGCTTCGGCCAGTGGCCGGGTCGCCAGGTTCCAGGTGAACTCGCCGGTCTGCTCGATGTTGTTCAGGCTGTCTTTGCGCCCGACGCTGCAGAAACCGACGATTGGCGGGATGTAGTTGAAGGCGTTGAAGAAACTATAGGGCGCCAGGTTCAGGCGGCCCTGGGCATCCTGGGACGAGATCCAGCCGATCGGGCGCGGGCCGACGATGGCGTTGAACGGATCGTGGGGCAGGCCGTGGCCTTTTGCGGGTTCGTAGTAGTACATCGAGCGGGCCTTGGGACGGGAATACGGAGCGTTCTAGTGTGCCAAGAGTGTCGGCCGCTGAAAATGACTAAGCCCGGCCGAAGCCGGGCTGTGGAAGGTGAAGCTTCAGGTCTTAGCTGAAGCGGTGTGCCTGGGTGCGGTCGAAACCATCGGCGGCGAATTTGGCGCCGTTGGTGCGATCGAAGCCGTCTTCGGCGAATTTGGCAGCGCCGGTACGGTCGTAGCCATCTTCAGCGACAGCGGCGGCGTGAGCTTGCGGGTGGCTGAAGTTGTGGCTGCCGGTGCGGTCGGAACCGTCGGCGGCGAAGGCGTTGGCGGTCAGTACAGAGAAGGCCAGGGTCAGGATCAGTTTGCTTTTCATGGTGGTTGCTCCGGGGTAGTGAGTTGAGTTGCTTGTTTCTATGGAGTTGATGCTACGCCGATTAATTTGATTAAAAAGCGCAAAAAATCGGCCATAAAAATCAAATAAATAGATCAATTGATCGGCATAAAACCCTGTGGGAGCGGGTTTACCCGCGATTACGTCCGTGGGCCCACTACCGCAATCGCGGGTGAACCCGCTCCCACAAGTGGCCTCTGGTGCTCACTGGAAAAATGAAAGATTGTTCACCCACGCTTTTTTCATTTCCCACTGACCCATTTTTCATTGGCCCATGAGCAGTCTTCGCGGCATCTGACCCCGGAGAGCGACACGCACAATGAATAAACTCCCGCAAATCACCCTGGCGTTCTGGATCATGAAGATCTGCGCCACCACCCTCGGCGAAACCGCCGGCGACCTGCTATCGATGACCCTGAACGTCGGCTATGCGCTGAGTTCGATCATCCTGATCAGCCTGTTCCTCGCCACGCTGCTGGCCCAGCTGGTGTCGCGCAAATACCATCCGGCGCTGTACTGGCTGGTGATCCTCTCCACCAGTACCGCCGGCACCACCATGTCCGACTTCATGGACCGCACCCTGGGCCTGGGCTATGCCACCGGCTCGGCGATCCTCATCGGTATCCTCGCCCTGACCTTCGCCCTGTGGCGGATGAGCGGCAACACCTTGAACGTCAATCACATCAGCAGCCGGCGCGGCGAGATCTTCTACTGGGTCGCGATCCTGTTCTCCAACACCTTGGGCACGGCGCTGGGCGATTATCTGGCGGACGACTCGGGGCTGGGCTTTGCCGGCGGTGCGCTGTTGATCGGCTCGGCGATCTGCCTGGTGGTGATCGCCCGTTATGTGACGAAGATTTCCCCGGTGGCGCTGTTCTGGATCGCCTTCGTCCTGACCCGGCCGTTCGGCGCCACCCTGGGGGACTTCCTGACCAAGCCGTATGAGAAGGGCGGGCTGGACTTCGGCACCGTGGGTTCGTCGGCGGTGCTCGGCGGGGTGCTGTTGCTGATGGTAGGGATGGCGTACTTCTACAACACCCGGCGCGTGCAGCGGGTAGCGCAAAACGCCTGACCCGGCATGCATGAAAAAGCCCCCGGCCTTGCGGCCGGGGGCTTGGTGTTTCAGCGAATCACTACATCAAGCAATCAGTCGGTGACGATCCGCGAATGCTTCTGGGTGTCCTTCATGAACACATACACCAGCAGCGAAATGGCGATACAGCCGGTGACGTACCAGTAGTAGCCGGTCTCCATGCCGTTGCTCTTGAACCACAGCGCCACGTACTCGGCGGTGCCGCCGAAGATCGATACGGTCAGGGCATACGGCAGGCCCACGCCCAGAGCGCGGATCTCGGTGGGGAACAGCTCGGCCTTCACCACGGCGTTGATCGAGGTGTAGCCGCTGACGATGATCAGCGCCGCCATGATCAGGAAGAACGCGCCCCACCAGGTCTGCACGGTATGCAGGGTGGACAGGATCGGTACGGTGAAGATCGTCCCCAGCACGCCGAAGGCGATCAGGATCGGACGCCGGCCGATCTTGTCGGACAGCCCGCCGATCACCGGCTGCAGGCACATGAACAGGAACAGGGTGGCCGCCGAGATCATGGTCGAGTCGGTGATGCTCATGCCCACCGTGTTGACCAGGTACTTCTGCATGTAGGTGGTGTAGGTGTAGAAGGCCAGGGTGCCGCCCATGGTCAGGCCGACCACGGTGGCGAGTTCCTTCGGATGGCGCAGCAGGGTGCGCATCAGGCTTTCCTTGGCTTTCGGCTTTTCCTTCCTGGTGAAGGACTCGGTCTCTTCCATGCCACGACGCAGGTACAGCGCGACCACCGCGCACAGCGCGCCGATCACGAAGGGTACGCGCCAGCCCCAGGCGTAGAGCTGTTCGGTGGTCAGGGTCTGCTGCAGGATGATCAGCACGGCCAGGGCGATGAGCTGGCCGGAAATCAGGGTGACGTACTGGAAGCTGGAGAAGAAGCCACGACGTTCCTTGGTCGCCATCTCGCTGAGGTAGGTGGCGGAGGTGCCGTATTCACCCCCCACCGACAGGCCCTGCATGAGGCGGGCGATGACCAGCAGGATCGGCGCGGCGACGCCGATGGTCTCGTAGCCCGGGGTCAGGGCGATGACCAGGGAGCCGAAGCACATCAGCAGCACCGAGGCCATCAGCGCGGCCTTGCGGCCCTTGCGGTCGGCGTAGAGGCCCATCAGCCAGCCGCCGATCGGGCGCATGAGGAAGCCCACGGCGAAGATCGCGGCAGTGTTGAGCAGTTGTGCGGTGGTGTCGCCGGCCGGGAAGAAGGCCTTGGCGAAGTACAGGGAAAACGCGGCGTAGACGTACCAGTCGTACCACTCGACCATGTTGCCGACCGATCCGCTGAAGATCGATTTGAGACGACTGCGAGTGGTTTTTTCCGGTGCGGACGTGGCGGCCGCCCCGGCAGGCAGGGTGGAAGAGTTATCCATTGGACGGGACCTTCATCGTTGTTTTTGTGGAGCGCGTTGGGAACGCAGCCTGCGGGGGCTATAGCAGGAGGTGTGCCAGGAAAAAAACCGCGGCCCCATCGCGGGTGAACCCGCTCCCACAGGACCTGGGAAAGCCGCGGAATACGGACTCGACACAGACTTTGTGGGAGCGGGTTCACCCGCGATGAGGCCGGTACAGTCAATAACGAAGAAGGGTCGAGTAAGCGGATTTCCGCTTATCGCTTGTGACTACTAAGCGGATTCCCGCTCATGTTCAGGAGCGTTCGAGAAAGTCTTCCCGCACCAGCCCATGCCGCTGCATCTTCTCGTTCAAGGTCCGCCGTGGCAGTTGCAGCTCTTCCATCACGGCCTTGATCTCGCCCTTGTGCCGACGCAACGAGGTGCGCAGGCAGTTGGCCTCGAAGGCTTCGGTCTGTGCCGCCAGCGAAGGATCGCTGGCCACCTGCGGCGCCGCCGGATCGCTCAGGCCCATGGCATGCCGCTCGGCGGCATTCGCCAGTTCGCGGACATTGCCCGGCCAGTCCTGCCCAAGCAGTTGACCCAGGTGGGCGATGCTCAGCGGCGGCGCCTGGCGGCCGACCCGTTCGGCGGCTCGTCGCGCGAAATGCTCGAACAGCAAGGGGATGTCCTCGCGCCGTTCGCGCAACGCCGGCAAACGCAGCTCGGCGATATTCAGCCGATACACCAGGTCTTCGCGGAAACGCCCGGCACGCGCCTCTTCCAGCAGGTCCGGCTTGGTCGCGGCGACGATGCGCAGGTCCACGGCGATGCTCTGGTTGGCGCCAAGGCGCTCCAGCTTCTGCTCCTGGATCACCCGCAACAGCTTGGCCTGCTGGGCCAGCGGCAGGCTTTCGATCTCGTCGAGGAACACCGTGCCGCCGTTGGCGTATTCCAGCTTGCCGATGCGCTTGCCCTGGGCCCCGGTGAAGGCGCCGCTCTCATGGCCGAACAGTTCGGCCTCGAACAGGTGCTCGGGAATCGCCGCGCAGTTGAGCGCCACGAAGGGCCTGGCCGCGCGGGGGCCGAAGTCATGCAGGCAACGGGCGACCTGCTCCTTGCCGCTGCCGGTCTCGCCACGGATCAGCACGTTGACCGGCAGCCCGGCCAGCTCCAGCACCTGGCGACGCAGTTGCTGCATGCCCTGGGTCATGCCCAGCAGGGTGGCTTCGAGACGGCTCTTCAGGTCGGCCTGCTCGTGCAGGCGGCGGTTTTCCAGGACCAGCCGGCGTTTCTCCAGGGCGCGACGCAGGCTGCCCATCAGGCTGTCCGGGCTGAAGGGCTTTTCCAGAAAGTCGTAGGCGCCGTTGCGCATGGCTTCCACCGCCATGGGCACGTCGCCGTGGCCGGTGAGCAGGATCACCGGCAGGTCGGCATCGCGGGCCTGCAACTCGCCGAGGAAGTGCAGGCCATCCATGCCGGGCATGCGCACATCGCTGAGGATGACGCCGGGGAAGTGCTCCGGCAGCGCGGCCAGGCAGTCCTCGGCGCGGCTGAACAGCTGCACCTGGAAGCCCGACAGGCCCAGCCACTGCTCGACCGCCGTGCGGATGCTGGCTTCATCGTCGACGACTATCACCGAGTTCAACATGCAGGCTCCGGGTCGCGGGAAAGGGTGAAGCTGAAGCGGGCGCCGCCAGGCTGGTTATCCACCTCCAGGCGGCTGCCGGCCTCGTGGATGATGCCATAGGAAATCGCCAGGCCCAGCCCCAGGCCTTCGCCCACCGGCTTGGTGGTGAAGAACGGGTCGAAGACATTGCCCAGATGCTCGGCCGCGATGCCGCCGCCGCTGTCCAGCACGCTCAGGCGCCAGCCGCCGTCTTCGCCGTCGATACGGATCTCCAGGCGGCGGAAACCCTTGTCGGCCATGGCGTCGAGGGCGTTGCGCAGGAGATTGATCAGCACCTGCTCCAGGCGAATCGCATCGCCGCGCACCCAAGCCGGGCGGGCCAGGTACAGCGCGGTGCTGACGTTCTCGGCGCGGATCCGCGCATCCAGCAATTGCAAGGCATGGTCGACCACGGTGGCCAGGTCAAGGCGCTCGCGCAGGCCGCTGGGGCTGTTGCGGGCGAAGGTCTTCAGGTGGCCGGTGAGCGAGGCCATGCGCGTCAGCATCTGCTCCAGCGGCACCAGGGACTGGCGGGCGTCGTCTATGCGGTCGTTGTCCAGCAGCAGGCGCAGGGTCGCCAGTTGCATGCGCTGGGTGGTCAGCGGCTGGTTGAGCTCGTGGGCGAGGGCCGCGGACATCTGCCCCAGTGCCGCCAGCTTGGTCGACTGCACCAGGCCCTCCTGGGCGGTGCGCAGGTCGCGGGTGCGTTCCTCGACCAGTTGCTTGAGCTCTTCGCGGCTGCGCTGGCGCAAACGCGCGAGGCGCATGCGCTGGCTGACGAACAGCGCGGCGAACACCAGGCTCAGCCAGATCGCCGCGGCCGCCAGGGCGGCATTGCGCCCGTCATTGCCGGTCTGTGGCTGGCGCAGCAGGTGCAGGGTCCAGCCCTCGCTTTCCAGCGGCAGGCTTTCCCAGAGGTAGTCGAGCGTGCCTTGCGGACCCTGCACGCGCACCAGGTTGCTGTTGTCGTCGAAGCGTTCCAGGACCTGGCGTTGCAGCGGCACCAGGGCCTGCTTGTCGTACTGGCGGGTCTGCTCCAGTTCGTTGAAGTCGTGGGCCGACAGGGTGTTCAGCTTGCGGTAGCGCCAGCCGTCCTGGTTGGCGATGAAGAGGATGCCGCGCCCGTCGCTGACCAGGACGATGTCGTTGCCCTGGCGCCATTCGCGCTCCAGCTCGGGAAACTCCAGCTTGACCACCATGGCGCCGAGAAAGCCCTGCTGCTCGTCGGTGACCGCGCTGGACAGGAAGTAGCCGGGAATGCCGCTGGTCACGCCGACCGCGTAGAAGCGCCCGGTGCCCTGGCTGCGGGTCTGCTTGAAGTAGGGGCGGAAACCATAGTTGTGGCCGACGTAGGTACTGGGCAGGCGCCAGTTGCTGGCGGCCACCGCCAGGCCGGTACGGTCGAGCAGTTCCAGGGTCGAGGAATTGGCCGCGCCGTTGATGCGCTCCAGCTTGCGGTTGAGCAGGTCCTGGGTTTCCTGATCGACCGTGCCGCGCAGGGCGCTGATCAGTTCCGGGTCGAGGGCGAGCACCGCCGGCAGGGCGCGGTAGCGTTCGATCAGGGTATGCAGCGAGTTGGCGTACAGGCCCAGTTGCTGGCTGGCCCGGGTGGCGTCCTCGACCATGGCCTGGCGCTGCGCGTGATGCATGGCCAGGGTCGCGGCGATCAGGGTGCCGGCGCTGATCGACAGCAGGATCAGGCCCAGGCGCAAGGTGCGAAAGGAAAGGGTCATGGGGAGCGATCCGGGCGATGGGGAAGGCCGGATGGCGCTTCCCCGTGGGGCTGGAGGCGCTTACAGCAGCTCGAAGCTCTGTTGCTGCACCGACTCGGAATCCAGGCCGACCTGCACGTTGAACTCGCCCGGTTCCGCGGCGAACTTCAGCTGGCTGTTGTAGAACTTCAGGTCGTCCTCGCCGATACGGAAGGTCAACACCCGTTCTTCACCCGCCTTGAGCATGATCTTCTGGAAGTTCTTCAACTCCTTGACCGGGCGGCTCATCGACGCGGCGACGTCCTGCACGTACAACTGCACCACGGTTTCGCCGTCGCGCTTGCCGGTGTTCTTCACGGTAACGCTGGCTTCCAGGCTGGCGCCTTGCTTCAGGGTCTTGCTCGACAGGGTCAGCGGCGACACCGAGAACTCGGTGTAGCTCAGGCCGTAGCCGAACGGATACAGCGGGCCGTTGGCTTCCTCGAAGTACTGCGAGGTGTAGTTGCCCGGCTTGCCCGGGGTGAACGGCCGGCCGATGCGCATGTGGTTGTAGTACATCGGGATCTGTCCCACCGAGCGCGGGAAGGTGATCGGCAGCTTGCCCGACGGGTTGTAGTCGCCGAACAGCACGTCGGCAATGGCATTGCCGCCCTCGGTCCCGGAGAACCAGGTTTCCAGCACGGCGTCGGCCTGCTCGCGCTCCCAGCCGATGGACAGCGGACGGCCGTTCATCAGCACCAGCACCAGCGGCTTGCCGGTGGCCTTCAGGGCCTTGATCAAATCGCGCTGCACTTCCGGGATTTCCAGGGTGGTGCGGCTGGAAGACTCGTGGGACATGCCACGGGACTCGCCGACCACGGCCACCACCACGTCGGACTGCCTGGCGGCCTTGACCGCTTCGTCGATCAGCACGGCGGCCGGGCGCGGGTCGTTGACGATTTCCGGGGCGTCGAAGTTGAGGAAGTTCAGGTAGTCGAACATCGCCTGGTTGCCGGTGATGTTGGAACCCTTGGCGTAGACCAGTTTCGCCTTGTCGCCGACGGCGCGGCGCAGGCCTTCGCGGACGGTCACCGAGTGCACCGGCTTACCGTCGGCGGCCCAGCTGCCCATCATGTCGATCGGCGCATCGGCCAGCGGGCCGACCAGGGCGATGGTCCCGGATTTCTTCAGCGGCAGGGTCTGCTGGCGGTTTTCCAGCAGGACCAGGCCACGCCGGGCCACGTCGCGGGCCGCGTCGCGGTGCAGGCGGGCGTCGGCGTAGTAGTCCGGCACGTCGTTCTCGGGCTTGCCGATGCGTACGTACGGATCCTTGAACAGGCCCATGTCGTACTTGGCGCCGAGCACTTCGCGGACCGCCTGGTCCAGCTCGGCCTGGCTCACTTCGCCGGACTTGAGCAGCCCCGGCAGCTCTTCGCCGTACAGGGTGTCGTTCATGCTCATGTCGATGCCGGCCTTGATCGCCAGCTTGGCCGCCTCGCGACCGTCGCGGGCGACGCCGTGGCGGATCAGCTCCTGGATCGCGCCGTGGTCGCTGATGGTCACGCCATTGAAGCCCCATTCCTTGCGCAGCAGGTCGTTCATCAGCCAGGTGTTGGAGGTGGCCGGCACGCCGTTGATCGAGTTCAGCGCCACCATCACCCCGCCGGCACCGGCGTCGATGGCCGCACGGTAGGGCGGCAGGTAGTCGTTGTACATCTTCGGCAGGCTCATATCGACCGTGTTGTAGTCGCGCCCGCCTTCCACCGCGCCGTACAGGGCGAAGTGCTTGACGATGGCCATGATGCTGTCGTGCTCGGCCGGGCTCTTGCCCTGGAACGACTCGACCATCACCTTGCCGATCTTCGAGGTCAGGTAGGTGTCTTCGCCAAAGCCCTCGCTGGTGCGGCCCCAACGTGGGTCACGGGCGATGTCGACCATCGGCGCGAAGGTCATGTCCAGGGAGTCGGCGGCGGCCTCGACGGCCGAGGTGCGGCCGACCGTGGCGATGGCCTTCATGTCCCAGGACGAGGCCATGCCCAGGCCGATCGGGAAGATGGTGCGGTTGCCGTGGATGGTGTCGTAGGCGAAGAACATCGGGATCTTCAGGCGGCTGCGCATGGCGGCGTCCTGCATCGGCCGGTTCTCGGGCGCGGTGCGCGAGTTGAAGGTGCCGCCGATGCGGCCGGCGGCGATTTCCTCGCGGATCTTCTCCCGCGGCATTTCCGGGCCGATGGAGATCAGGCGCAACTGGCCGATCTTCTCGTCCTGGGTCATCTGGCCCAGCAGGTGGTCGACGAAGGCTTTCTTTTCCTTCAGGTGCGCGGCAGCGGCGGAGGTGTCGGCCAGGGCCGTCTGACTGGCCAGGCTGACGAGCAGGCCCAGCAAACACAGCTTCTTCATGAATTCTGTTCTCGTGGCTCGCGCCGGTATTCACGGGAGATACCGACCAGCCGAAATTGGGGGAGCGGCTATTGTTGTAGTTTGCTGGGGCACGTTTGTAGCCGATTGGGCCCGCACTATCCAGCGGCGGTCACGGATTATGCCTCAAGTCAGGTAGTTGAACAGTCATCCAAGGAGCGTTACCCGATGCTTGCGATCTCCCGTGGCAAACCCTGGTTGCTGATCCTCCTCGCCAGCCTGCTGGCCGGCTGCGGGATCAACAACATTCCCAGCTACGACGAGCAGGTCAAGGCCGCCTGGGGCCAGGTGCAGAACCAGTACCAGCGCCGCGCCGACCTGATTCCCAACCTGGTGGCGACGGTCAAGGGCTACGCCGCCCACGAGCAGGCCACCCTCACGGCGGTGATCGAGGCGCGGGCCAAGGCCACCTCGATCCAGGTCGATGCCAGTACCCTGAACGATCCGGAAAAGATCAAGCAATTCCAGGCGGCCCAGGCACAACTGACCGGGGCCCTGAGCCGGCTGATGGTGGTTGCCGAGCAGTACCCCAACCTCAAGGCCGACCAGAACTTCCTGGCCCTGCAGTCCCAGCTCGAAGGCACGGAAAACCGCATTGCCGTGGCGCGCAAGGACTTCATCGCCGCGGTGCAGAAGTACAACACCGAGATCCGCACCTTCCCCGGGCGCATCTGGCACAGCCTGATGTACAGCGACTTGCCGCTGCGCGAGAGCTTCGAGGCCACCAGCGCCGATGCCGACAAAGCGCCTGAAGTGAAGTTCTGATGCGTCCGTTGAAGGTCGTGGTCCTGCTGGCGCTGCTCTGTGCGGCGCTGGTGGTGCGCGCCGAGGTGGTGTTCCCGACGTTGAGCGGGCGGGTGGTGGACGACGCCAACCTGCTCGACGCTCACACCCGCGCCCAACTCGGGCAGATGCTCGAAGCCCATGAGCAGGCCACCGGCGAGCAGGTGGTGGTGGCCACGGTGCCCGACTTGCAGGGCCTGGAGATCGAGGACTACGGCTATCGACTGGGCCGGCACTGGGGCATCGGCCAGAAGGGCAAGGACAACGGCGCGCTGCTGATCGTCGCGCCGCAGCAGCGCAAGGTGCGTATCGAAGTGGGGTATGGGCTGGAGGAGCGGCTGACCGATGCGCAGTCGTCGGTGATCATCAATCGCATCATCCTGCCGGCGTTCAAGCGCGGAGAAATGAGCCAGGGCATCGTCCAGGGCAGCGCGGCGATTCTCCAGGTGCTCGGCGGCAACCCGCTGGCGCAGCCGTCCCGCGTCAGTTCGGCGGACGGCGAGGGCGAGCCGCCGTCGCTGTGGGCGATTGGTCTGTTCATCGTGCTGGTGGTGGTCGTGCTTTATCTTCAGGGGCTCGGCGGCGGTGGCCGGCGCGGTGGCCCTGGGGGCGGTTTTGGTGGCGGCTTCGGCGGGCTGGGTGGTGGCGGTCGCGGCGGGGGTGGTTTTGGTGGTGGCGGTGGCAGCTTCGGCGGCGGTGGTTCGTCCGGTAGCTGGTAGTTCCACCCTTTGTAGATCAAGCGCGGACCCTGTGGGAGCGGGTTTACCCGCGATTGCGATAGTGAATGCACCGCCGTCATCGCGGGTAAACCCGCTCCCACAGGATCCGCATCGTGCTTTTGAAATTGTCTTTGAAGGAAGCCCATGGCACTACTCAACGAATTCCAGCAACGCCAGGTCGCCGAAGCCATTGCCGAGGTCGAGCGGCACACCGACGCCGAGCTGGTCACCGTCCTCGCCCGCAGCGCCGACGACTACGCCTACGTCCCGCTGGTCTGGGCCAGCCTGCTGGCGCTGCTGGTACCGGGATTGCTGTATTACCTGACCGGCTGGTTCAGCGCCCACGGCCTGCTGCTCACCCAATGGCTGACCTTCATCGTGCTCGTGCTGGTCCTGCGCCTGCCGCTGTTCACCAGCCGCCTGGTACCGCGGCGGGTGCGCCACTGGCGGGCGTCCAACCTGGCGCGGCGGCAGTTTCTCGAACAGAACCTGCACCACACCGCCGGGCGCACCGGGGTGCTGATCTTCGTCTGCGAGGCGGAGCGCTACGTGGAAATCCTGGTGGACGACGGCATCGCCGCGCGGCTCGATGACCAGGTGTGGGACGCCCTGGTCGCCGGCTTCACCGCCCAGGTCCGCGCCGGGCAGACCCTCGAAGGCTTCCTCACCTGCATCCAGGCCTGCGGCGAACTGCTCAAGGCGCATGTCCCGGCCACCAGCGATCGCAACGAGCTGCCCAACCGCCTGGTGATCCTCGACTGAGCGCCGGCCCTCCACGTAAAATGCCCGGCATCTACCCCGAGGCACCCAATCCCCATGTCCGCTACCCCCAACGCCCAGGCCGCGCCGGATGCCCGTGCGCAGTTTCTCGCCGTGCTCGCCGAGAGCCTGCAACAGCAAGCCTTCGTCAAACTGGTGCTGGCCCGCCATGTCGGTGCCGAGGCCGACCTGCAGCGCATCACCGCCAAGCCGCTGACGGTCAAGGGCACGCCGAGCCTGCAGTTCGTCCATCGCTACAAGACCCGCGACATCACCCGCAACCTGCCGCTGGACGAAGCCCTGGCGCAGATCGCCGAATGGCTGCCGGGCGCCTTCCGCAATGCCCACCTGCTGACCCTGGCCGACGAAGTGCAGCTGGAGTTCACCAAGAAGGGCAAGCCGATGCTGCACCGCAACGCTGCCCAGCAGGTGCGCCAGGCCGCAGGCGGCGAGCACGACCGGGAGAAGAAGCGTTACCTGGAACTGAGCCGGCCCTTCCTCCACGACCTCGGCGTCACCGACAAGCAGCAGGCGCTGATCCCGGCGATGTCGCGCAAGTGGAAGCAGATCAACAAGTTCATCGAAGTGTTTTCCCACGCCTTCAGCAGTGTGGCGCTGCCGCCAGAGCAGGCGGTGCGGGTGGCGGACTTCGGCTCGGGCAAGGGCTACCTGACCTTCGCCATCCATGACTACCTGTGCAACACCCAGCAGCGTGCGGCCCAGGTCACGGGCGTGGAGCTGCGCCCGGACATGGTCGAACTGTGCAACGCCGCCGCCGGCCGCCTGGAGCACCCGGGCCTGGTGTTCGAACAGGGCGACGTGCGCAGCGTGGTGCCGGCCGAGATCGACGTGATGATCGCCCTGCACGCTTGCGATATCGCCACCGACTACGCGATCCACACCGGCATCCGTTGCGGCGCGGCGATCATCATGTGCTCGCCGTGCTGCCACAAGCAGATCCGCCCGCAGTTGAGCAGCCCGGGGTTGCTCAAGCCGATGCTGCAATACGGCCTGCACCTGGGCCAGCAGGCCGAGATGCTCACCGACAGCCTGCGCGCCCTGTACCTGGAAGCCTGCGGCTATGACGTCAAGGTGTTCGAGTTCATCTCGCTGGAGCACACCAGCAAGAACAAGATGATCCTCGCGACCAAGCGCAAGGAGGCGGGAGACCCGTCGGCGCTGCTGGAGAGGATTGCCGAGTTGAAGGCGTTCTATGGCGTGTCGGAGCACTGCCTAGAGACGTTGCTCAAGGCTGATGGGCTGATCGCAGAGTGAGCGATGCCGGGGACATCGCGTCCCCGACATACGCGAGTCTCAGCCGTGTTGGGTGTTTTGCAGCAGTGTCGCCTCGAATCCTCCATAACCGTAGAAAAACTGCGGGTTCGGTTCCGGGGCCAGTTTCACCGAGGCGGAGGCCTGAAAGATGACTCGCTCGAAGCGTGTGTCGTCAAGGCCGGTGTAATACTCCTGCGGGACTCGAAAGTAATAGTCTTCTCCGGGCTTGCCAGGCGACGAAAATACGATGTTTGCCAGGGTGTACTGCATTCCTTCACGGATCCCCAGTGCCGACCACAGGAACGACACTCTCTGGTAATCGCGAATGTTGTCGATCGGGGTGTAATGGACGCGGATGCCGTCGGGATAGTCCTTGGGATCGAGCACGCTACCCTCCCGCAATCCATCGACGGTCATCTTGCCGAATACGAGTTCATTGGCCACCTGAACAGTGACCGGTTCGCCAATCGTGACGCTGCCGTCAGGCTGCACGATTTCATGCTCGATCAGTACCCTCTGACCCTCTGCCTCCCACAGCCACGGGCTTTTCAGGCGAAGGCGGACATTCGCGGGTTCATCTCCGGTCATGTGGTAGGTCTCCAGGTGTGTATCGTTTCCGCTTTCCGGTGTCCAGCGCATCCCCAGCACCGTGCCTGCAGGCAGGCCCAAGGATGCGATCTCCAGAGAAAAACTGACGAGACCCTCCCCGATAACGTCCAGTGGCAGGATGATGCCCCAAGGGGCAACATCGAGCATGTAGAACTCCGACAACCAATACACGCAGTGAATGCGTGACTGGGTGGCGGCCGCTGTTCCTTGTGAGTGTGGTTGTTGAAGCCCTTCGAAGGACGTGACGATTTGCATGTCTGGCTCCCTGGAGGCGCGTAGGAGTGCCCCCGCAAAGAGAGGTGCCACGGGTGCCGTACCCGTGTAGCAAAGGTGGGGATGCACTGTCGGCCCCGTTGTTATCAGCGCGATAGCGACGGCGAACGACTCTGCTAGGGAGCGGATGGAGAGACCCGGCGAGTGCCGGGTGGTTTGCTGAGTATAGCTAGGGGAGTTGGTGGTGGCTCAGCCTGGATGAGTGTGGCGATCTACACATTGGGCACTCATCGGCATGTAGCTGTCAGTTTTGAGCTGCGGGTAAGACGATTCAAAAGAGGTATGCCCATCGCTGGCGAGCTCCCACAGGGTTCTGTTCCAGCCGCGGAATTCGTGGACGGCGCGAACCCTGCGGGAGCAGGGCTTCACTCGATCGGCACCATCATTGGCGTCTTCGACTGGGCCAGGGTCAGCATGGCTTTGCTGATCTTCAGGTTGAGGATGGCGTCTTCCAGTCGGTGCTGGTGTTCGAGGTGCGCCTGCTCGGGCAGGAGCTTCACCAGGCGCAAGGCGTTTTCGAGGTTTTTCTCGGCGTGCTGGATGGCGTCGTTGTGGGAGAGGTTGGGGCCTACGCAGAGTTCGTAGGGTGGATCGGGGACGATTTTCTTCATGGGTGCCTCGGTTATGTCGTTCTCCAGAGGTCACCACTTTCCGCCGCTAAACGAATGGGTGGCGACCGTGCGTGGGTTAGCAGACCGAGGACATAACAACCCGGCGCACCCGAAGGTGCCCACACGCACGGCCACCATGAAGGTGTCCTGACGAAGGTCGTTATGTCTTGCGGACTGCTAATCCGGTCATCGTTTTGCGACGACCGGCGAAGACTAGGCAGCGTTTCCACAGGACGCAACCACCAGGCGGGGGCGGGGAGTATGCTTGGGAAATTGCCTACAAGAAAGTCGGAGATAGGTGAATTTTCGTAGCGAGATACGACGGTGTTGTGCTCTCGGGCCTCATCGCTGGCAAGCCAGCTCCCACAGGTTTCTCCGCCGTCCTTGAGTGCGGCGCGGCACCTGTGAAAACCGGCTTGAAGCAGGCATCGGATCCTGATCAGAAGAACCGCGTCACACTGATCTTCGCGTTGCGTCCCACGCTGTACACGTTGTCGTCGCTGAGCATCGGCGCGTAGTCGCGGTTGAACATGTTATCCAGGGTGAAATTGACCTCGGTGCCCTTCAGGTAAGGCTGCTGCGGCTTCCAGCTGGCGAACAGGCCCTGGACGTTGTAGGCCTCGTTGGCGCGGTGGTCCCAGGAGGAGTCGCCCAGGGCGCTGCCGACCGAGCCTGCCGGGTACTTGTCGCTCGGCAGACGATCGGTCTGGCGTACCCACAGGCCTTTCCAGCCCACCACGGCATCCCACTCGGGAATCTTCACGCCCAGTCGTGCCACCCATTTCGGCGCGGGCACATCACGTGCCCAGACATCCGGACCCCAGGGGTTGGTGTAGGCACCTTCGTGCTTGCCGGTCATCCAGGTGTAGGACAGGGTGCCGAACAGGTAGGTCGAGTCGTAGAAGCTCTCCACCTCGAAGCCCTTGTAGGTCACGCCGTCCAGGTTGCGGTAGTTGCCGATCAGGTAGTTGCCGCAGTTGCTGCTGATATTGCCACCGGTGACGGTCTGCTTCTGGCACTCGATCCCCAGGTTCTTGAAGATCTCGTCCTTGATCTTGTTGTGGAACAGGGTGGTGCGCACTTGCAGGTTGTCGTCGCTTGTGAACAGGCCGGAGAAGTCGGTGACGTTACCCAGGCGCAGGGCGGTGATGCGTTCCGGATCGAGGTCGCGGCTGGTGGAACTGCGGGTACTGGCCGCGCTCTGCACTTCGTACTGCTCGTCGATCACCGGGGCGCGCCAGGTCTTGGAGTAGTCGGCGAAGAAGGCGACATCGTCGGTGGCGTGCCAGAACAGCGACAGGCGCGGCGACCAGCCGGTGTAGGTCTTGGCGCTGTAGTCATGCCCGGCGGAGGCGACGTTGTAGTACGGCGCATCGTTCTTCTCGCCACGGTTGCGCACGTGGTCGTAGCGCAGCGACGGGGTGATGGTCACCTGGCCTATGGTGATGGCGTCCTGCACGTAGGCGCTGTTGGTGTCCACCTTGCCGTGAGGCATGAAGTTCGGCTGGAAGTGGCCGTAGTTGTAGGCGGCGGTGTTGTAGGTGTTGCCCGGCATCCACATCTCGGTTTCACGGGCATGGCGATGCAGCTCGACACCGGTGGTCAGCGCGTGCTCCAGCACGCCAGTGCTGAACTGCGCGGTGTTGCGCACTTCGAAGTTGCGGTCCTTGTACTCGGTGTCCATCTTCCGGCCGCCGGTGGCGAGCTGGAAGAACGCGTTGGCGCCGCGCTCGTCGGTCTGGTCGACGTCGGACTCGGAGTAGCTCACCTCCAGGTTGACCAGCGGGTTGTCCACCGGCTGGTAGCGGTACTTGGCCGACCAGGTGGTGTCGATGGTCTCGCGCTGGGCCAGGTAGCGGCGGATGGCGTCCTTGTAGCCGTAGCGGTCGATGTTGGCCTGGGTCGGCGGCGTCGAATAGTTGGTCGACGAGTAGCGGGTCATGCGCTCGTTCTTCGAGCGCGAGTACGACAGGCCCAGGGACTGTTCTTCATCGAGCTGGAAGTTCAGCTTGAACAGGCCGCCTTCCAGGTCCTGGGCGCTGTCGGGCAGGCGCTTGGGATTGATCGGGTACTGGTTGCGCGGGTCGGGCAGGGACGAGGCCAGCTTGAAGTCGTCGCCATCGCGCTTGGTCAGGTAGGCCAGGGCGTCGATGCGGCGGTCTTCGGTGCGACCGAACAGTGCGGTGCTGTAGACCTGCTGGTGGTCGTTGCTGGAGTAGCCGTACTTGACCATGGCGCCGCTGTCGCGACCTTCCTGCAGCAGGTCGGGGGCGTCCTTGGTGGTCATGTGCACGCTGCCGGCGAGGCCGCCGTTGCCGACGAAGGGCGAGTGCGGGCCTTTCTCCACCTCGATGCTCTTGATCAGCTCGGGCTCGATGAACATCGTGCCTTGCTGGTAGCGCTCGAAGCCGGTCTTGGTGGCGCCGTCGACGGTCAGTTGCACATCCTCGGCTTCACCCATGCCCCAGATATTGATCTTCTGCCCGCCGGGCATCATGGAGCCGGTCATTTCCACGCCGGGCAGGGTGCTCAGCAGCGAGGGGACGTTGTTCGCCTGTTCGCGGTCGATGTCGCGCTGGGTCAGGGTCGAGCGGCCGACGGTGGCCGGAGTGACCTGCTGGCCGTCGCCGACGATGCTCATGGCGCCGAGCTGGATGCCGCTGTTGGCGTTGCCGGGAGGGGTGGTCCGGGTTTCCCTGGGACGCACCACGTAGGTGTTGCCGACCTTGACCAGGGTGAACTGGCTGCTGGCCAGGAGGCGGGTGATCGCCTCCTCGGCGCTGAACTGGCCGTTGAGGGCCGGGGCGGCGACGTTGCGCAGCAGCGCCTCGTCGAACAGCAGTTGCACCTTGGCCTGCTGCGCCACCTGGCTCAGCGAGGCGGCCAGCGGCTGCGCCGGCAAGTGCAGGGCTACCTCTGCGGCCTGGGCCTGCAGGCTCAAGGCCAGGCAGGCGGCCAGCAACGTTGGCTTGGACGCTCGAAACGCACGAAACATGAAAATCCCCCAAACGGCCAAAGGCCAAAAAAAGACGGTGTCGACGGCGCAGTCGGGGAGGAAGACGCAGGGGGCGGGAAAACCCTCACATGCGAATGAAAAATATTCTCAGGGTTATCGAGCAGTGCCCTGCAGCAAGGTCTTACTTGCTGCGTTCGATGCGCATCCGCCCGTCCGCCAGGGCCACGGTCTTCACCGGCAGCAACGCGGGCAGGGCATTGAGCAGGGCATCGGGATAGTGCACATCGAGGTTGCCGGAAACCTTGTAGTTCGCCAGCGCCGGATCAGCCAGCAACACCGCAGCCGGGCGGTACAGCGAAAGCTCGTCCACCAGGCTGGCCAGCTCGCGGTTGCGGAACGACACGTGGCCGCTGCGCCAGTCCGCCACTTCCGCATCGCTCAGGCTCTGCCGGGTCAGGTCGCCGCGGGCGAGGTTGTACACCGCGCGTTCACTTGCTCCCAGCAGCATCGGTTCACGCCGCTCTCCCGGCGTTTCGAACGCCACCAGGCCATGGGCGACGCTGAGCACCAGCTCGCGCTGGCCACGGCGCAGGTCGAAACCGGTGCCCACCACCCGCACCCGCGCCGTGCCGGCATCGACGAACAGCGGGCGTTCCTTGTCCGGGGCGACGTCGAGGTACACCTGGCCTTGCTCCAGGTAGACCATGCGCCGCTCGGCATTGAAATCGATGCGCAGGCGGGTGTTGGCGTTGAGTTCGAGGCGGCTGCCATCAGGCAGGGTGACGCGGCTCGGTTGGCCGTCCTGGCTCGCCAGTTGCCGTTGCAGTGGCGCCGACGTGGAGCCCAGGTTGCCCGCCAGCAGAGCGCACACCAGCGCCGCCGCGGTGGCCAGCGCCGGGCGCCAGTGCGCCGTCTTGCGCGGTTGCAGGACCACCGGCTTGTTCAGTTCCTTGAGCGCGGCGAGGTCGTCCCAGAGTTGTTCGAACTGCTGGTAGGCCTGGGCATGCCCGGGCTGGTCGAGCCACTGGACGAAGGCCTTGCGCGTGGCCCGGGAACGGTCGTTGCGGTTGCGCGTGAACCAGCTCGCCGCCTGGGCGTCGAGCGCACGGCTGTCCATGTCAGGTTGGGTCATTCCGGTTGCTCCGCAACGTTGTCACTGTCCAGGCGCTGCTTGCAGTACAGGAGTGCGGCGGCGATATGTTTCTCCACCATGCTGACGGAGATGCCCATGCGTTCACTGATCTGCGCCTGACTCAAGCCTTCGAAGCGGTGCAGCATAAGGGCTTCGCGGCGTCGCGGCGAGAGTTCGGCGAGGACAATTTTCAGATGCTCCAGCCGTTGCAGGCGCTGCGCACCGGCCAACGGGTCGGATCCGGGGGCCTCGCTGGGGCGTTCGTCCTCCCGGGCCTCGACCTGTTCATCGAGCACGTCGTTGCGCACTTTCTGCCGCCGCCAGTGATCGCGCAGCAGGTTGCGCGCCATCTGGAACAGGAACGCCCGCGGCTGCTCTACCCTGGCCTTGTCGCGGTAGCCGAGCCATTGGGTGAAGACGTCCTGGGTCATGTCCGCGGCATCGCTGGCGTTGTCCGTGCGCTTGCGCAGGAAATGCAGGATATCGGCGTAGAAGCCGTGGCAGGTGTCCTGCGCGAAGCGGTCGGGTTTGGGGCGCTGCATGCGAACTTTCCAGGGAGGGTGCCGGAGAGAAAGGTCGCAAATGTTATCGAGAATTATTGTTATTTGCTATGGGGTTTCACTGTCTCTTTGCTATCAACGCCGGCGCCGGGCGATGGCGGCGGGGGCCGGAACGTTGAGTTCGGCGCGACCCAGCGGGTGGGTCGAGGCATCGAAGAAATGCAGCTTGATCCCCGGTGTTTCTTCGAAGATCCGCACGTAATGCTGCTTCTGGCTGACGATGGCGGCGTCACCCAGCGGCATGATCGACAGCGCCACGTGGGCCGGATTTGCCTGCTGGATGGCGCGCAGCAGATGGCGGTCGGCGCGGTCCAGATGGTGGCCGAAGATGCACAGGCCTTCGCCGTAGCTAGCCAGGGCGGCATGGCTCCAGGTCAGGTAGTCGGAGCTGCGGATGGCGCGCAGCTTGTGGTCGCTGGTGCATTCGTTGACGAACAGCGGCACATCGCCCGGGGTGTTGATGGCGAAGCCGTCGAGCAACTGGCTACCGCTGGCGGCGCGCAGGCGCGTGCCGCCGTCCTCGGTACGCAGCAGGTGCAGGCCGCCGTGCAGGTAGTGCAGGCGGGTACCGGCGCCGTGAGTGCGGCTGACATCGAAGTGGCCTTCCTCGTCGAACAGCTGCTGGAAGCCTTCCGGCGCCTGGCTCACCGCCCAATGGCAGAGCAGGTCGTAATTGCCGGAAAACACGCTGCGGTAGTTGCGCAGCTCGGCGTTGATCGCCGCCAGGGTCTCCGTCGGCAGCAGCTTCCAGGGGATATGCACGCTGCGCACGGCGTGGATCAGCGCTTCCTTGATCGCGTAGTAACGGTTCAACGGCGCCGACGAGCCGATGGCCAGCGCGGCATTGACCCGCACCGTGGTGTTGAGGGCGCTGAGCACCGGTTCGAACAGCTCGCTGCCCAGCGACTTGAACAGCGCCTGGTCGCTCACCCCCAGCGGCTTGTTGCGCACCCGCTGGGCCAGTTCGAACAGCGAGAAATAGCTGAACGGCCGCCAGATCGCCCGGCTGGCGCCGTTGCCCAGCAGCAGGCCAGTGCAGGGATGGCGCGCGGCGAGGTCCGTCCAGGAGGCGAGGGAGGCGTCTAGTTCGGCGGGCATGGCGGGTCTCGTAGGAATCTGTTGCAAATCGGCAGGGCGGGACTTTAGCACGTCACGGGTTGTCATCCGTCTCGGCGACTATGCTCTGGGCCGGTTTTCCAAGGAGACAGTTGCAATGCGATTGAAGGACCTCTGCCTGGGCCTCGCCCTGATCACGCTGGGCGCCCAGGCCCATGCCGCCGAGGGTGCCGCGCTGGCGAAAGCGCAAGGCATCCCGTACCCGGCGGTGATCGCCCATCGTGGCGCTTCACACGACGCTCCCGAATCCACCGCCCCCGCCTACCAGCTGGCCCGAGACCTCGGTGCCGATTACCTGGAGCTGGACCTGCAACGCAGCCGCGACGGCGTGCTGGTGGTGGTGCATGACGACGACCTGCGTCGCACCAGCGATGTCGCCGAGCGTTTTCCCGAGCGCCAGGCCAGCCCGGTCAGCGCCTTTACCCTGGCCGAGCTGAAGTCCCTGGATGCCGGCAGCTGGTTCAACCGCGCCTACCCGGAGCGGGCACGGGCGGCGTTCGCCGGGCTCAGGATACTGACCCTCGACGAGGTGCTGGATATCGCCGAGGCCAACCCGGCGCGTACGCCGGGGCTGTATATCGAGACCAAGGTGCCGGCGCAGTTCCCCGGTATCGAGCAGGACCTGCACAAGGCCCTGGACCAGCGCGGCTGGCTCGACCGGCCGGGGCGCGTGGTGCTGCAGAGCTTCGACCGCGACAGCCTGGCCCTGCTGCACAAGGCCATGCCGCAGGTGCCGAAGGTGTTGCTGTTGTGGTTGGGCAAGGATCATGTGGAACCGGCGCCGGGGCCGTCCTTTGCCGATTCCGGTGCGGCGGACAAGGCTGCGTTCTATGCCCGCCAGCAGCCGAAGGACCGTGCCGAGTTCGAGCGCTGGCTTGACCATGCCAGGGCTGCCGGGGCCATCGGCACCGGACCGTCTGCCGCCCTCGCCGGCGGGGGCGAGCAGAGCTACGCCGACCTGGTGCAGCCCTGGATGAACCGCATGAGCCATGACAAGGGGCTGCTGGTGCATGTGTACACCGTCGATGAGCCGGTGGATTTCAAGCGGGTGAGCGAGGCGGGGGTGGATGGGATCTTTACCAATCGCACGGGCGCGCTGCTGCGCTTCCATGGCCGGCCGGTGGTCAAGGATGAGGCCACGCTGCTCGGCGAGAATGGCTGGTAGAACCGAAATCGTCTGTGGGGCTGATGGCCTCATCGCGGGTGTTGTCCGCGATCGGCGGCGAAGCCGTCGTAAATCCTGAGTCCCGGTTTTGTCTGATTCACCGAGGAGGCAGGTTTTATGGCCGCTTCGCGCCCAATCGCGGATAAATCCGCTCCCACCGGGGCCGTGTTGCGTCTGATTGAGGTGTGTAGATACCCACGCCGCGATGAGGCCATCAAGCACTAAGGAAGGCTCGGTACCGGCGCCACCTTGCCGGCATCTGCCTCTTCCCGCCGCACCTTGTTGCGCCACAGCCGATACGCCCGGATCCCCGCCCGCACCGAGCCATACAGCAGGTGATTGTCCATCTCCCGCGCCAGCCCCGAGCGCACCAGCATGCGCAGGAACGCCCCGCGCGCCCGGGCGATGCCCAGCTCGATGCCCTGGGCCTTCAGGGTGTCGCGCACCTCGCGCAGCGCCGCGATGCCGCTGACATCGATGCTGCTCACCGCTTCCGCGTCGAACAGCACTGCCTTGGGATCCGCCTCGCGCTGCACCGCGTCGAGCAGGCGCATCTTGAAGTAGTCGGCGTTGAAGAACAGGATCGCGTCGTCGAAGCGGTACACCACCAGCCCCGGCACGGTACGCGCGTCCTTGTGCCGGCTGATGTCGACCTGGCCCTCGATCCCCGGCGCCCAGCCGAGCACCGCGTCGGTGGGCTGGTAGATGCTGTAGAGCAGACGCAGGATCGCCAGGGTCACGGCGATGATGATCCCCGGCAGCACGCCCACCCCCAGCACGCCGAAGGTAGTGAACACGCAGAGGAAGAACTCGAAGCGGCTCAGCGCCCAGATCTTCTTCAGCGACTGCACGTCGATCAGGCCCCAGCCGGCCATCAACAGTACCGCGCCCAGCGCCGCCTGGGGAATCCAGGCCATGGGCGCGGTGAAGAACATCAGGATCACGGCGATCACCAGGGCGGCGACGATGCCCACCAACTGGCTCTTGCCGCCGACCATGTCGTTGACCGCAGTGCGCGAGTCGGCGCCGCTGATGGCGAAGCCCTGGGACACCCCGGCCGCCAGGTTGGACACGCCGAGGGCGACGAACTCATGGTTGGCGTTGATCGCGTAGCCGTGCCGCGCGGCGAAGCTGCGGGCGGTGAGCATGGCGCTGCAGAAACTCACCGTGGCGATGCCGAGGGCGTCGCGCAGCAGGCTTTTCATTTCTTCCAGGGAGGTCTGCGGCCAGGCCAGTTCCGGCATGCCGCCAGGCACATGGCCGAGCACCGCGACGCCGTGGTTGTCGAGACCGAACACCCCGGCGATCAGGGTGAACACCGCCACCGTCACCAGTGCCGAGGGCAGTTTCGGGTAGCGTCGCGGCAGCCAGATCAGCATGGCCAGCCCGGCCAGGCCGATGGCCAGGGTCAGCCAGTGGATTTCGCCGAGCCGCTCGAAGAAGTTGATCATGCTGAGGATGAAGCCGTTGCCCTCGATCTTGAAGCCGACCACCTTGCCCAGTTGCCCGGCCAGCAGGCTCAGGCCGATGCCGTTGAGGTAGCCGATGAGGATCGGTCGCGAGAAGAAGCTGGCGATGAAGCCGGCGCGGGCCACCCCGGCGCAGATCAGCATCAGGCCGACCAGCACGGTGACCACCACCGAAAGTTGCAGCAGGCGGTCCGGGTCGCCCATGGCCAGTGGCGCGATGGCACCGGCGACCATGGCGCAGGTAGCGGCGTCGGGGCCGACCATCAGTTGCCGCGAACTGCCCACCAGGGCGTAGACGATCATCGGCAGGATGCACGCGTACAGGCCCACCTGTGGCGGCAGGCCGGCGATCTGCGCATAGGCGATGGCGATCGGGATCTGGATGGCGGCCACCGACAGGCCGGCCTGCACGTCCGGGCGGAACCACTCGCGACGGTAATGCAGCAGGTTGGCCAGGCCCGGAAGCCAGCGGGAAAGAAACATGTTCAGGTCCTTTTGATGTATCTGACAGACGCTAGCGCAAAAGGCCAGCATCGTACCCGCTGTGGCGCCGGGAGGCCAATCCCGTACAGGAAGCGTGGTTTATTCAGCCCACTCCGGATCCCCGGTGAACACCACGGTCAACCAACGATCCGGTCCCTCGCCGCCGATCGCTTCGCCGATCTCGTCGCGCCAGGCATCCCACTCGGCGATGTTCCGCGCCGCCATGGTCCGGGGCACGATGAAGTACAGCTCGATCTCCCGCGAACGCCCGACCTTGGCCACATAGGCCCGGTACGACAGCATGCTGTGGCGCTCGACGAACGCCTGCGCCACCTCGTCCACATGCTGTTTCAGGTCCCCCGGGGTCACCAGGAACATGTCCGCCAGGGCCTGGCGAATCACCGACAACGGCAGCGGGATGATCACCAGGCACACCAGCCCCAGCACCGCCGGGTCGATGTACGGCGAGATCCATTCCCAGGTCGTGCCCTGCACCGCGATCCCCACGCAGAACGCGATCAACAGTGCCGCGGTGATGCTCGCGGACATGACCCAGCCCTTGACGTCCATGCGCACGAAGTCGGAATTGATCTTCTTGTTGGCCCGCGCCTCGAACACCGCGATGGCCAGGCAGGCACAGACGGTCAGCACCGCGTACACCAGGGCCACGCCGAACTCCAGCTCGCGCCCGCCTTCGAGCAGGCTGAGCACGGCGTTGATCAGCGCGTAGATCGCCACCCCGGTGAGCAGGATGCCGTTCAGCGCCAGGACCATCGGTTCCAGGTGCCAGAAGCCCATGGTGAAACGCTCGCGCAGCTTGCGCGACATATGGGTGCGGGTGTGGGCGGTGATCAGCCGCACCACCACCAGCGACAGGCCGCTCATGCTGGCGTCGACCATGGAGTAGACGCCGTCGAAGACGATCGAGAACGACCCCGAGGCGATGCCGAAACCGATACCGATCGCGGCGATGAACAGGGTGACGGCAATGGAGGTACGCAGTACCCCTTGCTCGTCGGACAGATCGAATAACCTCGTTGCCACGCAGGGCCTCCTCAAAAACTCGGGCCATCAGACCCGGAATTGCTCCATCAGCGCCTGCTGCTGGTTGGCCAGGCGGTTGAGCGCCTGGCTGATGCGCGCCGACTCGTCGGCCTGGCCGGACAAGGATTCGGTAACGTCGCGGATGCCGGCGACATTGCGGTTGACCTCCTCGGCCACGGCGCTCTGTTCCTCGGCGGCGGAGGCGATCTGCAGGTTCATGTCGCTGATCACCGTGACCGCCTCGCCGACCCGTTGCAGGGCCGGCACCGCCTGTTGCATGCGCTCGACGCTGTCCTTGGCCTGACGCTGGCCATCCTGCATGGCCTCGACCACGCCTTGGGTGCCGCCCTGCAAAGCTTCGATCACCTGGCGGATTTCTTCCACCGACACCTGTGTCCGTTGCGCCAGGTTGCGCACCTCGTCGGCGACCACGGCGAAACCGCGTCCCGCCTCGCCGGCGCGGGCGGCCTCGATGGCGGCATTGAGGGCCAGCAGGTTGGTCTGCTCGGCGATGGCGCGGATCACCTCCAGTACCGAACCGATCTGCTCGCTGCGTCCGGCCAGGGCTTGCACCCGTTCCATGGCCAGGTCCATGTCGGCGGCCAACTGGTCGATGGCCCGGCGGGTGATGCCGACCAGTTCCAGGCCTTCGCGGCTGGCCTGGTCGGCGCCGCGGGCGGCATGGGCGGCCTGCGCTGCGTTGTTGGCCACGTCGTGGGCAGTGGCGCTCATCTCGTTTGCGGCGGTGGCTACCTGCTCGATCTCGCGTTGCTGTTGCTGCATGCCGCCGCTGGTCTGGCTGGCGATGGCGGCGGACTGGTCGGCAGTGCCGCGGGCTTCCTGCAGCGAGCCTTTGACCTGGACGATCACCGGTTGCAGCTTGTCGAGGAAGCGGTTGAACCAGCCGCTGAGCTGGCCCAGTTCGTCATCGCGGGAATAGTCCAGGCGCTGGGTCAGGTCGCCGTCGCCGCTGGCGATCTCGCGCAGGCGCTCGGCCACGGCGAGGATCGGCCGGGTCACGCCGCGGGCGGTGAGCCAGATCAGCACCAGGCCGGCCATGGCGGTGACCAGGGCGACCAGCAGGTTGAACAGGTTGGCGCTCTGGTTGCTGGCGTCGAGGCGCTGGTTGAGCTGGATGGCCGGGGCCTGCAGCACCGCCTGGGGGACTTCCAGCAGGACCTGCCAAGGGGCCGCATCGGGAATCGGCGCGAACGGCCGGCTGATGCGCATCACTCCTTCTTCCGCAGCAGCGGGCAGGCGCTTGCTCAATTGCGCGGCATCGGCGCTGTGCCCGGCCAGCAGGCCGACGGGGCTGACAATGCTGACCTGGCCCTGGCCGTCGAACAGTTCCTGGCGACCGGCCAGTGCCAGTTGCTGCAGGTTGTCGAGGCCGATGTCGAGGCCGACCACGCCGACCACCTTGCCGTTGTCGAGCAACGGCAGGGCGATGCTGGTCATCAGCACCTGCTTGCCGTTGACCTCGTCGAAGTACGGATCGAGGACGCAGGCCCTGGCCGTTTCCAGCGGGCAGGTCAGCCAGCGGTTATAGGGCGAGCCGTTGGCGCCGACGCTGGTGTCGGCGAGCATGGATTCGGGCATGGCCTCGGACTCCAGCTCGCCGGCGGCATTGCGCGACCAGTACAGGGAGAAGCGCCCGCTGTCGTTGCTGCCCAGCTCGGCCTGGCCGCTGAAGCGGGCATCCTGCTGGTCGAGTCCGTTGGGCTGGAACACCAGGTACAGGCCGATCAGGTCGCGGTTGCCGGCCAGTGCCGCGCGGGCCTGGGTCACCAGGGCCTGGCGCAGGTCGCCGTCGCCGCGCTGGCGCAGCACCGAGGCCAGGCGGGCGAAGCCGTTGCCGTACTGGTAGGCGTCCATGAAATAGCGCTGGATGCGCAGCGCCTGGGTCTCGCCATGGGCCTGCAGGCGCAGGCGGGCGTTGTGGTCGAGCAGTTCGGTGTTGGCGGCGAAGACTTCGGCCGCGCTGCGGCGCGACTGGGTCAGCGAAGTGACGGCAAGGACAACGACGATCGCCAGCAGGCACAAGCCGGCAAGCAGGATGATCTTCCACTGGATGGACAGGCGGCGCGGGAGCATGAGGTTTTTCCTTCTCGGTCATGAACCACGCCCGCGATCCTCGCGGGCGTCGTCGACAGGCGGTCTCACTCGGCGAGGTAACTCGGTGGCGCGACCCGGAAGGCCTTGGTCAGGCGTGCCAGGTAGAGCACGCCGAACAGGGCCCAGAGGCCGCCGAACACCAGCGAGTGCTCGCTCAGGTCGAGCCACAGCACGGCGATGATGCAGAAGCCGATCGTCGGCAACACCAGGTGCTTGAGCTTGTTCGCCCAGCCCTGGTTGAGCCCTTGGCGAACGTAGCAATGGTTGATGACCGACAGGTTGACGAAGCTGAAGGCCACCAGTGCGCCGAAGTTGATGATCGAGGTGGCGGTGACCAGGTCGAAGAAGATCGCCGACAGCGAAATCAGGCCAACGATGATGAGGTTCACTACCGGGGTCTTGTAGCGCGAGTGCAGGCGGGCGAACAGGAAGTGCGGGATCACCTTGTCGCGGCCCATCACGTAGAGCAGGCGCGACACGCTGGTCTGCGAGGCGAGGCCCGAGGCGATGGTGTTGACCACGGTGCAGGCGATGAAGATCGACTGGAACAGCTTGCCACCGACGTACAGGGCGATTTCCGGCAGGGCGGCTTCGTGGTCCTGGAAGCGGTCCATGGTCGGGAAGTAGGCCTGGATGAAGAACGAGGTGAGGATGAACACCGCACCGCCGATCAGCGCGGTGAGGAAGATCGCCCGCGGGATGACCTTTTCCGGCTGATGGGTTTCTTCCGACAGGGTGGTCACCGCGTCGAAGCCGAGGAAGGAGAAGCAGAGGATGGTCGCCCCGGCCATCAGCGCGCCGAACTGCGCCTTGTCGTCGACGAACGGGGTGAGGCTCCACGGCGTGCCCAGGCCTTCACCCTGGTGCAGGCCGCGCAGGCACAGATAGATGAACACCGACATGATCGCGATCTGCACGCCGACGAACAGCACGTTGAAGCTGGCCACCAGGTTGATGCTGCGGATGTTGATCAGGGTGATGAGGCTGACGAAGCCGACCACCCAGGCCCATTCCGGAACCTCGGGGAACATGGCCGACAGGTACATCTTGGCCAGCAGGGCGTTGACCATCGGCAGCAGCAGGTAGTCGAGCAGCGACGACCAGCCCACGAGGAAGCCGACATGGGGATTGATCGCTTTCTGGGTATAGGTGTACGCCGAACCGGATTGCGGGAAGTGCCGCACCAGCACGCCGTAGCTCACGGCGGTGAACAGGATGCCCAGCAGAGCCAGGATGTAGGCGCTGGGCACGTGGCCGGAGGTGAGGCCGGAAACGATGCCGAAGGTGTCGAACACGGTCATTGGCGTGAGGTAGGCCAGGCCGATGATCACCACCTGCCACAGGCGCAGGGACTTGCGAAGCTGATGATTGCCGTGGGTGCTGTGCTCAGGCTGCATGCGCGCGATGCTCCTGGGATGGGACCACGGACGGGGGTTGCAGCGGGCACGGCAAGGTCGAGCGGGTGGGCTCCATGTTGTTCACCTTTTATGTTGGAGCTGGGGTTGGCGCGGGCGAGGCACCGGTGTCACTGGCAGGACCGAAAGGGAAAACACGACCCGCAGGCGCGCGGACGCCGAGGCATCAGGCAGCGGCGCTGTTGTTTTTCCTTATCGGGCGCTGGGCAAGGTGGGAAAAATAAGAAACGAAATGCAGGGTGTGCGTCAAGTAAATCGTTACATTATTTTTCCTTCATGATCATTTAGCGACATTTTCTGTGGTTTTTATCGCCGGGGCGACATTTTTGCTTGGTGGCTGATTTCGTCTGTCCGTAAAAATTTACATTGTCCTCAGCGGGCGTGGATCAGCTTGCCGGCGAACCAGGTCTGCTCCACCTGCGTGTCCCGCAGCGCTTCGTCACTGACGCTGAACACGTCGCGGTCGAGGACGATCATGTCGGCCTGCTTGCCGGGCTTGAGCGAGCCGATCAGTGACTCCAGGCGCATGGCCCGGGCGGCATTCAGGGTGTAGGCCTGGAGCATGGTTTCCCGGTCGATGGCTTCGTTGGCATTGAGCACGCCCTTGGGGCCACGACGGGTGGTGGCCTGGTAGATGGCCTTCCAGGGTTGCGGGGTGCTGATCGGCCAGTCGCTGGCGCCGGCGATGGTCGCGCCGTGCTTGAGCAGGGAACGGGCCGGGAAGGTGTGCAGGAAGGCCATGGCACTGACATAGGGCTTGACCAGGTCGAGGTTGGCCTCGTCGGCTGCGGCCCAGTACAGCTGCATCGAGGCGATCACGTCGAGTTGCTTGAAGCGCGGGTATTCCCGGGGGCTGACCATCTGCAGGTGGGTGATGGAGTGGGGAATGCCACTCTGGCGGTCGCGTCGCGCTTGCTCGATGCCGTCCAGGGCGGTGCGCACGGCGCGGTCGCCGATGGCATGCACATGCACCAGCCAGCCGCGGGCATCGGCGGCACTGACCAGTTCGCCGAAGTGCGCCGGGTCCAGCAGCAGTTCGCCGCGCTGGCCGGAGTTGCGGTAGGGCTCCAGCATCGCGGCGCTTTGCGCCGGGATCTCGGCGACGCCGTCGGCGAACACCTTGATCCCCGGCAGGGTCAGGTTGGGCACGCCGAGGAACTGCTGGCGCACCTTGTCCAGTTCGGCCAGGTCGGCGGGGCCGGCCTTGGAATCGGCCATCAGTAGCGCGGCGACATGGGCGGTCAGCTCGCCGCGTTGGGCCAGTTCCTTGTACACCGGGAGCACGCCCAGCGAGTCGTTCTTCACGTCGGCGCCGGGCAGTTCGTTGGCCAGCGGGTCCATCCAGCCAGTGATGCCCAGTTCCCGGGCGTAGGCCAGGGCCAGGCGTCCGGCGTTGAGCAGGGTGTCGTGGGAAAGCGGAGGCAGCAGGTCGGTGACAGGGTACAGCGCGGCGTCGACGAGGAAGCCGTTGGGCGTGCCGTCGGGGTGCTGGCCGAGGGTGTTGCGGGCTTCGGCGGGCAGGGCGGCGATGGTCGCGGCGTCGATGCCTGCGCGCTGCAGCATGGCCCCGTTGGCCCAGCCGGTGTGCATGTCGTTGGCGGCGAAGAGGATCGGCTGGTTGCTCCATTCTCCCTGGTTGAAGCGTTGTTCGAGGGCGTCGATGGCGTCCCAGTAGCTCACCGGCAGGCCGGCGACGCTGAGGAATTCGCCGCGGCGCGCCTTGCCGTCGTCGCGCCACTGGCGCAGGCGCCGCTCCAGTTCGTCGAGGGGCAGTTGTTCGCCGGCGAGGTCGGCCAGCTCGCGTTGCAGGCCGCCCTTGATCGAATGGGAGTGGGAATCGAGCATGCCCGGCATCAGGACCTTGCCGCCCAGGTCGATGAGGCGCGTGGCGTCATTCTTCAGGGCCAGGACCGTCTGTTCCGAACCCACCGCGACGATGGTATCGCCATCCACGGCTACCGCCTGTTGCAGCGGCTGGCCCGGTTCGGCGGTGTAGACCTTGGCGTTGTGCAGGATCAGGTCCACCGCGGCGCTGCCGGGGAGCGCGGTACAGGCCAGGCTGGCGCCCAGCGCGATGCTCAGGAACTGCTTCATGGGAGGCCCTCGTTGTTGTTGTGATGGGCCCAGCCTAGCCAAGGCGCCAGTGCGGTTAAACGCGAGGGCAGGCACAACTTTCTTCGCCATCTGGAAAAAATCAAGTGCGCCGACGCAAGGGCCCGGCGCACGAATGCCATTTGCCGGTTGGGTTGCCACGGCCAATACTCGGCGTTCTTCATTCGTTCTTTTGTGCCCATCGGGAAGCAACCATGGACAAGATGACTGCCCTGACCATCTTCGTCGCCGCCGCCGAACACGGCAGTTTCAGCCGTGCCGCGGAGCAACTGGGCAAGACCCCGTCGGCGGTGACCAAGGCCGTTGCCCACCTGGAAAGCGAGCTGGGCGTGCGCCTGTTCGAGCGCACCACTCGGCGCATGGCCCTGACCGAGGCGGGCACCTTGTACCTGGAGGGGGCGCGACAGGCCTTGATGCATCTGCAGCGGGTGACCGAGGAAGTCGAGCAGTTGCAGCATGCGTTGCGCGGTACCTTGCGTATCACCGCGCCGCCGTCGTTCGGGCCGGCGTTCCTCAACCAGGTATGCTGCCGCTTCCTGCGCGAGCATCCGCAGGTGCGCCTGGACGTGAACCTGAACGACGCCAACGAGGACCTGATCGATGGCGGCTACGACCTGTCGCTGCGCGACGGCCCCACCGACCAGCCGGAACTGATCGCCCAGCCGCTGATCGAGAACCGAGTGGTGCTGTGTGCCAGCCCCGCCTACCTGGCGCGCCACGGCGAGGCGATCACCCTGGACAACTACGCCCGGCATGACTGGCTGTTGCTGCGCCATCCGCTGGTCAACCGCAGCTACTGGTGGATCGAGCAGGGCGGCCAGACGCTCCGGGTACGCCAGCCGACCCCGCGGCTGGTCAGCGACAACTTCGACTTTCTCCTGGCCTGCCTGCTGGACGGGCAGGGCTTGCAGTTCGTGCCGACCTGGGCGGCGGCGCCGTACCTGGCGTCGGGGGCGCTGGTGGAAGTGTTGCCCGATTACTGGCGCTCGGTTAGTGCGTTCGGGCCGTGGGTGCATGTGCTGTACCTGCCGCATCGGCGCAATACGCGCAAGGTACAGGCGTTCATTGCCTTGCTGCATGAGCAGTTGCGGGGGCAGGGGCTGGAGTGAGAACGGTGTTTCCGCCGATATTTTCCAGTTCGGAACAAAAGTTGTGCGCCCCCTGGCGATGATCCCTTCTGCCTCGCTGGATAGTCTGCGGGTGCACGTCCGGTCGTAATTCTTTCCCGGACGGCACAGATTGCGCTTTCCACAGGAGTTACCCGCAGTGAAGATCCACACCCTCGTCAGCGAGATTCGCGACCCCCTCGAACGTGGCCGCGAGATCGGCGAACGTTTCGCCGAGCAGATCCGCCATACCAACGGCCTCTACCTGGATTTCTTTCCCCAGGTCGGCGTGTCCCTGGGTGACGCCCGGCGCATCGGCGACAACAGCCTGGCCGCACTGGAAGCCTGGAGCCCGGAGCTGGCAGCGGAAATCATGGGCATGGCCGAGGGCGCGGCGGTCCCGCTCTGGCAGTTGGCAAGCCTGAATGCGCGCACCGAAGTCCTTGCTGCGCGCACCCGCCATAGCGAATGTTCCACCACGGTGTTCGCCCCGCCCGGCGCCCAGGCACCGCGCACCCTGCAGACCTGGGACTGGCACGACTGCCTGTGTCCCCACGGTTTGATGCTTGCGTTGCAAACCGCGCGTGGCATGCGGGTCAAGCTGTTCTGCGAGTTCGGCATGCTGGCCAAGCTGGGGGTGAACAGCGCCGGCCTGGGCCTGCATTTCAATATCCTGCATCACGCCAGCGACCATGACGGCGGCGGCGTGCCGGTGCATGCCATCGCCCGGCGGGTGCTGGAAGAGGCCGGCAGCGTCGACGAGGCCATCGAACTGGTGCGGTCGGCGCGGGTCAGCGCCTCCACGGTACTGACGGTGTTTTCCCGCGAGGACTGCAGCCCGCGGGCCGTGAGCATCGAGATGAGTCCGCAGCGTACTGCGCTGGTCCTGCCCCGCGAGGACGGCTGGCTGCTGCACACCAATCACTTCCTCGATCCGCAGCTCAGCCTCGGCGAGCAGGTGGCGGACCGCGCCGATACCCAATGCCGTCTCGCCCACCTGCAGCAGGTGATCGAGGGGATGAACAGCGCGGACCTGCGTGCCCGCGCCGAAGCCATGTGCGGTGCAGCCGGTGATGACGCGCCGATCTGCTTCCACCCGGACCTGTCCCTGCCCGGCACCGAGCGTTGGGAAACGCTGCTGAGCGTGGGCATCGATACCCAGCGCTGCCTGCTGGAATACGTGGCGGGCACGCCGCTGCACCTGGCCAAGGCCGGCTTCGAAACTTTCTGAGCCAACCCGGTGCCGCCGCCAAGGGCGGCACCCGTCAACGAGAACAACAACAATGACTGAGCAAGCTTCCCGCTCTGCGGTACGGACGTTCTGTGTTTCCGGCCTGGGCACCGCGCTGGAATTCTACGACTTCATCATCTATGGCACTGCGGCCGCCCTGGTGTTTCCCCAGGTGTTCTTCCCGGACCTGGATCACCTCACCGCGACCCTGGTGGCCTTCAGCGCCTTCGGCGCCGGCTTTTTCGCCCGGCCGCTGGGCGGCATGGTGTTCGGGCACTACGGTGACCGCATCGGCCGGCAGAAGGTGCTGGTCGCCACCTTGCTGCTCATGGGCCTGAGCACCTTCCTTATCGGGTGCTTGCCGAGCCACGCCAGCATCGGCGTGGCGGCGCCGATCCTGCTGGTGCTGCTGCGCCTGATCCAGGGCTTCGCTGCCGGCGGCGAGTGGGGCGGGGCGGCGTTGTTCGGCATCGAGTCGGCACCGCCGGGACGCCGTGGGCTGTGGGGCAGTTTCACCAGCATGGGCATTGGTGTCGGCGGGATTCTCGGGGCGGCGGTATTTGCCATCGTCAGCGCGGCGGCGAACGACAATCTGGTGGATTTCGCCTGGCGCATCCCGTTCTGGCTGGGCGGCACGCTGGTGCTGATCGGCCTTTACGCCCGCTTGCGCACCCCGGTGGCGGCACCGCTGGCCAAACCGGTTCGCGCACCGCTGGCCGAGGCCCTGCGCCAGCGGCCGCGGCAGTTGCTGCTGTGCACCGGCATCGCCTTCGGTTACTGCACCATCGCCTATATCGGCAGCACCTTCTTCCTGACCTACGCGACCCAGGTCGGCTACGGCAGCACCGAGGCGCTGATGTTCGATTTCACCCTGTCGGTGGCCATCGTGCTGTCGGCGCCGTTGTTCGGACATCTGTCCGACCGCTTCGGTCGCCGCAGGGTGATGGTATTCGGTGCGCTGGTCATGGCCTTGGGGCTGTTCGCCTTCTTCAGCCTGGTCAGCCTGAAGAGCTTTGCCGTCGCCCTGTTCGCCTACAGCCTGGCGGGCGCGTTGATGGGGGCGACCCAAGGGCCGATCCCGGCGTTCCTCGGCGAGCAGTTCCCGCGCAGCATGCGCTACTCGGGGATTTCCGCGAGCTATCAGGTGGGTGCCGCGCTGGGTGGGGGCACGGCGTCGAGCATCGCTACGGCGATCCTGATCCTCACCGATCATGATCCGCTGGGGGTGGCGTTGTACGGGACGGGGGCACTGCTGCTGGTGGCGGTGTGTTCGTTGCTGCTGCGCGAGACGTCGGGATTGAGCATGGCGCAGATCGATGAGGAGGGAGTCTGGGCCGGGGCCGGTCGCAAACAGATAGCCCCGCAACTGCGGGGCCAGTGACTCAGTAGAGCAGATACCTGATCGCCAGGGCGGTGATTGTCGCCACCGAGCCAACCAGCGCCGTGGCGATGCCCAGGGGGTACCAGAAAATTTCGCGAGTCAATTTACGTGCTTCGATCTTCAGCTTGTCGCTCTCCACAGCAAGCTTTACACCCTCGGCGTCAAGCTTGTTGCTCTCGGCAGAAAGCTTCGTACCCTCGGCGTCAAGCTTGCTGCTCTCGGCGGAAAGCTTCGCACCCTCAGCACCCAGCTTGGCTCTCTCCGCGCTGAGCTTGGCGTTCTCGGCGCTCAACTTGAGATTCTCCGTAAGCAGTTTGGAAGTCTCGGCATGGAGCTTTATCGATTCCGAAATCAGCTTGGAGATCTCGGCATGAATCTTTTCGGCTTCGAGGGTCAGGTCAGGGGCGGTCATCGGTTCGTCCTTGCGAGATAACGGGGCGCAATTCACGCGCAACCCGGAAAGACGCATTTAGTACCGGTCAGACTAAAGGACACAAAGGGTAGTTTGTACCTTGAAGATACCGGGACCGCAGTGAGTCCGACGATTGGCATCTTGGGGAGAGGTGAAGCAGAAAGGAGAAACTGGAGCGGGTGAAGGGAATCGAACCCTCGTTATCAGCTTGGGAAGCTGGAGTAATGCCATTATACGACACCCGCTTGCAGGGCCACTTTGTACCAGAATCGCGAAACGATTTGAAGCCTTTATCGATCTTGCATGCGTGCGACCCGTAGCGCCGGGGCAGTGGTCTTCCATTGGCCGTGTCGGCCGTTGACCCCGCTGGCCGGGCTACAGGTGCCCGTTTCCTTCAGATGGCCAATGCATGCTGGCCCTGCACGTACTGGTAGCGCGCGCGCTGGTCACGCTGCACCGGCTTCAGGAAGTTCACCAGTACATCGCGGGTGTCGCGGCAGGCGGACTTGTTTTCCATGTCCAGGAAGTGCCCGGCGCCACGGATCTCGCTGAAGTGCGAATTGCGTACATGCCGGCCGAACTGCCGCGCATCGGCGGTGGTGGTGTACTCGTCCAGGTCGCCGTTGACGAACAGCACCGGAATGTCGATGGCCTTGGCCGCGTTCAGCGCATTCTCCAGGTCGTGGTCGAGCACCTGGTGGATGTGGAAGTGCATCTGCGCGTACTCGTGGACGTCCAGGCTGCTGACGTGCCGGTAGTTGAAGCGCTTGAACAGCGGCGGCAGGTACTTGCCGATGGTGTCGTTGACCAGGTTGCCGACCTGGTAGCGATCGCACTCGCTGAGGTACTTCGAGCCACGTTCGAGGTAATCGCGCATCGGCTCGTTGATCACCGGCGAGAACGAACTCACCACCGCCCGCTCGATGCGCCGTGGCCTGTGGGCCAGGGCCATGAGGGTGCAGGCACCGCCCCAGGAGAATGACATGACCTGGTCGGCCGCGAAGTGATCGATCAGCTCCAGGAGGATCTGCCCCTCGGTTTCCTTGGTCAGCAGACGCTCGTGGCGGTTGTGCGGCTTCGACTTGCCGGCGTACGGCTGGTCGTAGAGCACCACGTTGAATTGCGGATGAAGATTGCGCACCGCCTGGGCGAACGACGCCGTGGTGGCGAGCGAGCCGTTGATCAGGATGATCGTCTTCTCGGCTTCTTGCGAACGGTAGAACTCCGTGTAAACCCGGTACTGCCCCTGTATATCCAGCACAGCGATTTCTGGCCTCATGTCATCGACTCCTGGCGCAAAAAAGGGTATCCGTCCAAGCAAGCTTGCACGTTCTATGTGACAGGTAGGCATACGCCTTGAAGTGAATCGAGGGGCCCTTGTCGATCCGTTACAGGCCTTGGTCGACGGGTGTTGTTCTAGGTGGGCGATTCCACTGGACGCCCGCGCATCGAGGTGCGGGTCGCCAGCGAAAAGGTGTCTTGGACTACGAGAGTGACTGATGAGTCACATGAAGACCGACGATTCGATTCAAGCAGTCGTTCGCCGATGCCGCAAGTGCCGTTCGGGTAATTACCGGATTTTTTTCCATCGACCGGATCGTCGGTTCAGATCGGCAGGATCTCGTCCTGGCGCAGCGCGCGGTACTGGCCGGGGGCGAGCAGCGGGTCCAGCACCAAGGGGCCCATGCTTTCGCGATGCAGGCGCACCACCTTGTTGTCGTAGTGTCCGAACATGCGTTTTACCTGGTGATAGCGCCCCTCGACGATGCTCAGCCGGGCACTGTGGCTGCCCAGCGGAATCAGTTCAGCCGGCTGCGTGGTGAGGTCTTCGAAGGCGAAGTAGAAGCCTTCGCGGAAACGCTCGACGTAACCGGGTTCGATCGGCTGCTCGGTCTCTACGTAGTAGACCTTGGGCAGCTTGGTCTGCGGCTGGGTCAGTCGCCGTGACCACTGGCCATCGTTGGTCAGGATCAGCAGGCCGGTGGTGTTGAAGTCGAGACGCCCGGCGATATGCAGGTCGTCCTTGTCCGGTTCGTCGATCAGGTCGAGCACCGTCGGGTGCTCGGGATCACGAGTGGCGCTGACGCAACCGGCGGGCTTGTGCAGCATGAAGTAGCGCGCCGGACGCCCGGCCTGCAGCACCTGGTCGTCGACCTCGACACGACTGAACACCCGCACTTCGTGCCGTGGGTCATTGACCGCCACGCCATCCACCCGCACCCGTCGTTCCACCAGCAGCAGGCGCACTTGCTGGCGATTGAAGCAGGGCAGGTTGGCGAGGAAACGGTCGAGGCGCATGGCGGCGGGCAGGGCAGGGAAAAGGGCCGGCAGTCTAGCGCTTCGGCGCGGCGTCGGCAGCTTTCAGTTGCGCATCGACCCGTGCGCAGGACGGGCACAGGCAGGCGGCGTTGCGCAGTTCCTCGGGCAGTGCCTGGAGCACCGCCGGATCGATGCTCACGCTGTAGCACCAGCAGGCGCGGTCCGCGGTGCGCGGGTCGGCCAGGGTGCATTGGTTGCTGGCGCCACAGGCGGGGCAGCGGCTGGTGTCAGGCATGGGAATGACTCGTGGGCTCGCGGCAGACACGGTTGCGCCCGCTTTGCTTGGCGCGGTACAGCGCCTGGTCGGCGCGAGCGATCAAGGGCTGCAGGGTATCGCCGGGGTCGAACGCGCTCAAGCCGATGCTGGCGGTCAGGGAGATGACCTTGCCCTCGTAGGTGAACTGGCGCTCCTCGGTGCGCTGGCGAATCTTCTCGGCGATGCTCAGGCCACGCGCCGCGTCGGTGTCCTTGAGCAGCACGATGAACTCCTCGCCACCCCAGCGACAGACGATATCCGCCTGGCGCAGGCTGCTTTCGAGCAGGCGGGCGAACTGGCGCAGCACCTCGTCGCCGGCGAGGTGGCCGTGGGTGTCGTTGAGTTCCTTGAAATGATCGAGGTCGATCAGCAGCGCGGTCAGCGGTTGCGGGGCGCGCTCGGCTTCGAGCAGCGCCTGGGCGGCGAGCAGGTCGAAGGCGCGGCGGTTGTGCAGGCGGGTCAGGCTGTCGAGGGTCGCCAGTTCCTGGATGCCGTCCTGGTGGCGGCGGATCATGCCGTTGATCAGCGTCAGCACCACCGCCGAGATGATCGCGCAGATCGCCAGGTTCAGGTACAGCGAGTGGCGCAGTTCATCGAGGCTGTCGCCGGCGGGCTTCTCGACGAACAGGTAAAGGTCCAGTTCGGGAATGAAGCGCACGTTGAGGAAGTGGCTCTGGCCGTCGCGCTGGTATTCGCGGCTGCCGGTGCTCGGGGTCGGCATGCGCGCCAGCAGGCCGGCCATTGTCGGCACGTCTTGCAGCAGGGTGCCGGCGCGGGCGCCGTCGGGGCCACCGGAGGCGCCGGTGAGGACGATGCGTCCGCGCGGATCGACGAAGTACACCGAGCGCTGGTAGCGCAACTGGTAGGTGTCGATCAGCCTGACCACGGCATCCACGGTCAGGCCCACGCCGGCGGCGCCGATGAAGCGCTCGTCGTAGTCGAACACCTTGTAGTTGATGAAGACGGTGAGGCGGTCCTGGTTGGCCATGTCCAGGTCGACGTTGATCTCGTAGGGCTCCTGCATCTTGCGCACCCGGGCGTACCAGCGGTCGCGCTCGCTGTCGAGGTCGATGTGCTTGAGGATGCCCTTGGCCTGGTAGTAGATGCCGCTCTTCTCCGAGACGAAGAACGCGGTGTAGGCCCGTTGCTGGCGCGCCACTTCGCTGAGGTAGCGGGTGATCTGCTCCGGGTCGCGTTCGCCGGCGAGCGCCCAGTCGCGCAGGAAGGTGTTCTGCGCCAGCATCGCCGACACGGTGATGGGCCGGATCAGGTCCTTCTGGATCTCCGAATAGACGGTGTCCGAGGTCAGCGGCAGCTCGGTGTTGACGATGCTGTCGCGGATCGAGCCGAGCGAGGCGTAGTAGCTGATCAGCGTGGTCGAAAGGAAGCCGCAGCCGAGTAACACCAGCAATGTCAGCAGCAAGGACCGTTGCGAAAACAGGGCGGAACGAAGGGGCATGGCAATCCCGGTGGCGGCAGACCAATGGCACCTATTCTAGAGGCGGCGCGGAAAAATAACTGGACGATTTTTGCGGATAAGCGACCTATTACAAATTGTTGCCAAATCGCACTGCACGTCCTTTTTATTGTCTGATTCTGTGTCGATCAACGCTTGCCGATCGACGCCGACCAGCGCCGCTGGGAATGGCAGTTCCGCGGTCCAGGAGGCCGCCATGTATCGTCAACTTGCTCTGCTTGCCGTATTGGGTTCGCTGATCACCGCCTGTGTGCCGTATGGAGGCTCCAGCTACTACCGAACCGACGTCTATTCCGTGGATCGTTATTCCTACCCCGGGTATTACGGCCGCCCGGCCTATCCCTACAACCGGGGTTACTACGTAGTGCCTCAGCAACCACGCTACTACGCGCCAGCGCCGCGCTATTACCAGCCGGCACCGTCCTATCACAGGCCTTATCCGGTTCCGGGCCCGCGTTACTACGATGGCCGCGGCCGGCATGACGGTCCCGGACGCCCGGGCAATCCCGGTTGGGACCGGGGGCGTGACCGGGGCGACCGCGATGACGGGCGCGGGCATCAGCGCCAGTGGGGTGACCGGGACGGGGGAGACCGGGGTCGCAATCACTGATCCAGCTTTTTCGGGGCCGCAATGTGGCCCCGAATCATGTCAGGTCCGCCAACGGATGCCTGCCTTCCCACACCTTGCTGAAATGCGCCTCCACCACTGCCGCCGGCACCTGGGCCACATCCGGCCAGTGCCAGCGCGGGTTGTTGTCCTTGTCCAGCAGGCGGGCGCGCACGCCTTCGCTGAATTCCGGATGACGGCAGCAGTTCAGGCTCATCGCGTATTCCATCTGCAGTACCTGGCCCAGGGACAGGTAGCGCGCCCGGGCCAGCTGTTGCCAGACCAGATGGGCGGTCAGCGGGCAGCCCTTGAGCAGGGTTCGTGCAGCGCTGGCGAGGACGGTGTCGTCCTGCTGCGCCATTTGGCCGATGGCACGCCAGGCACAGGCCGGGTCGCTGACGTCCAGGGCCCGGTCGATGGTCTCGCGCCGCGGCAGCCACTGTGCCGCCGGCAGGCTGTCGCGGGCCTCCAGTTCCAGGGCCTTGAGCAGGCTGCCCAGTTGCATGGCGGTCTGCTCCTGCCAGTTCAACTGCAGCAGGCGATCGATCAGTTCGTCCTGCTGCTCTTCCTTCATGAAGCGGTCCGCCAGGCCGAGCTCGAGGGCGTCGCGGGCGTTGATCGGCGCACCGGTAAGCCCCAGGAACAGGCCGAGGCGGCCGGGCAGGCGGGAAAGGAACCAGCTGCCACCGACATCCGGGTACAGGCCGATGCTGATCTCCGGCATTGCCAGCCGGCTCGACGGCGTGACGATACGCACGCCGGCGCCCTGCAGCAGGCCCATGCCGCCACCGAGCACATGGCCATGGCCCCAGCACAACAGGGGTTTTGAATAATGGTGCAACAGATAATCGAGACGGTATTCGGCGGCGAAGAAGGTCGCCGCCAGCGGCGGCACTTCGCCAGGATGGGCGCGGCAGGCTTCCACCAGGGCGCGCACCTCGCTCCCGGCGCAGAAGGCCTTGCTGCCGCTGCCGCGCAGCAGCACGCAGACGATCGCCGGGTCCAGCGCCCAGGCCCGCAGGTGCGTGCCCAGTTGCTCGATCATCGGCAGCGACAGGGCGTTCAGGCTGGCGGGCGCATCCAGGGTGGCGATGGCCAGGCGCGCGCCATCGACGCCGGTAAGTACTTCGAACTGCACGGACATGGCCGACCTCGCTGATGAAGACCCGACAAGTATGGTCGCTGGGGCGGATCGTGCAGGTTGCCGGTCGGATCGATTGACAAGCGTGGAGAGCTTTCCTAGTGTCCGCCCCATTGTTCAACGGATGGCCCCATGACCGACGACGACCGCATCAAGCTCGAACCCAGCTGGAAGGAGGCCCTGCGTGCCGAATTCGATCAGCCCTACATGCACGAACTGCGCGAATTCCTGCGCCAGGAGAAGGCCGCCGGCAAGGAGATCTACCCGCCGGGACCGCTGATCTTCAATGCACTCAACTCCACGCCGCTGGACCAGGTAAAGGTGGTGATCCTCGGCCAGGACCCGTACCACGGCCCGGGCCAGGCCCATGGCCTGTGCTTCTCGGTGCAGCCGGGAGTGCCGACGCCACCGTCGCTGGTGAACATCTATAAGGAACTGCAGCGCGACCTGAACATCGACATCCCGCGCCACGGCTACCTGCAATCCTGGGCCGAGCAGGGCGTGCTGCTGCTCAACACCACCATGACCGTGGAGCGCGCCAATGCTGCGTCCCACGCGAACAAGGGCTGGCAGTACTTCACCGACCGGATTATCCAGGTGGTCAGCGAGCACCAGCCCAACACCGTGTTCCTGCTCTGGGGCGCCCATGCGCAGGGCAAGCGCAAGCTGATCGACGCCAGCAAGCACCTGGTGCTGACCTCGGTGCATCCGTCGCCGCTGTCGGCGTACCGCGGATTCCTGGGGTGCGGGCATTTCAGCCGGACCAACAAGTTCCTGGAGCAGCACGGGCTGGCGCCCATCGACTGGCGCGTGCCCGAGCTTTAGGGCCTGGCTGCCACAGGGGCCGCGACACATGCGGTCCCTGTGGGAGCTGCCAGACGTTCACCCAAAGGCTGGAACGTCAGCGTTCATCCCCGTTCGCCAGGGGTTCCGAGGCCATCCAGTGCCGGAACAACGGCTCCGCCAGAAACAGCACGAACAGCAACCGCATCATCTGCAACGCGGTCACCAATGGCACCGACAGTTGCAGCGTCTCCGCCGTCAGGCTCATCTCCGCGATACCGCCGGGCATCATGCCCAGGGTCAATGAGCGCAGGTCCAGGTTGGTTGCCGCGCTCAGCGCCAGGGCAGCGACGGCGGCGATGCCCATGGTCAGCAGCGTGGCCGCCAGGGTCCGCGCCAGGAACGAGGGCGCCCGGCGGAAAAACGCACGGTTGAAGTGACAACCCAGGCCGCTGCCGATCAACCACTGGCCAATCTGGCTGGCGCCGTCCGGCAGGCCCAGGTGCAGGTTCCAGCCAATACTGGCGATACCCGCCACCAGCAAGGGGCCGAACAGCCAGGGGTTGGGCTGCTTCAGGCGCTGCCAGCCCCAGGCCACCAGCGCGCCAAGGGGAAACAACAGCGCCAGCCAGCCCCAGTTCACCGCTCCGGCATGGCTCAGGGGCACACCCTCGCCAAGCAGGTACTTGAAGGCCGCCGGTACGCACAGCACCACCACCAGCACCCGCAAGCTCTGGCCCGCCGCCACGCGGCCGAGATTTGCGCCATTGCGCGCGCCGAGGTTGACCATCTCTCCGGAGCCGCCCGGCATGCTAGAGAAGAACGCGGTGGCGCGGTCCTCGCCGGTGCGCCGCAGCAGCCAGACCCCGACCACGCTGGACAGGCTGGTGATCAGCGCACCGAAGAAGATCAGGCCGAAATGACTGGCGACCTGTTCCGCCACATGCGGGGTGAAATGCAGGCCGATGCCGATCCCGACGACCCACTGTCCGCATTTGCGGCCACCCGGGATCTCGGCGAGCTGCCACGGGGTGAGGCAGCGCACCAGGATGATCGCCAGCAGCGAACCGACCATGAACGGCAACGGCCAGCCGATGGCGCTGGCCGCGAACCCGCCGGCCAGGCCGACCAGCGGGGTTGCCCACCATTGCCTGAAGGATGACTCAGACATCGGCCAGGGCGCGGCGCTGCTGGGCGCGACGACGCCAGATGCGGAGCAGCGGCAGGCTCAGCATCAGCGCGGTCAGGACCCAGACACCCAGGCTGATCGGGCTCGACCAGAGGATGTGCAGGTCACCGTTGGAGATCGACAGCGCGCGGCGCAGGTTCTGTTCCATCAGGCCACCGAGGATGAAGCCCAGCAGGATCGGCGACAGCGGGAAGTCCAGCTTGCGCAGGATGTAGCCCATGATGCCGATGCCGACCATCAGGAACAGGTCGAAGGTGGTGGCGTGCACAGCGTAGACGCCGATCGCGGTGATGATGGCGATCACCGGCACCAGCGCCCAGTTCGGCACGGCAAGGATGCGGGTGAAGATGCGGATCATCGGGATGTTCAGGATCACCAGCATGATGTTGGCGATGAACAGCGAGGCGATCAGGCCCCAGACGATGTCCGGTTGCTGTTCGAACAGCAGCGGGCCCGGGGTGATGTTGTACAGGGTCAGGGCGCCGATCATCACCGCGGTGGTGCCCGAGCCGGGCACGCCGAGGGTCAGCATCGGTACCAGGGCGCCGCAGCAGGAGGCGCCGATCGCGGTTTCCGGTGCGGCCAGGCCGCGAGCATCGCCCTTGCCGAACTTGCCGCTGGCACCGGCGATGCGCTTCTCGGTCATGTAGGCCACGGCACTGGCCAGGGTCGCGCCGGCACCGGGCAGTACGCCCATGATGAAGCCAAGCAGGCCGCAGCGGATGTTCACCACGAACACCGAGGCCGCTTCCTTCAGGTTGAACAGCATGCGCCCCGTGGCTTTCACCGCTTCGTGGCCGTGGTGGGTCTTCTCCAGCAGCAGGAGGATCTCGCTGATGGAGAACAGGCCCAGCACCAGTACGACGAACTGGATGCCGTCGGCCATGTGCACGCTGTCACCGGTGAAGCGGTACACGCCGCTGTTGGCGTCGATGCCGACGCTGGACAGGAACAGGCCGATCAGTGCGGCGATGAAGGTCTTCAGCGGCTTGTCGCCGGCCATGCCGCCGAGGGCGACGATGGCGAACACCATCAGCACGAAGTACTCCGCCGGTCCGAAGGCGATTGCCCATTTCGCCAACAGCGGCGCGAACAGGACCATGCCGCAGGTGGCGATGAAGGCGCCGATGAACGAACTCCAGGCCGACAGCGACAGCGCCACCCCGGCCAGGCCCTGGCGGGCCATGGGGTAGCCGTCGAGGGTGGTCATCACGGTGGAGGCTTCGCCCGGGATGTTGAGCAGGATCGAGCTGATCCGCCCGCCGTACTCGCAGCCCAGGTAGACCGCGGCCAGCAGGATCAGCGCCGACTCCGGCGGCAGGCCGAGGGCGAAGGCGATGGGGATGAGCAGGGCCACGCCGTTGATCGGGCCTAGGCCTGGCAGCAGGCCGACCACGGTGCCGATCAGGGTGCCGCTGAGGGCAGTGATCAGGTTGTACGGGCTCAGCGCGACGCCGAAGCCTTGGCCGAGATAACTCAAGGTATCCATATCAATTCTCCAGGACGTCGAGCAGGCCGAGGGGCAGTGGCACGTCCATTACCCGGTCGAACAGTACGTAGAGGGCGATGCTCATGACCGCCACGATCAGTCCGCCGGACAACCAGCGACCGCCGTACAGGCGGGCCATGGGTACACCGATGAGAATGCTGCTGAGGATGAAGCCGAGGCTTTCGAAGGTCGCGGCGAAGACCAGCAGCAGGGCGACGCAGATGCCGATCTTGTTCAGGGTTTCGCGGTCCAGCTCGGGCTCGTCGTCACCGCGCACGATGGGCGTCGGGCGGAAGGCCAGGTAGAGCAGGGCCAGGCCCATCAGGCCGAGCATCAGCAGGGGGTAGGCACGCGGGCCCACCGGTTCATAGGAAAAAGCGGCCTGGTAGGGCACGGCCATGACGGCCAGGGCGATGCACGCCGCCAGCAGGACCAGGGCGAAGATGCGTTGCAGGATCATTGGTCAATCCTCGATCAAAAGGCAGGCACAGTCCCCCTGTAGGAGCGGGTTTACCCGCGATGGCGGCGGTGGGTTCACCATCGCAATCGCGGGTGAACCCGCTCCCACAGAAGGTGCGAGCGGGTTGCGGTTACTGGATCAGGCCGAATTCCCGGGCCAGCGACTTGTAGTCGGCGACCTGCTTCTTGACGTAGGTGTCCAGCTCTTCCCCGGTCATGGCGAACGGGAACAGCTCGCGCTGGTCACGCAGCTTGGCGAACTCTTCGGACGCCAGCAGCTTGTCGAACGAGGCTTTCCACCACTGGTAGTCCTCGTCGCTGACCTTCGGCCCGACATAGAACCCGCGCACCACCGGCCAGACGATGTCGTAGCCCTGTTCCTTGGCGGTCGGGATGTCCTTCATCTCCGGCTCGTCCAGGCGCTGCTCGGCGAATACCGCGAGCAGGCGCATGTCGCCGCTCTGGATGTGCGGCATGGAGTCGGAAATGTCGGTACTGCCGACCTGGATGTGGCCGCCGAGCAGAGCGGTGGCAATCTCGCCGCCGCCTTCCAGGGCCACGTAGCGCAGGTCGCGCGGGTTGATCCCGGCGGCCTTGGCGATCAGCGCGGTCTGCATCCAGTCCTGGCTGCCGACGGTGCCGCCGGAACCGATCACGACCTTGCTCGGATCCTTCTTCAACGCCGCGACCAGGTCGTCGAGGGTCTTGTAGGGCGAATCCTTCTTCACTGCGATGGCACCGTAGCTGGTGCCCACCGCCGCCAGCCAGCGCACGGCGTTCTCGTCGAAGCGGCCGAACTTGCCCTGGGCCAGGTTCAGCAGCGAGCCGCTGGACCAGGCCACCAGGGTCCCGGCGTCGCCCGGGCGCTGGGCGACCACGGCGTTGTAGGCCACCGCGCCGACACCGCCGGGCATGTAGGTGACGCGCATCGGTTTGCTGAGGATCTTCTCGTTGACCAGGGCGCTTTGCACCAGCTTGCAGGTCAGGTCGAAGCCACCGCCCGGCGAGGCCGGGGCAATGCATTCAGGGCGTTTGGGTTCGGCGGCCAGCACCTGGCCGGCCAGCAGCAGGCAACCGGTGGCGAGGGCGATTCGGCGCAGTGAAAAGGTCATCGTCAGTCTCCGTAGCTTTAGTTGTTATAGGCGGATTACCACAGGGCCACGCTGTAGCTCACCAGCACCCGTACCTCGTCCGCGTCGCGGGCGAAGTTGGAGCGGTAGGTCGCGTTGCGCAGACGCACGGCGACGTTTTTCAACGCACCGCTCTGCACCACGTACTTGAGCTCGGTGTTGCGTTCCCATTCCTTGCCTTCGCTGCCGTTCGCCAGGCTGACGTTGTCCCCGTTGACATAACGGGTCATGAAGCTCAGCCCTGGAACGCCAATCTTGGCGAAGTCGTAGTCATAACGCACTTGCCAGGAGCGCTCGTCGGCACCGGCGAAGTCGTTGATCTGGACGAAGTTGACCAGGTACGGGTCGCTGCCATCCACGTAGGGGAAGGCGCTGTCGCCCGACATGCTCTGGTAGGCCGCGCTGAACTTGTGGCCATTGAGGCCGTAGCTGAGCATGCCGTTGAGCGAGGTGTTGTCGATCTTGCCGCCGCGGGCCTGGCCCTGGTCGTCGCTGAGCGCCAGGCGCAGGTCGGCGCCGAAGGTGCCCGGGCCGAACGGCTGGGTCGCCACCAGGCCAGCGAAATGCTGCCGGTAGACGTCGTCGAGCTGGGCGAAGTGATAGCTGCCGGTGATGCGGTCGGTGAACTTGTAGTCGACGCCGGCGAGGTCGAAGTGGTTGCCGGCCACGGTGCCGAGGAAGCGACCGTTCTTGTTGTTCAGTGCGATGTCTTCCTTGTTGCTGTCATCGCGATCCTTGGCCTTCTCCAGGCGGCCGCCGGTGAAGGTCAGGTTCTTCAGTTCCCTGGAAGTCAGCAGGCCGCCTTCGAAGGTCTGCGGCAGGATGCGGCCGTCGTTGGGCTTGAGGGTTGGCAGTTCCGGGATCAGGGTGCCGATCTTCAGCTCGGTGGCGGAGATCTTCACCTTGCCGGTCAGGCCCAGCTTGGAGTATTCGTCGGCGGCACGGCCGTCGTCGTGGGTTGGCAGCAGGCCGGTGCCGGTGCGGTCGTGGCTTGAGTCGAGCTTGACCCCGAGCATGCCCAGGGCATCGATGCCGAAGCCGACGGTGCCTTCGGTGTAGCCGGATTCCAGGTTGAGCATGAAGCCCTGGGCCCATTCGTCGCGCTTGGATTGCTGCGCGCTGCTGCCGTCGCGGAAATCGCGGTTGAAGTACATGTTGCGGGTTTCGAAGGTCGCCGAACTGTCCTTGATGAAGTCCGCATGGCTGAGCGGCGCGACACTGCAAAGGGCGAGGGCGCTGGCGATCTGAGGGCGAGTAAAGGAACGACGGATAGGCGCGAACGCCTGAGGCTGTGCTGACAGCATCGTGGAGTAACCCCGTTTATTGTTCTTATCGGTACGAACACTGCGGTTCGTTCATTCGGCTCCCGGAGAGGGCCGTGAAGCGATGCTAGGGGCTCAACCTTTCGCTAACCTTTCAATCGACTTTCATTCCTGCGGCGGCTTCACAGGGCCTGCTTCCTCTGTAAACTCCGCGCCACTGAACGCGATGCGACCGGGAGAAACCGATGCGAGTGCTGCTCGTCGAAGACCATCTGCAGTTGGCCGAAAGCGTGGCCCAGGCCCTGAAAAGCCAGGGCCTGACCGTCGATGTGCTGCACGATGGAGTGGCCGCCGACCTGGCCCTGGCCAGCGAGGACTACGCGGCGGCGGTGCTCGACGTGGGCCTGCCGCGGATGGACGGCTTCGAGGTGCTGGCGCGCCTGCGCGCCCGCGGCAAGACCGTTCCGGTGCTGATGCTGACCGCCCGCAGCGACGTCAAGGACCGGGTCCACGGGCTCAACCTGGGCGCCGACGATTACCTGGCCAAGCCCTTCGAGCTGACCGAGCTGGAAGCACGGGTCAAGGCCCTGCTGCGGCGCAGCGTGCTGGGCGGCGAGCGCCAGCAGCGCTGCGGTCCGCTGGTCTACGACCTGGACACCCGGCGCTTCAGCCTGGGCGACGAACTGCTGTCCCTGACCTCCCGCGAGCAGGCCGTGCTGGAAGCGCTGATCGCCCGGCCCGGGCGGGTGATGAGCAAGGAGCAACTGGCCTCCCAGGTGTTCGGTCTCGACGAGGAAGCCAGTCCGGACGCCATCGAGATCTACATCCACCGCCTGCGCAAGAAACTCGATGGCCATGCGGTGGCCATCGTCACTTTCCGCGGCCTCGGCTACCTGCTGGAACACCGCGATGCGTAACGACGGCAGCCTGCGCGGACGCCTGCTGGGGAACCTGGCGCTGCTGCTGGTGGTGCTGATGATCGCCAGCGGCCTGAGCGCCTACTGGAATGGCCGCGAGGCCGCCGACACCGCCTACGACCGCACCCTGCTGGCCTCGGCGCGGACCATCGCCGCCGGCCTGTCGCAGCGCGACGGTACCCTCAGCGCCGACGTGCCCTACGTGGCCCTGGACACCTTCGCCTACGACAGCGCGGGGCGGATCTACTACCAGGTCAACGATATCCACCAGAAGCTGATCTCCGGCTACGAGAACATCCCCGGGCCGCCGCCCGGTACCCCGCGCACCGACGACTATCCGGCCCTGGCGCGCTTCTACAACGCCCGCTACCTGGGTCAGGACGTGCGTGTGGTCAGCCTGCTCAAGGCGGTCAGCGAGCCGAACATGAATGGCATGGCGGAAATCCGTGTCGCCGAGACCGAGGAAGCGCGGGTGCGCATGGCCCGGGGCCTGATGGCCGATACCCTGCTGCGCCTGGGCATGCTGGCGCTGGGCGCGTTGCTGCTGGTGTGGTTCGCCGTGAGTGCGGCACTGCGCCCGCTGGAGCGCTTGCGCGGGGCGGTGGAAGAACGCCAGCCGGACGACCTGCGGCCGCTGCCGACCGTCGAGGTGCAGCAGGAACTGGGGCCGCTGGTGCGGGCCCTGAACCACTTCACCGAGCGCCTGCGCGAGCAGTTCGAGCGTCAGGCGCAGTTCATCGCCGATGCCGCCCATGAGCTGCGCACGCCGCTGGCGGCGTTGAAGGCGCGGGTCGAGCTGGGGTTGCGGGCGAAGGAACCGGAGGTCTGGCACGACACCCTGCAGGCCACGGCGCAGAGCACCGACAAGCTGACGCACCTGGCCAACCAGCTGCTGTCCATGGCCCGGGTGGAAAACGGCGCGCGGGCGATTGCCGAAGGCGGCGCGCAGCTGCTGGACCTCAGCCAGCTGACCCGTGAGCTGGGCATGGCCATGGCGCCGCTGGCCCATGCCCGGGGCATTGCCCTGGCGCTGGAGGCAGAAGCGCCGGTGTGGGTGCGTGGCGAGCCGACCCTGCTCAATGAGCTGCTGAGCAACCTGGTGGACAATGCGCTGGCCCATACGCCCAAGGGCGGCAACGTGATCCTGCGGGTCACTGCGCCGGGTGAGCTGGAAGTGGAGGATGACGGTCCGGGGATTCCGCCGCAGGAGCGGGAGAAGGTGTTCGAGCGGTTTTATCGGCGCAGTCACCAAGGCACCGGGCTGGGTCTGGCGATCGTCGGCGAGATCTGTCGGGCGCACCTGGCGGCGATCAGCCTGCATGACGGGGAGAAGGGCGGGTTGAAGGTCAGGGTGAGTTTCAACCCGGTTCAGTAGAGGGCAAGGGCAACACTGAACCCGCTCCCAGGGGGTGCTCTATCTGAACATCAGCCGGGCATCCAGCAAGTCATCCTCGGAGAACAGGCCGGTCGGCGGAACTGCGAAATGCCGATACGCCGGCAACGCCGTCACCGGCCGCTCGCGCCCGGTGTTGTCGCACAGCGACCGGGCGATCTGCACGATGTCCACGTAGTCCAGCCGTTGCGAATGTCGCTCCAGGTTCTGCACGTCTCCCGGTAGCGCCGCCAGTTGCTCGGGAAATTCCCAGACACTGAGGATCTTGTCCCCCAGCACCGGATGGATCTGTTCGATCACATGGTTCAGGCACACCGGGTCGGACAACAGCTCGTTGTGTTCCTCGGCATACGTCAGGATAGGTAGCACGCCGATCTGGTGCACCAGCCCGGCCAGCGCTGCCTGATCAGCCTTGAGGTCGCTGTAGCGGGCAGCCAGTTCATAGCTGACACCGGCAACTTCCAGGCTTTTCGCCCAGATTTCCCGCATCTTCTGTTCCACTGCTTCCGAGCGGGCATGGAAGATCTGCTCGATCACCAGGCCGATCGCCAGGTTGCAGCTGTAGTTGACCCCGAGGCGGGTAATGGCGGTCTGCAGGTCGGTGACCTCGGTGATCGCCCGCAGCAGCGGGCTGTTGACCACCTTGATCAGGCGCGCGGCCAGGGCGGCGTCGCGGCCGATGACCTTGCTCAGGGTGGCGACGCTGATCTCGGTGTCTTCCGCGGCTTCGCGGATGCTCATGGCGACCTCGGGCAGGGTCGGCAGGACCAGGTCGTCATTGTCGATGGCGCGCAGCAACTGCGTTTGCACCATCTTGGCCAGCGTGTTCATCGTGTCTCTCTCCCGCGTTCAGGGATGGCCCCGCCGGCATGCGGCGGGGCAGGGCGGGCTCAGCGCTGGATCTCGCGGTCGCGGTCCAGTTCGTAAGGCAAGGTCAGCAGGTTCAGGCGCGGGCCTTCGAGGCTGCCCAGGTGCAGGTTGCCGTCTTCCACGGCATCGGCGGTCAACACGGCCAGCAACTCGCCGCGGGCTGCGATCACCACTTCGCCCACCGACGAGGCGTGGGTCGGCGAGAAGATCTCGCTGCCCGGCGCCGGCATCTCGGCCAGGTCCAGGGACAGCCGGTACAGGCGGCGCTTGAGCTTGCCCAGGTACTGCATGCGCGCAACGATTTCCTGGCCGGTGTAGCAGCCTTTCTTGAAGCTCACGCCACCGACGGCCTGCAGGTTGATCATCTGCGGGATGAACAGCTCGCGGGTCTGCTCCATGACCTGGCCGATACCGGCGCGGATCTGCCCCAGCAGCCAGTCATCCAGCTCGCCTTCCGGCAGATGGGCGGCCAGTTGCGCGCGCACGGCGTCGGCGCGCTCGGCGGGCACCCAGAGTTCGACGCGGGCCGGCGAGACAGTGATGGCGATCAGATCGTCATGGCGCACGGTGCCACCAGCCTCGGCGGCGGCCTCGATGCCCAGCGCAGCGAGGGCCGCGTCCCCCTGGACCAGGCCGAAACGCACCCAGGCGGCGCTCTCGTCGGTGAGCCTGGCCTTGGAGAACACCGCGTACTTCTTCAGGTCCGCCAGTTGCGGTTCGAGCAGTTCGCGGGTCATCGCCAGGAGGAAACCGTCGCCTTCCGGCAGGATGCGGAAGCTCGACTGCATCCGGCCCTTCTGCATGCAGCGGGAGCCAAGGCTGGAGGTGTGTTCGTTGAGATAACCGATATGGCAGGTCAGCTGACCTTGCAGGAATTTGCCGGCGTCGGAACCGCGTACGGCAAGGATGCCTTCATGGGACAGGGTGCAGAAAAAAGCGGAATCGGCCATGGTTCATCGCAGGTAATCAAGACTGGCGGCCATCATAGAGTGCCCTCGGCAAAATAGGTAGCAGCCTCACAGACCTCTCGACCAACGCCGTGTGTCCATCGCCGGTTCGGTCTGTATACTGGCCGCCTATTCGAGGAGGGCCCCATGGTCGAACAAACTGAACTCAACCGTCTGTTCTGGCACAGCCGTCGCGGCATGCTGGAACTGGACGTACTGCTGGTACCTTTCACCCAGGAGGTCTACCCGACCCTGAACGAGACGGACCGCGAACTGTACGTGCGTCTGCTGGGTTGCGAGGACCAGGACATGTTCGGCTGGTTCATGGAGCGCACCGAGTCGGAAGATCCGGAGCTGCAGCGCATGGTTCGCATCATCCTGGACCGTGTCCAGCCCAAGTGATCGCTTCGAGTGTCGCTGGCAGGGCTCCAGGGTCCTGCTGGCGCTCTACCTCGCCTGTCTGCTGGCGGCCCTCACGGCCTTGATGCTGCTGGCGGTGCCGCTGCTGTTTTCCCTCTGTGGGCTGGCCCTGTGCCTGGTCCACGCCTTCCGCGCCATTCCCCGGCAGATTCTCCTGACCCACCCCGAGGCCATCACCGGCCTGCGCCGCGATGCCCATGGCTGGCACCTGTGGAGCGCCGCCCGTGGCTGGCACGCCGTGCAACTGCGTCCCGACAGCATGGCGCTGCCAGGGTTGGTCATCTTGCGTTATCGGCGTGCGGGGCAGTTCTTCGCCCGCAGCCAGTGCATCGGCCACGACGCGCTGGAGCCGGTGCAGCACCGGCGCCTGCGCTTGCGCCTGAAGTTCAGTCGCCGAAGGTGGGCGGCTGCAGGATAGTGTCCAAGGCCTCGGGCAGCAGGTCCGGGTAATCCAGGGTGTAGTGCAGGCCGCGGGATTCCTTGCGCTGCATGGCCGAGAGGATCATCAGCTCGGCGACCTGGGCCAGGTTGCGCAGCTCGATCAGGTCGCGGCTGACCTTGTAGTTGCTGTAGAACTCGTCGATCTCGTCCAGCAGCAGGCGCACGCGGTGCTCGGCACGCTGCAGGCGCTTGCTGGTGCGCACGATGCCCACGTAGTCCCACATGAATCGCCGCAGTTCATCCCAGTTGTGCGCGATGATCACGTCTTCGTCGGAGTCGGTGACCTGGCTGGCGTCCCAGCAGGGCAGGGCCTGGGGCATGTTCACCTGGTCCAGCTGGGCGAGGATGTCGGCGGCGGCGGAGCGGCCATAGACGAAGCATTCCAGCAGCGAGTTGCTGGCCATGCGGTTGGCGCCATGCAGGCCGGTGAAGCTGGTTTCGCCAATGGCGTACAGGCCCGGCACGTCGGTACGGCCATCCTGGTCGATCGTCACCCCGCCGCAGGTGTAGTGGGCCGCGGGGACCACCGGGATCGGCTGGCGGGTGATGTCGATGCCGAAGGTCAGGCAGCGCTCGTAGACGGTGGGGAAGTGGCTTTTGACGAACTCCGCCGGCTTGTGGCTGATGTCCAGGTACACGCAGTCGACGCCGAGGCGCTTCATCTCGTGGTCGATGGCGCGGGCGACGATATCCCGCGGTGCCAGTTCGGCACGCGGGTCGAAGCGCTCCATGAAGCGCTCGCCGTTGGGCAGCCTGAGCAGGCCGCCTTCGCCACGCAGGGCCTCGGTGATCAGGAAACTCTTGGCCTGCGGGTGATACAGGCAGGTGGGGTGGAACTGGTTGAATTCCAGGTTGGCCACCCGGCAGCCAGCGCGCCAGGCCATGGCGATGCCGTCACCGCAGGCGCCGTCCGGGTTGCTGGTATAGAGGTAGACCTTGGCCGCGCCGCCGGTGGCCAGCACGGTGAAACGTGCGCCGTAGGTGTCGACTTCGCCGCTGGCGCGGTTCAGCACGTAGGCGCCCAGGCAGCGATCGCCGGCCAGGCCCAGGCGGCGCTCGGTGATCAGGTCCACCGCCACGCGTTGTTCCAGCAGCTCGATATTCGGTCGCTGCCGTGCCTGTTCCAGCAGGGTGGTGAAGATCGCCGCGCCGGTGGCGTCGGCAGCGTGGATGATGCGCCGGTGGCTGTGGCCGCCTTCACGGGTCAGGTGGAACTCGAAGCCGCCGTCGTCGACGCTGGCATGCTCGTCGCGGGTGAAGGGCACGCCCTGGTCGATCAGCCACTGGATCGCTTCGCGGCTATGCTCGACGGTGAAACGCACCGCGTCTTCATGGCACAGGCCGCCGCCGGCATTGAGGGTGTCCTCGACGTGGGACTGCACGGTATCGGTGTCATCCAGCACCGCGGCGACGCCGCCCTGGGCCCAGAAGGTCGAGCCGTTGGCCAGGTCGCCCTTGCTCAGGACGGCGATGCGCAGGTGTGACGGCAGGTTCAGCGCCAGGCTCAGGCCTGCGGCACCGCTACCGATCACGAGGACGTCATGTTGTAGTTGTTGGCTCATGTCTTGGATTTTCCGCGCGGGGCGACCACGTAGGACACTGGAATAAGGGCAGTGGTATCGGCACAATGGTCAAGCGTTTATGGCATTGTGAAACTATCGTGAATCTCGGTGGGCTGCCTTTATATCAGCCCGGACATCCGGATTTCCATGCCACGACGTGTACAGGCCTGCCAAGCGTGGGAACTTTCCTGGAATCGTGCGTATCCATAGGGGGTTGCCCGTGAGTCAGCAGCCGTGGTGGCGGGAGGCAACGGCCGTTTTCGAGCGTTGCCCATGCATAGAAGACTGATTTATTGACGCAGCCGGCAAGCACCGTGCTGCGTTTTTCGTGCGAGCCGACCAAGGGCCGCCGGAAACTTGCCTGGAGGGGAGAACTTTTGCAAAAAGCCCGAGTCTATGGTTGCAAGCCGAAACGATGGCCGATGCGACCCTCCTCCAGGTTCATCGAGGAGTGTTCATGCTAACCCAGGAAGAGGATCAGCAGCTTGTCGAGCGCGTGCAGCGCGGCGACAGGCGAGCGTTCGATCTGTTGGTGCTGAAGTATCAGCACAAGATTCTCGGGTTGATCGTGCGATTCGTGCACGACACCCATGAGGCCCAGGATGTGGCGCAGGAAGCGTTCATCAAGGCCTACCGTGCACTTGGCAATTTCCGCGGTGACAGCGCGTTCTATACCTGGCTGTACCGGATTGCCATCAACACGGCGAAAAACTATCTGGTGTCCCGCGGTCGGCGGCCACCGGACAGCGATGTAAGTTCAGAGGATGCAGAGTTTTACGACGGCGATCATGGCCTCAAGGACCTCGAATCCCCCGAACGCTCGCTGTTGCGGGATGAGATCGAAGGCACCGTCCATCGGACCATCCAGCAGCTGCCAGAAGATTTGCGTACGGCGTTAACTTTACGTGAATTCGATGGTCTGAGTTACGAGGACATTGCCAGCGTCATGCAGTGTCCGGTGGGTACCGTGCGCTCTCGGATTTTCCGCGCTCGGGAGGCCATAGACAAAGCCCTGCAGCCGTTGTTGCAGGAAACCTGAGACAGCGGCGACAGCCAAGAGAGGAACCGCCATGAGTCGTGAAGCTTTGCAGGAATCGCTGTCCGCGGTGATGGATAACGAAGCGGACGAACTGGAGTTGCGTCGGGTACTGAGTGCCGTCGACGACCCTGAAACCCGTGCCACCTGGTCGCGTTACCAGGTTGCCCGTGCAGCGATGCACAAGGAACTGCTGATGCCCAAGCTGGACATCGCCTCGGCAGTCTCCGCCGCGCTGGCTGACGAGGCCACCCCGGTCAAGGTCGCTCGCGGTCCATGGCGCAGCGTTGGCCGCCTGGCGGTCGCCGCGTCGGTGACCCTGGCGGTGCTGGCAGGTGTACGCCTGTACAACCAGGACGACATCAACGGTGCGCAACTGGCTGCCCAGCAACCGGCCCAGCAAGGCCTGGTGGCTCCGCAAGTCCAGGGCCCGGCGGTTCTGGCAGGCTATAGTGAAAGCTCCGAGCAAGCCCCTGGCCCGATGGCCAATGGCGTGCTGCAAGGTCAGAGCGGCTGGCAGGACCAGCGTCTGCCTGGCTACCTGCGCCAGCATGCCCAGGACGCTGCCGTGAAGGGCACTGAAAGCGCGCTGCCATACGCCCGCGCCGCCAGCCTGGAAAACCGCTAAGGCGAAGAACACCCGAAGGAGGACCATGCGCGCGCTACCTCTCATACCGCTCTTGCTCAGCGGCTGCCTGACCTTGCCGGCCCATGCCGCCAATTCGTCGACCGAGGCCGCTGATTGGCTCAACCGGATGGCGAAAGTCGAGCAGGAGCAGAGTTACCAGGGCACCTTCGTCTACGAACGCAACGGCAGTTTTTCCACACACGATATCTGGCATCGCGTCCAGAACGGCAAGGTCAGCGAGCGGTTGTTGCAGCTCGATGGCCAGGTCCAGGAAGTCGTGCGTGTAAACGGCCAGACCCAGTGCGTAAGTGGAGCCCTGGCCTCGGAGGCAGGCAACGCAACGCAATCCTCGGCGCGCGTGCTCGATCCCCTGAAACTGATGAACTGGTATGACCTGAGTGTCGCCGGACAGTCCAGGGTGGCCGGGCGCGATGTGGTGATCATCACCATGCGTCCCCGTGACCAGCACCGTTATGCCTTCGAACTGCACCTGGACCGGGAAACCGCACTGCCGCTGAAATCGTTGTTGATCAACGACAAGGAGCAGTTGCTGGAGCGCTTCCAGTTCACCCGTCTGGACATTCGCGATGTTCCCGATGACAGCCAGCTCAAGGCTTCCGACGCATGTCGGCCGCTGCCCCAGGCCAGCGTTCAGGCCCACGAGGCGGTGGTTGGCTGGCGTTCGGAATGGCTGCCGCCCGGCTTCGAACTGGTCAGCAGCAGCGTGCGCAAGGATACCGACGGCAAGCACAGCGTCAGCAGCCTGATGTATGACGATGGCCTGGCGCGTTTCTCGGTGTTCCTCGAAGCGCAGGACAATGAGGCGGGTTTCGATACCCGCGCGCAGTTGGGGCCGACGGTCGCCGTTTCACGGCAACTGAACACGCCCAAGGGTGAAATGATGGTGACGGTGGTGGGGGAAATTCCCATTGGCACTGCCGAACGTGTGGCCTTGTCGATGCGCCCGCAGGACGCCCAGGCAAGTCAGTAGTAATCCACTGGAGCTACACGAGTACAAGGACGACCAAGGATGAAAGGCATGTCCCAGAGCCGCTGACATGATTGGTAAGCCATCAAGTTTGCAAATCCATCCAGATTTTTCTATAGGTCAGGCCTTCGCGGGTCTGGCCTTTCCTGCTGTTGCAGTATCCAGAAATGCCCACGTTCCAGGCCCGGTCACATCCTCAGGGATGCCACCGGGCCTTTTTCGTTGGCAGGTCCCTATTGCTAAACCACGCTCGTTGTGACGGGAGCCGTATGTCGATACCACGCTTGAAATCCTATCTATCGCTGTTCGCCGCCGTGCTCATGCTCGGCCAGATGGCGACTGCGCAAGCCGAAGCCCTGCCGGACTTCACCACCCTGGTCGAGCAAGCCTCGCCGGCGGTGGTGAACATCAGTACCAAGCAGAAGTTGCCGGAGCGCAAGTACGCCCAGGGCCAGATGCCTGACCTGGAAGGCCTGCCGCCGATGTTCCGCGAGTTCTTCGAGCGCAGCCTGCCGCAGCAACCGCGGGCGCCGCGTGGCGACCGCCAGCGTGAAGCGCAGTCGCTGGGTTCGGGCTTCATCATTTCCGATGACGGCTACGTGCTCACCAACAACCACGTGATCGCCGACGCCGACGAAATCATCGTCCGCCTCTCCGACCGCAGCGAACTACAGGCCAAGCTGGTCGGCACCGACCCGCGCACCGACGTGGCCCTGCTCAAGGTCGAGGGCAAGAACCTGCCGACCGTGAAGCTGGGTGACTCTTCGAAGCTCAAGGTCGGCGAATGGGTGTTGGCCATCGGCTCGCCGTTCGGCTTCGACCACTCGGTGACCAAGGGTATCGTCAGCGCCAAGGGCCGCACCCTGCCGAACGACACCTACGTACCGTTCATCCAGACCGACGTGGCGATCAACCCGGGCAACTCCGGTGGCCCGCTGTTCAACATGAACGGCGAAGTGGTGGGTATCAACTCGCAGATCTTCACCCGTTCCGGTGGCTTCATGGGCTTGTCTTTCGCCATCCCGATCGATGTCGCGCTGGACGTTTCCAACCAGCTGAAGAAAGACGGCAAGGTCAGCCGCGGCTGGCTCGGCGTGGTGATCCAGGAGGTCAACAAGGACCTGGCTGAATCCTTCGGCCTGGACAAGCCGGCCGGTGCCCTGGTGGCCCAGGTCCTGGAAGACGGCCCGGCAGCCAAGGGCGGCCTGCAGGTGGGTGACGTGATCCTCAGCATGAACGGCCAGCCGATCGTCATGTCGGCCGACCTGCCGCACCTGGTCGGTGGCCTGAAGGATGGCGCCAAGGCCAAGCTGGAGATCATCCGCAACGGCAAGCGCCAGAACCTCGACGTCACCATCGGCGCACTGCCGGATGAAGACCAGGACGTCACCACCAGCCCGAGCGGCGCGGTCGAGCGCAGCAGCAACCGCCTTGGCGTGAGCGTTTCGGACCTGACCGCCGAGCAGAAGAAGACCCTCGAACTGCAGGGCGGCGTGGTCATCAAGGATGTCCAGGACGGTCCGGCGGCACTGATCGGCCTGCGTCCGGGTGATGTCATCAGCCACCTGAACAACCAGGCGATCACCTCGGCGAAGGAATTCACCGAAATCGCCAAGGACCTGCCGAAGAACCGTTCGGTGTCCATGCGCGTGCTGCGTCAGGGCCGCGCCAGCTTCATCACCTTCAAGCTGGCTGAATAAGCCCGCGCAAACCAAGAGGGCAGCCACTGGCTGCCCTTTTTTTGTGCCTGCCCTGCTCCGATGCCTCCTGACTGACCGGCGAATGGAATCTCCCATAACCCTCCGGCTTCAGGTACAATTCCCGGCTATTTTTCGGCGGGCGTCCGGCCCGCGGCCTTTTTGAGTGTTGACCCGTGAGTGATCTGAGTCATATCCGCAATTTCTCCATCATCGCCCACATTGACCACGGCAAGTCGACCCTGGCCGACCGGTTCATCCAGATGTGCGGTGGCCTGAGCGACCGTGAAATGGAAGCACAGGTCCTCGATTCCATGGACCTGGAGCGTGAACGCGGGATCACCATCAAGGCCCACAGCGTCACCCTGCACTACAAGGCGGGCGACGGCAAAACCTACCAGTTGAACTTCATCGACACCCCCGGCCACGTCGACTTCACCTATGAAGTCAGCCGTTCCCTGGCCGCCTGCGAAGGCGCGCTGCTGGTGGTGGACGCCGGCCAGGGCGTCGAGGCGCAATCCGTCGCCAACTGCTACACCGCCATCGAGCAGGGCCTGGAAGTCATGCCGGTCCTGAACAAGATGGACCTGCCGCAAGCCGACCCGGATCGCGTCAAGGAAGAGATCGAGAAGATCATCGGCATCGACGCCACCGATGCCGTGGCCTGCTCGGCGAAGAGCGGCATGGGCGTGGACGAGGTGCTGGAGCGCCTGGTGCACACCATTCCGGCGCCTGAAGGCGAGCTCGACGCACCGCTGCAGGCGCTGATCATCGACTCCTGGTTCGACAACTACCTGGGCGTCGTGTCCCTGGTTCGCGTGCGCCATGGCCGCGTGAAGAAAGGCGACAAGATCCTGGTCAAGTCCACCGGCAAGGTGCACCTGGTCGACAGCGTCGGTGTCTTCACCCCGAAACATACCGTCACCGCCGACCTCAAGGCCGGTGAAGTGGGCTTCATCATCGCCAGCATCAAGGAAATCCTCGGTGCGCCAGTGGGCGATACCCTGACCCTGTCCTCGACCCCCGAAGTCGAGGTGCTGCCGGGCTTCAAGAAGATCCAGCCGCAGGTATATGCCGGCCTTTTCCCGGTCAGTTCCGATGATTTCGAAGATTTTCGCGATGCGTTGCAGAAACTGACCCTGAACGACTCGTCGTTGCAGTACACCCCGGAAAGCTCCGACGCCCTGGGCTTCGGCTTCCGTTGCGGCTTCCTCGGCATGCTGCACATGGAGATCATCCAGGAGCGCCTGGAGCGCGAATACGACCTGGACCTGATCACCACCGCACCGAGCGTGATCTTCGAGGTCAAGCTCAAGACCGGCGAGACCATCTACGTCGACAACCCGTCGAAGCTGCCGGACATCTCCTCGGTGGAAGACTTCCGCGAGCCGATCGTCGCCGCCACCATCCTCGTGCCGCAGGAACACCTGGGCAACGTCATCACCCTGTGCATCGAGAAGCGTGGCGTGCAGCGCGACATGCAGTTCCTCGGCTCGCAGGTGCAGGTGCGCTACGACCTGCCGATGAACGAAGTGGTGCTGGACTTCTTCGACCGCCTCAAATCCACCAGCCGCGGCTATGCTTCGCTGGATTACCATTTCGACCGTTATCAGTCGGCCAACCTGGTCAAGCTCGACGTGCTGATCAACGGCGACAAGGTCGATGCCCTGGCATTGATCGTGCACCGTGACAACGCGCACTACAAAGGTCGCGCGTTGACCGAGAAGATGAAGGAACTGATTCCTCGGCAGATGTTCGACGTGGCGATCCAGGCGGCCATTGGCGGCCAGATCGTTGCCCGGACCACGGTCAAGGCACTCAGAAAGAACGTACTGGCCAAGTGCTACGGCGGTGACGTGAGCCGTAAGCGCAAGCTGTTGGAGAAACAGAAGGCTGGTAAGAAACGCATGAAACAGGTCGGCAACGTGGAGATTCCACAGGAAGCCTTCCTCGCCGTGCTCCGGTTGGATAGCTAGGTCTTTATGTCGCTAAATTTCCCGCTGTTGCTAGTCATCGCTGTCGCTGTCTGTGGGCTGCTGGCCCTGATCGATCTGCTGTTCCTGGCTCCGCGTCGGCGGGCGGCGATCGCCAACTACCAGGGCAGCGTCAGCCAGCCCGAGCTGTCGGTGGTCGAGCAGTTGAACAAGGAGCCGTTGCTGGTCGAGTACGGCAAATCGTTCTTCCCGGTGCTGTTCATCGTGCTGGTGCTGCGTTCGTTCCTGGTCGAGCCGTTCCAGATCCCCTCGGGGTCGATGAAGCCGACCCTGGAAGTGGGCGACTTCATCCTGGTGAACAAGTTCTCCTACGGCATCCGCCTGCCGGTGATCGACAAGAAGGTCATCGAGGTCGGTGACCCGCAACGCGGCGATGTGATGGTGTTCCGCTACCCGAGCGACCCGAACGTCAACTACATCAAGCGTGTGGTCGGACTGCCGGGCGACGTGGTGCGCTACACCAGCGACAAGCGCCTGTTCGTCAATGGCCAGCAGGTCGCCGAGCAACTGGTTGGCGCCGAGCCGGGCACCCTGGGCAGCGCCGAGCTGTACAAGGAAAAACTCGGCGAGGCCGAGCACCTGATCCGCAAGGAGATGAGTCGCTACCGCATGCCGCCGGACCAGCAGTGGACGGTGCCCGCCGGGCACTACTTCATGATGGGCGACAACCGCGACAACTCCAACGACAGCCGCTACTGGGATGATCCTTCGATTCCCAAGGAGCTGCTGGGCATGGTTCCGGACCAGAACATCGTCGGCAAGGCCTTTGCCGTATGGATGAGCTGGCCGGAGCCGAAACTCAGCCACTTCCCGAGCCTGTCGCGGGTAGGGCTGATCAAGTAGCACCTTCACGGCGCTGTCCTTCGGGACGGCGCCGAATGCTTTTCTGGCATAGGCTGTATCGAGGGATTCTCCTGCGGGGTCCCGGCCAGCGGGCATTAATCCATATGTCTTTCAGGATCCGCATTTGAACAACGCTTTTCTGAACCACCAAGAACATCGCGTGGGTACACCGTGAGCCCTTCCCTGAGTCGCCTCGAGCGCAAGCTCGGCTACACCTTCAAGAACCAGGAGCTGATGCTGCTGGCCCTGACCCATCGCAGTTTCGCCGGGCGCAACAACGAGCGCCTGGAGTTCCTTGGCGATGCGATCCTCAACTTCGTCGCCGGCGAAGCCCTGTTCGAACGCTTTCCCCAGGCCCGTGAAGGCCAGCTGTCGCGCCTGCGTGCGCGTCTGGTGAAAGGCGAGACCCTGGCCCTGCTGGCCCGCGGCTTCGAACTTGGCGACTACCTGCGCCTGGGCTCGGGCGAGCTGAAGAGCGGTGGTTTCCGCCGCGAGTCGATCCTCGCCGACGCCCTTGAAGCGCTGATCGGTGCGATCTACCTCGACGCCGACATGCAGACCGCCCGCGAGCGCGTGCTGTCCTGGCTGGCAGGCGAGTTCGACAGCCTGACCCTGGTCGACACCAACAAGGACCCCAAGACCCGCCTGCAGGAATTCCTGCAATCGCGGGCCTGCGAACTGCCCCGCTATGAAGTGGTGGATATCCAGGGCGAGCCGCATTGCCGGACGTTCTTCGTCGAGTGCGAAGTGACCCTGTTGACCGAAAAGAGCCGGGGGCAGGGTGTCAGCCGGCGTATCGCCGAGCAGGTGGCAGCCGCCGCGGCACTGATCGCCCTGGGCGTGGAGAATGGCAATGACTGAAGAAATGAACACCACCCGTTGCGGCTACGTCGCCATCGTCGGCCGTCCCAACGTGGGCAAGTCGACGCTGCTCAACCACATCCTCGGGCAGAAGCTGGCGATCACCTCGCGCAAGCCGCAGACCACCCGCCACAACATGCTCGGGATCAAGACCGAGGGTGACGTGCAGGCGATCTACGTCGATACCCCCGGCATGCACAAGAGCAACGAGAAGGCGCTCAACCGCTACATGAACAAGACCGCCTCGGCGGCGTTGAAGGACGTCGACGTGGTGATCTTCGTGGTCGACCGCACCCGCTGGACCGACGAGGACCAGCTGGTCCTGGAGCGCGTGCAGTACGTGCAGGGCCCGGTGATCCTGGCGATCAACAAGACCGACCGCATCGAAGAGAAAGCCGACCTGATCCCGCACCTGCAATGGCTGCAGGAGCAACTCCCGAACGCCGAGATCGTGCCGATCTCCGCCCAGCAGGGACACAACCTCGACGCCCTGGAAGCGCTGATCGCCAGGCACCTGCCGGAGAACGAGCACTTCTTCCCGGAAGACCAGATCACCGACCGCAGCAGCCGCTTCCTCGCCGCCGAACTGGTGCGCGAGAAGATCATGCGCCAGCTTGGTGCCGAGCTGCCGTACCAGATCACCGTGGAAATCGAGGAGTTCAAGCAGCAGGGCCACGTCCTGCACATCCATGCCTTGATCCTCGTCGAACGTGACGGGCAGAAGAAGATCATCATTGGCGACAAGGGCGAGCGCATCAAGCGCATCGGTTCCGAGGCGCGCAAGGACATGGAAGTGCTGTTCGACGCCAAGGTCATGCTCAACCTCTGGGTCAAGGTCAAGGGTGGCTGGTCCGACGACGAGCGCGCCCTGCGCTCGCTGGGCTACGGCGACCTGTAATCCTTCCCCGGGCCCGATACCGTCCGGTATCGGGCCGACTTTCCTGCGAAGCCGTCCATGGATCAGCCAGAAGCCCTGCCGGCCTACGTCCTGCACAACCGCGCCTACCGCGAGACCAGCGCCCTGGTGGATTTCCTCACCCCGCAGGGGCGAGTCCGCGCGGTCATGCGTCGTGCCCGGGGCAAGGGCGGCAGTCTGGCGCGGCCGTTCGTACCGCTGGAGGTGGAACTGCGCGGACGTGGCGAGCTGAAGAACGTCGGTCGCCTGGACAGCGTTGGCGTGGCCGCGTGGCTGGTTGGTGACGCACTGTTCAGCGGTCTGTACCTGAACGAACTGCTGACTCGCCTGCTGCCGGCCGAAGACCCGCATCCCGCGCTGTTCGAACACTACGCCGCGACCTTGCAGGCCCTGGCCGCCGGGCGCCCGCTGGAGCCGCTGCTGCGCAGCTTCGAATGGCGCCTGCTGGACGAACTGGGCTACGCCTTCGCCCTCGATCAGGACATCAACGGCGACGCCCTGGTGCCGGATGGCTGGTATCGCCTGCAGGTGGATGCCGGGCTGGAGCGGGTCTACCTCTTGCAGCCGGGGCTGTTCAGCGGTGTGGAACTGGCGGCCATGGCCGAGGCCGACTGGGAGGCGCCTGGCGCCCTGAGCGCGGCCAAGCGCCTGATGCGCCAGGCGCTGGCCGTTCATCTGGGCGGACGCCCCCTGGTCAGCCGCGAACTGTTTCGCAAGCGCTGAGCACGTCGTATGCTGTCGGGCTCAACTTCCAGGAGAGTTTCTTCGTGACCCACAGCAACCGCATCCTTCTCGGCGTCAACATCGACCACGTGGCGACCCTGCGCCAGGCCCGTGGCACCCGATACCCCGACCCGGTCAAGGCCGCGCTGGACGCCGAAGAGGCGGGTGCCGACGGCATCACCGTGCACCTGCGCGAAGACCGCCGGCATATCCAGGAGCGTGACGTGCTGGTGCTCAAGGACGTGCTGCAGACGCGGATGAACTTCGAGATGGGCGTCACCGAGGAAATGATGGCGTTCGCCGAGCGCATCCGCCCGGCGCACATCTGCCTGGTCCCGGAAACCCGCCAGGAGCTGACCACCGAAGGCGGTCTCGACGTGGCTGGCCAGGAAGCACGGATCAAGGCGGCGGTGGAGCGCCTGTCGCGGCTGGGTTCGGAAGTGTCGCTGTTCATTGATGCCGACGAGCGGCAGATCGAGGCCTCGCGCCGGGTCGGTGCGCCGGCCATCGAACTGCACACCGGGCGTTACGCCGATGCGCACACGCCGGCGGAAGAAGCCGACGAGCTGAAGCGTATCGCCGATGGCGTGGCCTTTGGCTTGGGCCAGGGCCTGATCGTCAATGCCGGGCATGGCCTGCATTACCACAATGTCGAGGCGGTGGCGGCGATCAAGGGGATCAACGAGCTGAACATCGGCCATGCGCTGGTGGCGCATGCGCTGTTCGTTGGCTTCAAGGGCGCGGTGGCGGAAATGAAGGCGCTGATCCTGGCTGCCAGCCGCGGCTGATCTTCAGGGCGCCATCGCTGCGGTGCGGCGGTCCGACAAGCCAGCGATGGCGCCCTGAAACCTACCCAGGAAACACCAGGCTGAATCGGGTCGGTCCATCCACCGCGCTGCTCACCTCGACCCGCCCACCATGCACCTGCATGATCGACCTCACGATCGCCAGCCCCAACCCCGTCCCGCCATCCAGCCGCGACCGGCCACACCCCACCCGATAGAACCGCTCGAAGAGATGGGGCAGGTGCTCGCCCGGGATCCCCGGCCCGCCATTTTCCACCCAGCAATCCAGCCCGTCCGCGCGCGCCCCGATGCCGATCCGCACCACGCTGCCTTGCGGTGCATGCCGGATCGCATTGCTCAACAGGTTGGAGATCGCCCGCTGCACCATCAACCGATCACCAGGCACCGTGCCCCAGCCGCCGACCTGCAATGTCACCCCACGGCTCTCGGCACTGATATCGAACAACTCCGCTACCCGCCGCGCCTCGTCAGCCAGGTCCACCGGGGTGAGCTGCAGCGTCACCAGCGGCTGCTCGACCTGGGCGAGGAACAGCATGTCGGTGATGATCCGGCTAAGGCGGGTCAGTTCCTCGATGCTGTCCTCCAGCGCTACCTTGTAGTCCTGCGCCGGTCGTTCGCGGCTGAGGGTGACCTGGGCCCGACCCATCAGGTTGCTGATGGGGGTGCGCAGTTCATGGGCAAGATCGTCGGAGAACTGGGAGAGCTGGCGGACGCCGTTTTCCAGGCGATCGAGCATGATGTTGATACTGCGTGCCAGGGCTTGCAGCTCCAGTGGCAAGCGGGTTTCCGGCAGCCGGTGGCCAAGGTCGTGAGCCGAGACCTGCTCGGCGATACGGCGGAAGCGGCGTAGCGGCGCCAGGCCACCCTGCACCAGCTTCCAGGCACAGACCCCGATCAGCAGCAGCAACAGCGGCAGGGCGAGCAGTGTCGAGCGCAGGTAGGCATGCAGCAGCTCGGTGTCTTCGCTGCGGTTCACCGTCAGCAGCACCTGGACCGCCGTGCCGTCCTGCAGGCGCATGCTGCGGGCCGCGGTGAGCAGTTGCTCGCCGCGGCTGTCGGTCCACTCGCTGAAAGCCAACTGCGGGCCGATGACGATAGGCTCGGCCGGCGCTTCCAGCGTCGGGCCCAGGCTCAACCGCGCGGGGTGGCGAGGACTGCGTTCGATCACGCTCAGGCTCAGGTTGTCATGGCCCATCACCACGTCGAGCAGGGGATGGGCGCGAACGCTCAGGTCGGCCATCTTGAGATCGACATTCAGGCTGTGCTCGATCTGGCCCATCTTGCGTTGCAGATGGTCGCGGGCGCGTTGGTCCAGCTCGCGGTCGAGGGCGAATATCGCCAATGCCGCCAGCAGCAGCACCAGCGCCGCGCCCATCAGGATCACGCTCAGGCCCAGGCGCAGCGACAGGCGCGCCGGCTTCATTCGCGGGCTTCCAGGACGTAGCCGACACCGCGCAGGGTGTGGATCAGCTTGTCCTCGAAGGGGTCGTCGATCTTCGCCCGCAGGCGGCGGATCGAGACTTCCACCACGTTGGTGTCGCAATCGAAATTCATGTCCCACACCAGCGAGATGATCTGGGTACGCGACAGCACCTCGCCGCTCTGGCGCATCAGCAGGTGGAGCAGGGCGAATTCCTTGGCGGTCAGGTCGATGCGCTGGCCGCCACGGTAGGCGCGATGGCGACCGGGGTCGAGTTCGAGATCGGCCACCTTCAGGGTCGAGGGCGCGATCGCCTGTTCGCTGCGCCGCAACAGGCTGCGCACCCGGGCCAGCAGCTCGGGGAATTCGAAGGGCTTGAGCAGGTAGTCGTCGGCACCCAGGTCGAGGCCCTTGACCCGGTCGGACAGGCGCCCGTGGGCGGTGAGCATCATGATCCGCGTCGCCGACTGCGCGCGCAGGCGCTGGAGCACGGTCCAGCCATCCACTTCCGGCAGGTTGACGTCGAGGATGACCAGGTCGTAGCTGTGCTGCAGGGCCAGGTGCAGGCCGTCGGCACCGCTGCGGGCGCAGTCGACCACGTAACCGTTTTCGCTGAGGCCCTGTTGCAGGTAGTCGGCGGTGCGGACTTCGTCCTCTATGACAAGTAGACGCATGGGGAAACTCTGGATGAAGAAAGGCAGCGATTCTCGAACCTGAAGTAGCTTCAGGGTCAAGCGGGGGGGAGGGTATGGTATGACAGGGTGTTGCAGAGGAGGGGCAAGTTACAGATTTGTAATGTTTCAGCCATTCGCGGGTTAGCTGAATGATCGGGCCTCATCACAGCGATGAGGCCCGGAACACCACTCTACTTTCTGGCCACCAGCACCGCCCGCCGGGGCGCCGGCAAGCCTTCGATGGTCCGGCTGTGATCCTGCGGATCGAGGAAGTCGCTCAACGACTGGTACTTCATCCACTCGGTGCTGCGCTGTTCCTCGACGCTGGTGACGCTGACATCCACGCAACGCACGTCACTGAATCCGGCGCGCCGCAGCCAGCGCTCCAGCGCCGGCACCGATGGCAGGAACCAGACATTGCGCATCTGCGCATAACGGTCTTCCGGCACTAGTACCTGATTCTCGTCGCCTTCGATCACCAGGGTTTCCAGCACCAGTTCACCGCCCTTGACCAGACAGTCCTTGAGCGCCAGCAGGTGTTCGATCGGCGAGCGGCGGTGATAGAACACCCCCATCGAAAACACTGTGTCGAAGCCCTCCAGCGCCGGCGGCAGGTCTTCCAGGGCAAACGGCAGGTGCCAGGCCGGCAGCTCCGGCAGGTAACGCTGTACCGCCTGGAACTGGCAGAAGAACAGCCAGTTCGGATCGATGCCGACCACGCTGTCGGCCCCGGCGCCGAGCATGCGCCACTGGTAGTAGCCATTGCCGCAGCCGACATCCAGCACGCGCTTGCCGCGCAGGTCCAGGTGCTTTGAGACCCGCGACCATTTCCAGTCCGAGCGCCATTCGGTGTCGACGTGCACGCCGAACAGGTCGAACGGGCCCTTGCGCCACGGCGACAGGCCCATCAGCGCGGCGCGTGCCTGTTCGCGGGTGGCGTCGTCGCAGGTGAAGTCCAGGCGCAGGCCGTTGACCAGGTCGACCGCGCTCGGGGTCAGCGTCGGCAAGCCGTCCAGGGCGCTTTGCCAGCGCTCCAGGTCACCATGGCCTTTCTCCAGCTTGGCGTCGAGTTGGGCTTGCAGGCCTTGCGCCCACGAAGCCAGAGGTGTGCCCGCCAGGCGGCGGACCAGAGGAGACAGATCGATCATGGCAGGGCAATCAGGGAAGCGAAGTTCAGGCACTGGAACCACGGCACCACCTTGGAGAACCCGGCGGCCTTGAGGCGGGCGCGGTGTTCTTCGAGGCTGTCGGGTTTCATCACGTTTTCGATGGCACTGCGTTTCTGGGCGATTTCCAGTTCGCTGTAGCCGTTGGCGCGCTTGAAGGCGACATGCAGGTCGGTGAGCAGGGCATGCTCGCCTGCGTCTTCGAAGCGCAGTTTTTCCGAGAGGATCAGCGCCCCGCCCGGCACCAGGGCCTGGCGGATGCGCGCGAGCAGGGCCAGGCGCGCGGCCGGCTCGATGAACTGCAGGGTGAAGTTCATCGCCACCACCGACGCCGGTTGCAGTTCCAGGGCGGTGATGTCGGCTTCCAGCACCTGAACCGGGAGCAGCTCCTGGTACATGGCGTCCTGGGCCTTCAGGTATTCGCTGCAGCGCTCGACCATGGCCGCCGAGTTGTCCACCGCCAGCACCCGGCAGCCTTCGCTGCGCACGTGGCGGCGCAGGGCCTGGGTGACCGCGCCGAGGGAACTGCCGAGATCGTAGAGCACGGTGTCCGGGCGGGCGAACTGCGCGGCGAGCACGCCGATGTTCTCGACGATGGTCGGGTAGCCGGGCACCGAGCGCTTGATCATGTCGGGGAACACCCGCACCACATCTTCGTTGAAGGTGAAGTCGGGCACCTGGTCCAGCGCGGCGGCGAATAGGCGGTCGGGTTGTTGGCTCACGGTTTGGTCACGGGATGGTCGAAACGGGGCGACATTCTAGCCAAGTGGGGAAGCCATGCCTATGTGTTGCCGGACGGATGCACGTCTTCGGCCGTGTCGCTCGGAGCTTTCCGCCGCGGTCCGGCGAACGGCGATGACTTCGCCGCTGCCGGCGCCAGCGTAGGTTCGTCCACCTGCCCTGCTGGACGGGGCAGCGCTCTGGTCCGGGAAGGACCGTTTGCCAAGGACAACACCATGACCATCAAAGAAGAAAACGAATCGCTGCAGGCACTGGATGTCCAGCAGCGTGCCGAATTCGTGCCCAAACAGTATTTCGATGTCATTTCCAGCCGTGCGCGAGACAGCCGCATGCAGCCAGCGCTGATCTTCAGTGCGGACAACCTGCGCAGTATCAAGCGCTATGCGTACTACGTGCTGCGGCTGCCGAAGAGCATCGAGGAAATCAACCGCTCCCATGACCTTTCCCTGCTGGGCATCGACGCGGCTCAGGTGGATCGTCTGTATACCAACCTGCGCACACATGTCGATACCTGGGATGTGCTGGAGCGGGAAACCAAGACCCTGGGCACCCGCCTTGACCTGTTCGCCACCGCCTTTATCGGAGACGGCAGCGCACTGATCGAAAGGCTGGTGGCCACCGACGCCTTTCGCGAGTTGAACGGCCGCCTGGGCGGGGATCTGGATGAAGCATCGCTGCAACGAGCAGGTTTCCGGCCGCTTGCGGAAGGCGAGCGCAAGCAGATCGCCAGCCTGGGCAATTACCTTGATCTCATCTGCGAAGACATCGCCGAGGTCAAGTTGCTCATCACCGCGATCAAGGAACGCGCGCGCTGGTTCACCGACGCCGTGGTCCGCCAGCTACGCCCGGAAACCGATGCGCTGAACCATCAGATCAAGGATGTCAGCCCGGAGAAGGTCATCGATGCCCTGCGTGCAAGGATCGTCCCGCTGGACAAGGAGATCGAGCAGATGGATGCCACCTACCAGAAACTGGTGGGGCTGGCCTTCACCGGCCTGGTCTTCGGTGCCATTGGCGTGGCGATCACGGGCGGCATCTATGGCGCCCAGGCCGAGGCAGTGCGTGCGAGCAACCGGCGCCTGCGCCGCGAGCGCGAGTTGCTGGTGCAGCAGATCGAAGCCATCAACCCAATGATCGGGATATTCGAGACCACCACGCTGCAGATCGCCGACCTGAGGTTCCGCCTGACCGAGGTGCAGACTGCGGCGAAGAATCTCGAGGATGTCTGGCACATGCTGGGCCTCTATGTCGAAGAGTCTGGCGAGGAACTTGCCCAGGTCGGCACCGATGTCGAGCTGGCAATCTTCGTCCGGCGCTTCGAACGGGTGCTGCGCCCCTGGCACAGCATCCGCGACATTTCTTCGCAACTGTCGAAGATCTTCAACGAAACCGTGGATGAAATCAGCAAGGAAGGAGCCTCGTCATGAGCCAGCCCCACCAGGAGTCGTTACCGGATATCAGCCGGATGAACGACCTGAAGGAAGCGTTTCTCAAGCAACTCTACAGTTCCACCCAGGCCCTGCTGCCGGCCCTGCGCGAGCAACTGGACGGGCTTTCCAGGCGGCTGCTCGACACCGATCGGCTGCTTTCCGAGCGGGTGCTCAGCGCCTTGGTGCTGCTGGGCAACCACAAGTGGAGCGACCCGGCCACCCTGCTGGCGCAAACCCCCGGTCAGGCCGGGATACTGGAGCAGGACGCGCTGCGCGACCTGCATCGCCTGGAAAACCAGGGCCAGGAGATCGCCGATGCCCTGGCCGCCCTCGGCAAGGCCAGGTTGCCAGCGGTGGACGAACGGGTCGAGACGTTGGTCGCCCAACTGGAATCCCTGGATCGCTCGATTGCCAACCAGAAGGCGCGCATCGATGACCTCGATCAGCGGGTCGCCGCCATGGATCAGGTGATCGCCGCGTTCGAGGCGCCACAGTTGCAGTCCATCTTCAAGAGCTTGGTCCCGACCGAGGAGGAGGTGCTGCTGACGCAGAAGGTGCTGCTCAAGGGCGTGGATCCGCAGACGCTGATCGCGGCGGCGCGGATTTTCGTCGACCGGCTGGGGGGCGTGCTCGAAGGGCGCAAGTTCATCGACGTGGTCAAGCTGCGTTCGAGAACGCTGATCGACCGCGGTGTGTTGATCGACGAGCGCTGCGCCTGGGAGACGCGGCACGGCGCACTGGCGCGCGAGCTGGATCAATTGCCGAAGATCGCGGTCCTGGGTGGCATGCGCGACCAGTGGCTGGAGCAGGCGGTCACCCTGACCCAGGGCTGGACCGAGCAGATCCAGGCGATCAAGGCACAGACCGAACTGGTGCCGATGGCAGAGGCCCTGACGGCAATGGAGCGGTATCTGCTGGCAGTGCGCCGACGCTATGAGGAGGCCTAGCGCACCTTGACGATGCAGTCGAAGGTTTGCGCCGGCGCCTCTTCGGGCGCCCAGGGCTGCTGGTAGACCAGCACCAGGTGGCCTTCACCGGCAGCCCTGGACCTGAAGCGCCAGGTGGACTGGCCGGCGCTGCCGACCATGCCGTCGCTGTCGCTGCTGCTGTACACCTCGGGGCCCAGGGCGCCGAGGATGGCGTTCGCCGGATTCTGCAGCAGCCAGCGATAGCCGGTGCTGGGGTTGCTGGGCAGGGTCAGGGTCAGGGCCTGGCCGATGTTCAGGTCGACCGGGCACTGACTCTGTTTTTCCACCACCACCGGCTCGGTGCGCGAAGCGTCGTGGGAGCAGGCGGCAAGCAGGGCGAAGCCCGACAGCAGGGCGGTACGGCGGATCTTCATGAAGCACTCCGGAGCGCAGCGTTGACATGCGACCGGAGCTTAAACCGGAAGAGTGCCGCAGTTCCACCTGGCCTCAGTTGAACAACACCTTCGCCACATCGCCGAAGCGCTTGGCGAAATGCACCGTAAGGCCCTGCTTCAGGTAATCCGGCAGTTCCTGGAAGTCCCCGCGGTTCGCCTCTGGGAGGATCAGCTCGAAGATCTTCTGCCGCCGCGCCGCGATCACCTTCTCGCGCACCCCGCCAATCGGCAGGACATGCCCGGTCAAGGTCATTTCCCCGGTCATCGCCACGCCCTTCTTCGGGACCTGGTCACGGGCCAGCGACAGCAATGCGCTGGCCATGGTGATGCCGGCGCTGGGGCCGTCCTTCGGCGTGGCGCCTTCCGGCACGTGCAGGTGGACGAAGGCTTCGTTGAAGAAGGTCGGGTCGCCGCCGTACTGCTTCAGGTGCGAGCTGACATAGCTGTAGGCGATTTCCGCCGATTCCTTCATCACGTCACCCAGTTGCCCGGTGAGCTTGAAGCCGCGGTTCAGCGTGTGGATGCGCGTCGCCTCGATCGGCAAGGTGGCGCCGCCCATGCTGGTCCAGGCGAGGCCAGTGATCACGCCCTTGCCGGCCAGCACCTGCTCGCTGCGGAACACCGGCATGCCCAGCGCTGCTTCGAGGTCTTTCGGACCGATCCTGATCTTCGCGTCCGGCTCGTCGAGCAGGCGCACCACGGCCTTGCGCACCAGCTTGCCCAGCTGCTTCTCCAACTGACGCACACCGGATTCACGGGCGTAGCCCTCGATCACCGTGCGCAACGCGGCGTCGCTGATACTCAGGCTGGTTTTCGCCACGCCGGCTTTCTGCAACTGCTTGGGCCATAGGTGGCGCTTGGCGATGGCCAGCTTTTCCTCGGTGATGTAGCCGGACAGGCGAATCACTTCCATGCGGTCGAGCAACGGCCCGGGAATGGAATCGAGGGTGTTGGCGGTACACACGAACAGCACCTTGGACAGGTCCAGGCGCAGGTCCAGGTAATGGTCGAGGAAGTCGACGTTCTGCTCCGGATCCAGGGTCTCCAGCAGCGCCGAGGCGGGGTCGCCCTGGTAGCTCTGGCCCATCTTGTCGATCTCGTCGAGCATGATCACCGGGTTCATCACCTCGACGTCCTTGAGGGCCTGCACCAGCTTGCCCGGCTGGGCGCCGATGTAGGTACGGCGGTGACCCTTGATCTCCGCCTCGTCGCGCATGCCACCGACGCTGAAACGATAGAACGGCCGGCCAAGGGACTCGGCGATGGACTTGCCGATGCTGGTCTTGCCCACCCCGGGCGGGCCCACCAGCAAGACGATGGAGCCGCTGATCTCACCCTTGTAGGCACCCACCGCGAGGAATTCGAGAATGCGGTCCTTGACGTCATCGAGACCGGAATGGTGCTGGTCGAGGACCTTGCGCGCATGCTGCAGGCTGAGCTTGTCGCTGCCGTACACGCCCCACGGCAGGGCGGTGGCCCATTCCAGGTAGTTGCGGGTGACGGCGTATTCCGGCGAGCCGGTCTCCAGGATCGCCAGCTTGCCCATCTCTTCGTCGATGCGCTTCTGTGCGGCGGCCGGCAGGGTCTTGCCCTCCAGTCGCTGCTTGAACTGTTCGAGGTCGGCGCTGCGGTCGTCCTTGGTCAGCCCCAGTTCCTGCTGGATGACCTTGAGCTGTTCCTTGAGGAAGAACTCGCGCTGGTGCTCGCCGATCTGCCGGTTCACCTCGGCGGAAATCTCGTTCTGCAGGCGCGCGACTTCCACTTCCTTGCGCAGCATCGGCAGGACCTTCTCCATGCGCTTGAGCATCGGCACGCAGTCCAGCACTTCCTGGAGCTGGGTACCGGTGGCCGAGGTCAGGGCGGCGGCAAAGTCGGTGAGAGGCGACGGGTCGTTGGGACTGAAGCGATTGAGGTAGTTCTTCAGCTCTTCGCTGTACAGCGGGTTGAGTGGCAGCAGTTCCTTGATCGCGTTGATCAGCGCCATGCCGTAGGCCTTCACCTCGTCGGTGGGCTCGGGGCTCTGGTGCGGATATTCGACCTCCACCAGGTACGGCGGGCGATGGTGCTTGAGCCAGGTGCGGATGCGCACCCGGGTCAGGCCTTGGGCGACGAACTGCAGCTTGCCGTTTTCGCGGCTGGCGTGGTGCACCTTGACCAGGGTGCCGTACAGCGGCAGGGCCGAGGTGTCGAAATGACGATGGTCCTGCGCCGGCTCGTCCATGAAGAACAGGGCCAGGGTGTGGTGGTCGGTCTTGGCCACCAGGTCGAGGGTTTCCGCCCAGGGTTCCTCGTTGACGATCACCGGCAGCACCTGCGCCGGGAAGAACGGACGGTTGTGGATCGGTATCACGTAGACCTTGTCCGGCAACTGCTGCCCCGGCAGCGCCAGGTGGCGGCCGGTGGGGTCATCGTCGAGATGCTCGACTTCGGCGTAGTCGTCGGGATGTTCCGGGAGATCCTGCTGGTCGCTCATGGGGCACCTGCGTGAATGACTATGGTGCTTAGATGGGGCGGTAGGAGGGTGGTTTCAATGCCAGACGGCTTTTGTCGGATAGCCCTGTACGAAAACCGCGTTGATCCAGCGTAGCCCAAGGTCGCGGTGGATGATTGCCAAGTGCTACTGTGGCGAACTCATCTGCGCAGGGAGTCACCCATGCCGACGGCATTGAAACGCATCGATCGCGAATTGCACGATTTCAACAAGAACCCGCCGGAGAACTGCAGCGCCGGGCCGGCAGGCGAAGACCTGTTCCACTGGCGGGCGACGATCATCGGGCCGCGGTACTCGCCGTACGAGGGGGGCGTGTTTTTCCTCGATGTGCACTTTCCCGAGGATTATCCGTTCAAGGCGCCGACGGTGAAGTTCTTCACCCGGATCTATCACCCGAACATCGCTGAGGACGGCGAGATCGGCCTGGATATCCTGGGCGAGAACTGGTCGCCGGCGCTGACCCTGGCCAAGGTGTTGCTGAGCATCACCTCGTTGCTGGCCGAGCCGGAGGGGCGGGAGGCGTTGCGCCCGGAGATCGGCGTGGAGTTCCAGCGCACGCGGGCGGAGTTCGAGAAGCGCGCCCGGGAGTGGACGGAGCGGTACGCCAAGTAATCCGTTGCTGTTGATGGGGCTTCAACGCTGCATGGGTGTCAATACATCTCGGTCAAGTGAAGGACGGACCCTGTGGGAGCGGGTTTACCCGCGATTGCTATGGTGAACTCACCACGGTAATCGCGGGTGAACCCGCTCCCACAAGGTACGCGCCGTTCTCTCAATCTCTGCTAAATAACCATGCCCATCGCTGGCAAGCCAGCGATGGGTTCACCTCAGTTCGGCAGTTTGTAGGCGATGATGTAGTCGCCCATTTTGGTCCCCAGCGAGCCATGCCCGCCGGCGGTGACCAGCACGTACTGCTTGCCATCCTTGCCGGTGTAGGTCATCGGCGTGGCCTGGCCGCCGGCCGGCAGGCGCGACTTCCACAGTTCCTTGCCGGTGTTCACGTCATAGGCGCGCAGGTACTGGTCCAGGGTGCCGCTGAGGAAGCCCAGGCCGCTGGCGGTGACGATCGAGCCGCCCATGCTCGGCACACCGATCGGCAGGCCGAGCGGAATCGGCGAGCTGTCGCGGCTGGTGCCGTTCTTGTGCTTCCACACCACCTTGTTGCTCAACAGGTCGATACCGGCGACATAGCCCCAGGCTGGCGCCTGGCACGGCACGCCCAGCGGCGACATGAACGGGTGCATGATCACCGCGTATGGCGCGCCGGTGTTCGGCTGCACGCCGGCAGTCTCGCTTTCGCGCCTGGCGCCCTCGGCCACCTCGGCGCGCGGCACCATCTTCGAGACGAAGGCCATGTAGTTCGGGCTGGTGAACAGCAGCTGGCGCACCGGGTCCACCGAGACGCTGCCCCAGTTGAACACGCCGACGTTACCCGGATAGACCAGCGAACCCTGCTCCGACGGCGGGGTGTACTGGCCTTCGTAGCGCAGTTCGCGGAACTGGATGCGGCAGAGCATCTGGTCGAACGGACTGGCGCCCCACATGGCCTGTTCGGTGAGGTCCGGGCCGAGCAGGTTGAGGTCGGAACGGGCCTGGGTCGGCGCGGTATGGTCGCCTTGCACCGCGCCTTGCGGTGCCGGGATCTCGCGGATCGGCACGATGGCGCTGCCGTCGCGACGGTCGAGCACGTACAGGCTGCCTTGCTTGGTCGGCGCGATCAGTGCCGGCTTGACGCCGTCGGCGGTCTTCAGGTCGAGCAGGGTCGGCTGGCTGCCGACGTCCATGTCCCACAGGTCGTGGTGGGTGAACTGGTAGTTCCAGCGCACCTTGCCGGTGGCCAGGTCCAGGGCGACGATGCCGGCGCTGAACTTCTCCGCGCCCGGGGTGCGGTCGGCGCCCCACTGGTCCGGGGTCTGGTTGCCCAGGGGCAGGTAGACCATGCCGAGTTTCTCGTCGACGCTGGCCAGCGACCACATGTTCGCCGAGTTGCGGCTGTAGGTCTTGCCCGGTGCCAGTGGCTTGGTGTCGTCCGGGTTGTTGCTGTCCCAGTTCCACACCAGGCGGCCGTCGTGGACGTCGTAGGCGCGGATCACGCCGGAGGGTTCGTTGGTCGACTCGTTGTCGGTGACATGGCCACCGATGATCACCAGTCCGCGGGTGATGGCTGCCGGCGAGGTGGAGTAGTAGCCGCCGGCGGTGAACGGGCCGATGCCCTGGGTCAGGTCGATCACACCCCGGTTGGCGAAGCCTTCGCAGACCTTGCCGTTGTCGGCGTTGAGCACGATCAGGCGGGCGTCGGCGGTGGGCAGGTAGAGGCGCCGAGGGCAACTGCGGGCCACGGCCTGGCCGGCCTCGGAGATCTTCGGCGCCGGGCTGCCGTCGGTGTTCAGGTAGTTGTTTTCGTCATAGTAGGAGACGCCGCGGCAGGTCATGTGGGCGAAGCCCTTGAAGCTGCCGACCGGGCTCTTGATCTGCGGGTCGAAGCGCCAGATTTCCGCACCGGTGTCCGGGTCCAGGGCCAGCACTTTGCTGTGGGCGGTGCAGGCGTAGAGCATGCCGTTGACCTTCAGCGGGGTGTTCTGGTTGGTCAGTTCCACCGGGTCGTCGGCGCTGGGCAGGTCGCCGGTGCGGATGCGCCAGGCTTCTTCCAACTGGTAGATGTTGGTCGGGGTGATCTGCCGCAGCGGCGAGTAGCGGTCGCCGTACTCGGTGCGGCCGTAGGCCTGCCAATCGCCGTCGGGCATGTCCGGCGCGGTGCTGAACAGGGTGGTGGTGTCGCGCCCCAGCTCGCCCTTGATTTCGCCCGGATGGGTGAACTGGCTGCCGATGGCACTGGCGCCGGAGGCCAGCACGGCCACGCCGAGGATCGCCAGGTTGATGCGCGCCGGCTGGCCGGCCAGGCCGCGCAGCGGGCGGCGGGTCCAGGGCAGCAGGAGGATCACGCCGAGGGCGAACCACAGGGACAGGCGCGGCACCAGTTGCCACCAGTCCAGGCCCACTTCCCACAGCGCCCAGGCGGTGCTGCCCAGCAGGACCAGGCCGTACAGGCCCAGGGCATGCTTGCGCAGGGCCAGCAACAGGACTCCGGACACGGCAAAGCCGAACCCTGCGATCAGGTAATACAGCGACCCCCCGAGGTTCATCAGCTTGATGCCCCCGGCCACCAGGGCCATGCCCATCAGCAACAGCAGGACACCGAGCAATCTCGGTAGCCAGCGGGTTCCTTCAGTGCGCATTGAATGTTCTCCGTCAGGTTGAAAGCGTCAGGCCCGCGGGCCGGTTAGAAGCTGCTCTGGATATTGATGCCGCCGACCAGCGCGTCATCGACCTGGCCGACCCCGCCCGGATGGCGGATGTACTGCAGGTTGGGACGCACGGTGAGCCAGTCGGCCAGGTGCAAGCCGTAATACAGCTCGGCGCTGTACTCGGTGTCCTGGACCGGCAGGAAGGCGGGATCGTTGAAATCGTCGGTGCCGGCGGCGCGGTTGTGCGCTTCGGCGTTCTTGCGCCAGGCGGGATTGACGTGCACGCGGGCGAGGGCGAAACCGATATCGTCCTTGCTCCGGAAATCGAAGGGCCCCCGGTACACCACCCCTGCCTGAACATAGTTGTCGATGACATTGGTCTTCTTGTCGTGCAGCGTGGCATTGGCGAACAGGCTCAAGCCACGGGAATGGTCGCTGGCCAACGATGTCACTTGCTGCTGTGCCCCCAGCCAGAAACCCTGCTTGCCAGAACGGCTGCGATAGTCCTGGCCGCTCAGTGCGGCGGGCTGGCCGTCGTCGTCGCGGTAAACATCCTTGGCATTGGCATTACTGTAGTAGTAGCCCGCCCGATATTCCCCTTTCAGGCCTCTGATTGCCGGGCTCCAGACCAGTTCAATCGGGAACATGGCGCCCTGGGTACCGCTGCCGCTGAGCTTGAAGCCGTTCTGCCGTTCGAGGTTCGACGGGTTCTGCTCGAAGGCGCCGACCTGGGCGTAGAGCTCGGGCGTGAGGTTGTAGCGCACGCGCGCGGCCCATTGGCTGACCGGCCAGTTGTACCAGCTGTCGCCGACCCAGTTGCCCACCTGCGAGCCGCAGAAGGCCAGGTTCTGGAAGTCGCAGGGGAAGCTGTTGAAGTCCTCGCCCTCGCCGAAGCGGCCGAGTTTCACGTCCAGCGCGCCATCCAGGTACTTCTGCTTGATCCACAGCTGGGTCAGTCGCCAGGTCTGGCCGCGGCCCCAGACTTCCTGGGCCGAGGTGAAACCGCCGACCCGCGGGTCGTTGATGCGGTCGTTGCTGATGTTGTTGCCGTGGCGCTCGGTGACGGTGAGCTGGAACTCGGTGTCGTGCCAGCCGAGGATCTTTTCCAGGTCCAGGTGGCTGCCGAAGGCGAACTGGTCGCTGTAGCGCGCGCTGCGGTCGTGGTCATGCCCGTCGTGCAGGTTGCTGCCCATCTCGCCGGTGTAGTCGAGGCTGAAATGGTAGCCGCGTCCGGCCAGTTCGCTGCGGCTGCCGTTCCAGTCGCCGAGCATCCATGGGGAGTCGGATTCGAAGGGCGCCGCGCCATGGGCGGAGGCAGTGAAGGCGCACAACAGCGGCGCGGTCAAATGGCGGAAGGCAGGGAAACTGGGCATGAGATAGCGCTATCTTTTGATTGTATGAAAAAACGGCAAATGTCCCGGCGCGGGGTCGCTCGCCAGGATGGGTCGGATGGTTTGGGTAAGTGAAGCGTTTCAGCTTGTGGCGCGGAGGATACAGGGGGAAGGCGGGAAGTGGAAGGTTGGGGGCGGTGAGGGACCGTTGTCGGTTTGGTAATAATCGGTGGTCTTGATGGCCTCATCGCTGGCAAGCCAGCTCCCACAGGTTCGGCAGCGACGCGGACACTGTGGGAGCTGGCTTGCCAGCGATGGGGTTCACTCAGGTCAGAAGGTCGTGCGCAACCCCACCTCCACACTGCGCCCCGGTGCCGGCGCGATATCCCGCAGGATCGAGCTGGCATAGCGAACGGTCTGGTCCGTCAGGTTCTCGCCGCGCACGAACGCCAGCCAGTCGCTTTCACCCACCTTGAAGCGGTAGCCGACGCTGGCTCCCAGGGTGGTGTAGCCATCGGTACTGGTCTCGTTGGCCGGCTTGCGGTGCTGCGACGCGGCATGCTGCACGTCGATGCGCGCCTGCCACTTGTCAAGGTTCCACAGCAGCCCGCTGTTCAGGCGCAGCGGCGCGATCCGTGGCAGAGCCTCGCCGGTGTCGAGGTTCTTCGCCCGGGTGTAGTCGCCGGACAGTTCCAGCGCCAGGTTGCCATAAGGGCTCTCCAGCAGTTTCCAGTGGTCCTGCGCCTCGACCCCGTAGAAGCGCGCCCGCACGCCGGTGTACAGGTACTCGGGGATGTCGTCGTCCTCACCCTCGCGCATCTCGCCGCTGGCCAGCAGGCCGATGTAGTTGCGGAAGTGGCTGTAGAACACGCCGACGCTGCCCTTGTGCGTGTCGTTGTCGAAGCGCAGGGCCAGGTCGCCGGACAGCGCTTTTTCCTTCGACAGGTTCGGATCACCCACTTCATAGCTGCCGGTGGCGACGTGGGCGCCGTTGGCGTACAGCTCATAGAAGGTCGGCGCTCGCTCGGTGTAGCCGAAGTTGGCGGCCAGCGACCAGATCGGCGTCAACTGGTACACCGCGCCCGACGACAGGCTGGCGGCATTGAAGGTGCTGGCGCCGCCCAGGTCGGCGAAACGCTCGTTGTCGTTGCCGTCCGGATCGACCCGGGTGTGTTCCAGGCGTGCGCCCAGGCTCAGGTTCAGGCGCTCGCTGGCCTGCCATTGTTCCAGCAAGAACAGGGCGACGCTGTCGGTATCGGTCTGCGGCACGAAGGCTTCCTCGCCCAGGGCCGAGAACTCGCTGCGGTTGACCTGTGCGCCGATCACCCCTTCCACCGGTCCCAGCGGTTGGTGCCGGGCTTCGACGCGTGCCTCGTAGCCCTTGTTCTTGAACGTGGTGCCAACCTCGCCATCTTCCAGTTCGCGGTGCTTGTACTCGGTGTAGCCAAGGTCGACCTTGACCGAACTGAACGGGCCTTCCAGGTCGCGGATTTCCGAGGCGAAGCCGTACTGGTCCTGCTCCATGTCGATGCGCACGCCGGACTCCGCCACCGAACCGTAGTTGGAGTCGTAGCGGCTATAGGAAAGCCCGGTATAGCCGTGCTCCCAGGTGTAGGAACCACCGATGGCGCCGCCATCCTGGCGACCATCGCTGTTCTCCAGACGATGGCGGCTGCCGGGTTCGTCGCTGTCGCGCACTTTGGAACTCTGCGCGTAACCGGGAATGCGCAGGTCGTTGAACTGGCGGCTGTTGGCGTCCAGGTGCAGGGCGAAGGTGCCGTCGCCGGCTTCCAGCTTGCCGGCGCTGCTGCGGGTGGTGTCGGCGCCGCCGTAGCGCAGTTCGCCGGCACCGTGGATGCCTTCGATGGCTTCGGTGGGGATACGGTTGTCGAAGGTGTTGACCACGCCGCCGATGGCGCTGCCGCCGTAGAGCAGGGCAGCCGGGCCACGGACGATTTCCACGCGCTCGACGTTGACCGGATCCAGGGGCACGGCGTGGTCATAGGACAGCGACGAGGCGTCCAGCGCGCCGACACCGTTGCGCAGCATGCGGATACGGTCGCCATCCAGGCCACGAATGATCGGCCGGCTGGCGCCCGGGCCGAACCAGGTGGAAGACACGCCCGGCTGGCTGTTGAGGATCTCGCCGAGGCTGCCTTTCTGTTCCAGTAACAGTTGGTCGCCTTCGAGCACGCTGCTTGGCGCCGCCAGTTGCGCATTGCCCAACGGGTTGGCGGTGATCACCTGGGGCTGCAATTCGACCGCGTGGCTCGGCGCCGACGCCAGCCACAGGGCGACGGCAAGGGGAGAAAGGGGAAGGGGCAGGTAACGCATGGAGAGTCCTTGGCAGATGTCATGTTTGGTTACACTATAACATTGCAGTGAAATCAAAATGCAATCCTCTCGCCACGCAAGCCGCCGACTAGACTGCTGACAGCACCTGGCCACTGGGCTAAGGTGCGCACCTTCGATTGGCTGGAGACAGGCATGAGTGCCGCTGACAAGAACCCGCTGCATGGCGTGACCCTGGAACAGATCGTCACCGCGCTGGTGGCTCACTACCAATGGGACGGGCTGGCGCAACGCATCGATATCCGTTGCTTCAAGAGTGATCCGAGCATCAAGTCGAGCCTGACGTTCCTGCGCAAGACCCCCTGGGCGCGGGAAAAGGTCGAGGGCCTGTACCTGAAGATGCTGCGTGATCTCAAGCGCGGCGCGTAAGGTACCGACCCCGCGCGGCCTGACCGGCGGGGCGGCGGTGCTTGGCTGGTTCGCCCTGGCGGTGCAGCTGTACCTGATCCTCGTCGCGCGCTGGCAGGACCAGGCCAGCCTGCTGGGCGGGCTGGTGAACTTCTTCGGTTTCTTCACCGTGCTGAGCAATGTGCTGGTGGCCACGGTACTGAGCCAGGCCGCCTTTGGCCGTGAATCGCCGGCGCGGCGTTTCTGGCTGAAGCCGTGGGTGGCGGGCGGGGTGCTGGCGAGCATCCTCTTCGTGGCGATCGCCTACAGCCTGCTGCTGCGCCACCTCTGGCAACCCCAGGGCTGGCAATGGCTGGCGGACGGCTTGTTGCACGACGTGATGCCGGCGCTGTTCGCCGGGTACTGGTGGCTGCAGGTGGAGAAGGGCAGCCTGCGGCTCAGGCACCTGCTGGCCTGGTCACTCTATCCGCTGGGCTATTTCGGCTACGCGCTGCTGCGTGGGGAGTGGGTCGGTTTCTATCCCTACCCGTTCATCGATGTCGCGGCGTTGGGCTATGCCCGGGTGCTGGGCAATGCGCTGCTGATGCTGCTGGCGTTCCTGCTGCTGGGCCTGGCGATCATCGGTCTCGACCGCTGGCAGGGCCGGCGCGCGGTGCGTCGGCCCTGAACCCGGCTTATTCGTCGTCGTTCGGGTCGAGGCGCCAGTAGGCAGCGGCCTTGATGCGCTCGTCGGCGATGCCTTTCTCTTCCAGCAACAGTGCCTTGGCCTTGCGGGTCAGGGCCTTCTCCAGGGCGACCCAGGCATACAGCTCGCCTGCCGGCAGGCTGACATCGGCCAGTACCTGCAGCACATCCTGCCGGTGCCGCTCGATCCAGATCACCTCGACATCGGCCTTGCTCGGCAATGGCTGGCGTTCCTGCGCGTCCTCGATCTCGATCAGCGCCAGCACCTTGCGTCCGGCCGGCAGTTCTTCGAGGCGACGGCCGATGGCCGGGATCGCGGTTTCGTCACCCACCAGCAGGTAGCTGTCGAAGATATCCGGCACCACCAGGGAGCCGCGCGGGCCGGCGATGTTGAGGGTCTGGCCGGGTTCGGCCTGGGCCGCCCAGGTCGAGGCAGGGCCGTCGCCGTGGAGGACGAAGTCCAGGTCCAGTTCGTTGTTGACCAGGTCGATGCGCCGCGGCGTGTACTCGCGCATGGTCGGCTTGACGCCCTCTTTGGGCAGGTCGAGGGCATCCATCGCCGCCTGTTCTTCGGCATTGTTGGCGAACAGCAGCTTGACGTGATCGTCCGTGCCGAGGCTGATGAAACCTTGCAGTTGCGCACCGCCGAGGGTGATGCGGCGCATGCGCGGGGTGAGGTCGGTGACCCGCAACACGCGCAGTTGGCGATGCTTGATCTCGTGCATCACGCGGTGAATGGTGTTTTCGCTAGCAGTCATTCGGATGGCTCCTGGGAAGGATGATTTGCCGGGCCGGCAACGATGGCTTTCGCGGTTTCGTTGAGCAGGTTGCGCACCCGCTCTATTTCTTGTGGGTTCCAGCGCCCGCTGTGCATCTGCAGGGCATGGCGCAGGTTGTGGACGGCTTCGTGGATCTCCGGCGGACGATCGTGACCGCGCAGCGAGCGCTTGCTCACTTCGATGCGGGTACGCACGCCATCGAGGGCCACCGCCTGTTCCACGAGGAAGGCGCGACCGGCGTCGGTGGCCTGGTAGCGTTTCTTGCTGCCATGGGTTTCGCCGTTGATCAGCTCGCTTTCTTCGAGGAAGGTCAGGGTCGGGTAGATGACCCCGGGGCTGGGGCTGTAGTTGCCGTCGAACAGGGTTTCGATCTGGCGGATCAGGTCGTAGCCGTGGCAGGGCTGGTCGGCCAGCATCGACAGCAGGAGCAGCTTCAGGTCGCCCGGGGCGAACACCCGCGGGCCGCGGTCGCCGCGCTCGCGACGGCGTTCGAAGCCTTCGATTTCCCGGTGGCCGTGGTGGTGATCGCGCATGGGGTGTCTCCTGGGTTGCTTGCGATATGTCTCAAGATATTACTCAAGATATATCTTATTGCAACCCGGAGATTGGCTGGACTCGAATTTTCGGGATCAGTGCGCCTGGGTCACGCTCGATCCCGGCTCCGCCGTCAGCGGCACCGCGCACTGGGTATTGCCACCCGGCTTGAGGTAGGGCAGCAGCAATGGCGCCATGCCCTTGAGCACCTGCACCGGCAGCGCCGAGGTGAACTTGAACGACTCCGCCGCCCGCCCCGGGACGAAGGCGGTGAGGGTGCCGAAGTGGTTGTCGCCGAGGAAGAACACGAAGGTGGCGGTACGGTTCAGCGAGCGCGAACCGATCAGCCGGCCACCGGCGCCGAAGCTTTCGATGCGGTTGTCGCCGGTGCCGGTCTTGCCGCCCATGGTCAGCACGGTGCCGTCGTCGAGCTTGAATGTCCCGGCCACCCGCCGCGCGGTACCGGCATCCACTACCTGCGACATGGCCCCGCGCAGGGCCCGCGCCACCTCCACGGAAAGTACCCGCTCACCGCGATCCGGATCACCGGCCAGGTTCACCTCATAGGGCGTGCCGGCGGCGAAATGCAGGGTGTCGATGCGCAGGACCGGCAGGCGCACGCCATCGTTCTGGATGATCCCCACCAGTTCCGCCAGTGCGGCAGGGCGGTCGCCGGAGCTGCCGATGGCGGTGGCCAGCGACGGCACCAGGTGGTCGAACGGATAGCCCACGCGTTTCCAGCGCGCATGGATATCGAGAAACGCCTCGACCTCCACCAGGGTGCGGATGCGGCTGTCGCGGGCGCCTTGGTGCTTGCTCTTGAACAGCCAGCCGTAGACTTCCTGGCGCTCGAAATGACTGGCCAGGGTCGCTTCCTGGAAGCTCGCGCTAGGGTGCTTGAGCAGGTAGCCGAGCAGCCACAGGTCCAGCGGGTGGGCCTTGGCGATGAAGCCCTGGTCGGGCAGGTCGTACTTGCCCGGGCCATAGGCGTAGTACAGGGCGTCGAGGCGTTCGTCGCTGAGCGGGTCCTTCTTGCCGCTGACCGGCTTGGTCACCAGGCCTTCCTTCTTCATGTGGGCGCGGACGAAGGCGTTGAAGGTGGCCTGGTCGGATTCCGGGAACAGGTAACGGTGCACCGCGGCCAGGCGGATCGGCGTGACGCGCATGCCGTCGAGGAAGGTATCGAGGCGTTCCTGGGAGGTCTTGCGCTGGTATTTCTTCCAGAAGCGCCGAAGGAAATCTGTACCCTCGCGGTCGGCGAAACGGGCCAGGTATTCCTGGCGCCGCGGTTCGGCATCGTCCTTGAGCAGCGCTGCGCTGTTGCCCGGGGCCTGGTAGGTGCTGTAGCGCACCAGGTCGCGCATCAGACGAATGAACGGCAGGTTGATGGATTCGCGCAGGGAGTCCTTCAGGGTCGGGATGCGGCCGTTGTCTTCCTTGCGGAAGTTGTTGAACACATGCAGCCCGCCACCGGTGAAGAACGCCTCGCCGGGGCTGGCGGAATACTTGCGCTCCAGGGCCGCGTCGAGCATCGCGTTGATGTCGCGGTCCTTGTTCTGGATCAGCCAGTCGATGGACCAGCGGGTGATGAAGTCCAGCTCGGCCACCGGGACCTTCTTCAGTTCCGGCACGCTCATCTTGCCGTAGCGATCGTGCAGCTCGGAGATGATTTCCAGGTAGCTGGTCAGCACCCGCAGCTTGGCGGTGGAGCCGAGCTCCAGCTTGCTGCCTTCGTTGATGTCGAACGGCTGGTCGGTGCTGTCGGTCTGCACCCGCACCCTTGAGCCGTCGGCGGTACGCTCCATCAGGGTGAAGCTGTAGCGTACCTGGGTGGTGCTGGTGGGGGTCAGCAGGCGTTCGCCGAACAGGCCCATCTTCTCGGCGAACGCCGGGTCGGCCAGATGCTTGAGGTAGTCGCTGATCTGGTTCTGCAGGTCCGATTGCAGGGTGCTGGTGGCCGACAGGTCGAGGCGGTCGAGGTCGTACAGCGGCCGGTTGAGCATGCTCGACAGGCGGCTGCGGGCGACGCTGATGCCCTTGTTGGTGACGATCGGCACGATGGTCGGCTGCGCCACCCAGTCGCGGTAGATGGCCTTGCTGGCCAGCGCGGCGTCGGCCAGCGGCTTGTCGATGATGTTGTTGGCGGCGAGCAGGCGTACATGGCTGTCGGTCAGCTCGGCCAGTTCGTTGCGGCCCTTGGCCAGGAAGTGCGAGGGCCGGCGCTGGGCGATCATCAGCGAGAGCACCTGGCGCAGGGCCAGGCCGCGGGCGGCAAGGGTCTCGGGGTCGCTGGCGCTGGAGGCCAGCAGGCGGTTGACCTCGGCGAAGTCGGCGCCGTACCAGACCCGCAGGCCCTCGGCCATGCCATGCACCTCGCCATGTCCGGGCACCGCCGACAGCGGCACGCTGTTGAGGTAGTCGCGGACGATGCGCTGGCGCGCTTCCAGGGTCTGCGGGCCGTCCTGGTAGGCGCGCACGCTGGCGGAAATCATCTGGCGGATCTTCTCGCCGCCGGACACGGTGAGGCCGTCCGGCGAGTGCCGGTATTTTTCCAGCTGGGTGGCCAGGGTGCTGCCGCCGGCCGACTGGCCGGGCAGGGCCAGGTACTTGGCGACCTGGGTATAGGCGGCCTTGGCGAAGCGCGGCCAGTCCACCGCCGGGTTGGCATTGGGGTCGTTGGGGTCGAGCAGGTCGCGGTTTTCGATGAACAGCAGGCTGTGCACGATCACCGGCGGGATCGAAGGGAAGTCGGGGTACAGGTGCTGCGGGTACTGGTACTGGTAGAGCACGCCGCCCTTGCAGTCGGTGATGCTCAGGCCGCTCTGGATCTTCTCGGTGTAGGGCACGAAGAAACCGTGGTCGACGTAGTCCATGAGCGCCGGGGAAAAGCGCGTCTGGTTGACCACCACGTAGTCCCGTTTCAGCAGGCGCGGAATGAATTCTCCCAGCGCGCTGTAGCCCAGGCGCTTGTCGAAGGGCCCTTCGCCGGGATAGACGATGGCGTCGCTCGGGCCCTTGTCCAGCGAATAGGTGAGGGTTTTCGCCAGCTTGCTGAACTCGCGGGACTGTATGGCCGAGCTTTGCATTTCCTTGTAGGCGGCATAGCCGAGCAGGGCCAGGGTGGCGAGCAGGATCAGGGCGATCAGCCACCACAGGTAGCGCAGTGGCGAGCGGCGGCGGGGTGTTGACGGCGACGGTTGTTCCGATGGCTCAGCGGGGGCCAGATTTTTTTCGTGATCCGAGTGCCACTGTGCGCCCATAGTCTTAAGCCTGATTTCGTTATTTCTCTTGCTTTGTCTGAAGCTTAGACGCTGGTCGGGAGTGGTGAAAAAATTGTTGGAAGCTGTCAGCTATTTCATAAATCGATGTAGGAAAATCTCCGATTTACAGAATTCAGGTGAACGCCCCAATTTGGTGCTGTCAGCCCCGGAATGATTGTGTTTCTGGGAAATGCCACTCCGCCAAAGGCATTCCTGCCGGGACTTCTCGCCAAATATCCGCACTTTTATAGTGAAAATTCCTGCATCTGCCTCCCTATACTGCACGCCCTTCGCTCTGCTGGCACCTTGACTGCCCGCGGACGGATTCACCCACAAGGTCGAGTCCGGCGAGGCGTCGCGTCATGCCTATCGGCGATGCGTGCGCCTGCGTGAATGCTCATATCCAATAACAAAATCTGAGGTTGTAGCTCATGCCAGTCGGCAATCCCTCCACTCACGACGGGACCGTTCAGGGCGGCCCGCTCAAACGTGAACTCGGCGAACGGCACATTCGTCTCATGGCCCTTGGCGCCTGCATCGGTGTCGGCCTGTTCCTCGGTTCGGCCAAGGCCATCGAAATGGCCGGTCCGGCCATCATGCTTTCCTACATCATCGGCGGCCTGGCGATCCTGGTGATCATGCGCGCACTCGGCGAAATGGCCGTGCACAACCCGGTGGCCGGTTCCTTCAGCCGCTACGCCCAGGATTACCTCGGCCCGCTGGCGGGCTTCCTCACAGGCTGGAACTACTGGTTCCTCTGGCTGGTGACCTGCGTCGCGGAAATCACTGCGGTGGCCATCTACATGGGCATCTGGTTCCCCGACGTCCCCCGCTGGATCTGGGCCCTTGCGGCGCTGGGCAGCATGGGCGCGGTCAACCTGGTCGCGGTGAAGGCGTTCGGCGAGTTCGAGTTCTGGTTCGCCCTGATCAAGATCGTCACCATCATCGCCATGGTCATCGGCGGTATCGGCGTGATCGCCTTTGGCTTCGGCAACGACGGCATCGCGCTGGGGATCTCCAACCTGTGGAGCAACGGCGGCTTCATGCCCAATGGCGTGACCGGCGTGCTGATGTCGCTGCAGATGGTGATGTTCGCCTACCTCGGCGTGGAGATGATCGGCCTCACCGCCGGTGAAGCGCGCAATCCGCAGAAGACCATCCCGCAGGCGATCGGCTCGGTGTTCTGGCGCATTCTGCTGTTCTACGTCGGTGCGCTGTTCGTGATCCTGTCGATCTATCCGTGGAACGGCATCGGCAGTGCCGGCAGCCCGTTCGTGATGACCTTCGAGCGACTGGGCATCAAGACCGCCGCCGGCATCATCAACTTCGTGGTCATCACTGCGGCGCTGTCGTCGTGCAACGGCGGCATCTTCAGCACCGGGCGCATGCTCTACAGCCTGGCGCAGAACGGCCAGGCGCCGGCGATGTTCGCCCGTACCGCCGGCAATGGCGTACCGCGCAACGCGCTGCTGCTGTCGATCGGCGCGTTGCTGCTGGGCGTGCTGGCCAACTACCTGGTACCGGAGAAAGTGTTTGTCTGGGTGACCTCGATCGCCACCTTCGGCGCGATCTGGACCTGGGCCATGATCCTGCTGGCGCAGTTGAAATTCCGTGCCGGGCTGAGCCCGGCGGAGCGTGATCGCCTGCAGTTCCGCATGTGGCTGTGGCCGCTAAGCTCCTACCTGGCGCTGGCGTTCCTGATCCTGGTGGTGGGCCTGATGGCGTACTTCGAGGACACCCGCGTGGCCCTGTATGTCGGGCCGGCGTTCCTGGTGGTGCTGACGGCCCTGTACTACGGGCTGAAGCTGGCGCCGAAGGATGAGGCTGCGGGGATGGTGCGTTCCGCTTAAGGGCGACTCGGTCCAGTGTGGGAGCGGGTTCACCCGCGATTGCAATAGTGGATTCACCATCGTAATCGCGGGTAAACCCGCTCCCACATGGATCAACGCAGGCCGTAGACCGAATCAGGCCGCCTGCACCGTCACCACCCGGTTCAGGCGCTTGTTCCAGTCCAGCCACAGCGCCAGCCCCATCATCAAGCCCACCCCCGCCAGCGCCGTCAGCACCTGCATCGGCCACTGGTCGTCGCCCAGCGCATTGGCCATGTCCGCCAACGGCGCCAGCAGCACGCCAAGGCAGAACACCTCCAGCGAATAGCGCCCCATCCGGCAACTCTGTTGCGCCAGCCAGCTTTCCACCCACGGCCCGCTAGGCAGCAGGCGCGCGGTGCAATAGGCGAGCGCGAGGAAGTGCAGCAAGCGCGCCGGCGACAGGTTGGTCTTGCTGATCGGATACAGCCACTCCGCCAGCACCTTGGGCATCAGCGCGTCATGCACCTCGGGCCAGCGCCAGGACAGGGCGATCGCCGCACACACCAGCAGATATCCTGCGGCCACCATGAACAACGGCTGCCGCCACAGCGGTCGCAACTCCGCTGCCTGCTCGCGCTGGGCATGGATCGCCACCGCGCCGCCCAGAATGAACAGCAACTGCCAGGCCAGCGGGTTGAAGAACCACACCCCGCCTTCCTGCGCCGCCAGGTTCCACTGGAACATCGGCGCCATCAGGTACAGCGCCACGGAAAAGCCCACCGCATACTCGGCCCGGCGCAGCAGCAACGGTAGCACCAGCGGCAAGCCCAGCAGCAGGAGGATGTACAGCGGCAGCGGGTCCATCAGGTTGGGCTTGAAGCGCAGCAGCAGTTCGTCCACCAGGGCCTGCTGTGGATTGCCGAGGAAATAGTAGAGGCCCATTTCCTGGATCATGTCGCGGGTTTCCACATGGTTGTTGGCGACGAAGACGATGCCCATCAGCAACACCAGCAGGAAGATATGCACCACGTACAGCACCCACGCCCGGCGCAGGATGCGCACGCAGGCCACCACCCAGCCATCGCGCAGCGCCACCTTGCCGTAGGCCAGCACCGCCGCGTAGCCGGCGAGGAAGACGAAGATCTCCGCGGCATCGCTGAAGCCGAAGTTGCGCACGGTGGCACTGGCCAGCGGGTTGCCGGGAATGTGGTCCCAGAAAATGAAGACCAGCGCCAGGCCCCTGTAGAAGTCGATTCGATGGTCGCGGGCGTTGGTCATGGCGGGCACTCGTGCACAGGGTCTTTCAGTAGAGGATCAGCGGCGGTGTTGCGCGGTTCCGCGCCACTGGTCGTTGCCGAACAGTGGCGCGGAGGGTGGGGATTTTTGCCGGATATTGCAAAGCGGCGATGTTACCGGATGTCTCTCAGGCGGCCTCGTCCAGCGGTTCGAAACTGTCGGCCCGGGCCATCGCCCACATGCGCTGGTAGAACTCGCCGCTGATCTCGCCACTGAGCAGTTCCCCCGGCTTGAGGAACACATGGGTCTGGGAGAACAGCTTGATCTCGGTGGCCGACATGCGCCGCACCAGGTGTTTCGCCTCCAGCTGCGACGGGTGCTCCAGACCGGCGGCGGCGAGCATCTCGGCCAGTGCCTTGAGGGTGTTGCGGTGGAAGTTGAATACCCGCTGGGCCTTGTCCGGCACCACCAGGGCGCGCTGGCGCAGGCCGTCCTGGGTGGCCACGCCGGTCGGACACTTGTTGGTGTGGCAGCTTTGCGACTGGATGCAGCCGATGGCGAACATGAAGCCGCGCGCCGCGTTGGCCCAGTCGGCGCCGATGGCCAGCACGCTGGCGATATCGAAGGCGCTGACGATCTTGCCGCTGGCCCCCAGCCTGATCTTGTCCCGCAGGTTGAGGCCGACCAGGGTGTTGTGCACGAACAGCAGGCCTTCGCGCATCGGCACGCCGATATGGTCGGTGAACTCCACCGGTGCTGCGCCAGTGCCGCCTTCCTTGCCGTCGACGACGATGAAGTCGGGGAGGATCCCGGTTTCCAGCATGGCCTTGGCGATGCCCATGAATTCCCAGGGATGGCCGAGGCAGAACTTGAAGCCCACCGGCTTGCCGCCGGACAGCTCACGCAGTTGCGCGATGAAGTGCATCATCTCGATCGGCGTGCTGAACGCGGTATGGGCCGACGGCGAGACACAGTCCTCGCCCATGCCGATGCCACGGGTCTCGGCGATCTCGCGGGTGACCTTGTGCTTGGGCAGGATGCCGCCGTGGCCGGGCTTGGCGCCCTGGCTCATCTTGATCTCGATCATGCGCACCTGCGGGCTGCGCGCCTGCTCGGCGAAGCGCTGCGGGTCGAAATGGCCGTCGGCGGTACGGCAGCCGAAGTAGCCGCTACCCAGTTCCCAGGTCAGGTCGCCGCCGTGCTCGCGGTGGTAGGGGCTGATGCTGCCCTCGCCGGTGTCATGGGCGAAATTGCCCAGTCTGGCGCCCAGGTTCAGTGCGCGGATGGCGTTGGCGCTGAGGGAGCCGAAGCTCATCGCCGAGATATTGAACACCGACGCCGAATACGGCTGGGTGCACTGCGGCCCGCCGACCGTGACGCGGAACGAGTCGGGGTCGCTCAAGGGCGCTGGGCGCATGGAATGGCTGATGAATTCGAAGCCGGACTGGTAGACATCGATCAGGGTGCCGAACGGCTTGTCCGACTGCTCGTTCTTCGCCCGGGCGTAGACCAGCGAACGCTGTGCGCGAGAGAAGGGCAGGGCGTCACTGTCGGCTTCCAGCAGGTACTGGCGGATCTCCGGGCGGATGCCTTCCACCAGGTAGCGGATGTTGCCGAGGATCGGATAGTTGCGCCGCACCGCATGGCGGGTCTGCAGCAGGTCGAACAGGCCGACCAGGCTGAGCGCGCCCGTCAGCAGGGTGAACGGCCACAGCCAGTCGTGGCGCAGGAAGGGCAGGCTGGCGAAGGTGAACAGGACGCAGGCGACGAAGAAGGCGTAGCGGCTCAGGAGTGACAGGCTCATACGGTGTCCTTGGTGGAGTCGTCGGGCAAGCCGTTAACCATATAGCGGATGGGGGCATGAGGCCAGTCAGGTGCCGCGAATCAGACGCTCGCGCAGCAGGTTTTCATCTTTCTCCGTTACCTCGGGCCAGAACTGCGCCGTCCCCGCCACCAGCGCCGCCACCGGCACCCCGTCGCGATAAAGCAGGCGATTGCCCGCCAGCGCCGGCACCTTGCTCCCGGGCAGCAGGCTGCCGCTGAGGTTGAGCGGATCGCTGCCGCTGACCAGCACCAGGCTGCCGTCCAGTGGCTGGCGCCGGACACCGCGCAGGACGGCGATGGCCTCGGGCAAGGCGAATTGCTCGCCGGCCAGTCCACTGACGAAGCGCCCGCCGCGAATCTCGCCGCGTGCCTCCAGGCGGTGGAAGGTGCGCAGCAGTTCGCGCCAGCTCGGCAGCCAGTCGGCCTCGCGCTCCAGCAGGCGCCAGAACACCACGCCGTAGCGGCGCAACAGGGTGCGGGCGATATGTTCGTGGAGCGTCTCGCGATCATCGTTGCTGCCGTTGCGACGTAACAGCGCCCAGCGCCCGGCATCGTCCATGCCGCCGAACAGCGGCCCGCGCCCACGCCGGCTGCCGTGGGCCTGGCGCTTGCTGGCCGGGGTGATCAGGGCGCGCAGGCCGGCGAAGCTGTCGGCGCTGACCAGCCCGGCGGCGACCAGCTCCTGCAAGGCGTTCTCCAGCTCGGTGGGCAGCAGGCGGGCATCGTCGCGCAGTTCATCGAAGAACAGCGCACCGTGCTGGCTCAGCGTGGCGTGGACCTTCTGCGCCCGTGGCGACAGTGCCTCGATGGCGAATGGTTGCCCCAGCCCCTGCCACAAGCCCAGCCGGCTGCGCGGCAACAACACCAGCGGCGTGCTGCGCAAGGTGCTGGCAGCGGCCTTGCCGGATGGCGCCAGGCGAGCCCAGGCAAACTTGCCGGCGCGACAGGCTTCGTCCAGCCAGCGCGGGCTGTAGTCGCCCAGCCGGGCCGGCAGCAGGTCGCTTTCCCAGGCACTGGCGGCCGCAGCGTAGCCCTCGAATTGTTCCAGCACCTCGCCCAGGGCCGCGTTGCCTTGCAGGCGGCTGGCGCTGGCCAGGTGCTGCCACTCGAACAGGAAACGCATGAAGTCCTGCAGGCTGACCGGCTCGATTTCCCGGCGCAGGCGCTTGATGGTGTAGCGATGGATACGCGCCAGCAGGTGACGTTCGCACCACTGTTCCTCGGCTTGGTCAGGGTCGAATTGGCCACGCAGCACGTAGCCCTCGCCTTCGAGGCGGGCCAGGGCCTGGTCGATCGACGCCGGGCGCAATTGCAAGGGCGTGGCGATCTGGCGCGGCGTCGAAGGGCCGAAGCCACCGAGGCGGGAGCGAACCAGTTCGAGTACCGCGTCGTCTTCCTCAACCCGCTCGTCGAAACCCGGCAAGGGCGCCAGGTCCGGTTGTAGCGCAGCCTGCGGATACACCGCGCGCAACAGGTTCAGGCGTTCGCGCGCCAGCCACAGGCCGCCATCGGCCAGTTGCAGGCGGCAGGCACGGGTGCCCTTGGCCAACTGCGCCAGCCATTCGGTCCAGCCGGGATTGGCTTCCACCTCGGCATCGGTGATCGCCGCCAGGGTCATCAGCGCCTCGTGCATCTCGTCGCTGCTGCCCGGTGTCGGCCAGGCTTCGGCGGCGACTGCCGCAATGGCATCGCGATCCAGGGCGCCAAGCGCGTCGCCGCTCTGCGGTTCGTTCCAACGCCGGTTGAGCACGGCCTGGGTGCGCCGTTCTTCCAGCGGTGCGTCGTCGAGGAAGGCATACGGGCGGGCATTGAGAATGGCCGCCGCCAGCGGCGAGGGGGCCGGCAGGTCACGGCAGACCAGGCGGATCCCGCCACTTTCGATACGCCGCAGCAGGGCCAGCCAGCCCTCGGCATCCATGGCTTCGTGCAGGCAGTCGTCGAGGGTCTGTTCCACCAGCGGGTGATCCGGCACCTCGCGCTCGCCGACGATGTTTTCCAGGCACGCCAACTGGTCGGGGAACACCGCGGCGGTCAGGTCCTCGCTGCGCATGCGCTGGATCTGCGGGGCGATGCGCTTGCCACCGGCGAAGCGCGGCAGGGCCAGGGCAACGCCGGCGTTCCAGCGCCAGCGCACGCCGAACAGCGGCGCGTCGAGCACCGCCTGGATCAGGATGTGCTCGGCGCTGGCGCTCGGCAAATAGCGCCACACCTCTTCCAGGGCAAAGCTGTGCCCGGCGGACAGTGACAGGATGATGGCGTCCTCGCTCGCCGCCGCCTGCAGTTCGAAATTGAAGGTGCGGCAGAAGCGCTTGCGCAGGGCCAGCCCCCAGGCGCGGTTGATGCGGCTGCCGAACGGCGAATGGATGATCAGCTGGGTGCCGCCGGACTCGTCGAAGAAACGCTCCATCACCAGGGTGTCCTGGGACGGCAGGGCACCGAGGACCTGGCGGGTGCGACCGAGGTAGTCGAGCAATTGTCCGGCGCTGTCCTCGCCCACGCCCAATGAGTCGGCGAGCCAGCGCAGCAGGGGTTGTTCACGGCCGCCGCTGTCTTCCAGGCGCTGGTCGATTTCCGCCTGCAGGCGCGCCACCGCGCGGGACAGGTCGTCGCTGCGCCCCGGCGCCTCGCCAAGCCAGAAGGGAATGTTCGGCGGCTGGCCCTGGGCGTCCTCGACCCGGACCCGGCCCGGCTCGACCCGCAGGATGCGATAGGACGCATTGCCCAGCTGGAAGATATCGCCGGCGATGCTCTCGACCGCAAAGTCCTCGTTGACGCTGCCGATGTTCAGGGCCTGCGGTTCCAGCACTACGGCGTAGTCGGCGTTGTCGGGAATGGTCCCGCCGCTGGTCAGGGCGGTCAGCTGGCTGCCACGGCGACCGCGCAGTTCGCCGCTGACCGCGTCGCGGTGCAGGTAGGCGCCGCGCACGCCCTGGCGGCCGCTGTAGCCTTCGGCGAGCATGCGCAGCAGGGCCTGGTAGCGTTTTTCGTCGAGCCCGGCGTAGGGCTGGGCGCGGTGGAAACAGGCGAGCAGCGCCTGTTCTGCCCAGGGCTGGCAGCTGACCTCGGCGATGATCTGCTGGGCCAGCACATCCAGCGGCGCGCGGGGAATCCGCACCTCGTCCAGCTCGCCCCGGCGCACGCAGTCGAGCAGGGCGATGCACTCGATCAGGTCGTCGCGGCTGGTGGGAAACAGGCGGCCCTTGGGCGTGCCGTCGACCTGGTGCCCGGAGCGCCCGACCCGTTGCAGGAACGCGGCGATGGAGCCCGGCGAAGCGATCTGGCAGACCAGCTCCACCTCGCCGATATCGATGCCCAGCTCCAGCGAGGCTGTGGCCACCAGCACCTGCAGTTCGCCGCGCTTGAGACGCTGCTCGGCGTCCAGCCGGGCTTCCTTGGCCAGGCTGCCGTGGTGCGCTGCCACGGCGTCGCGCCCGAGGCGTTCGCTGAGATGGCGAGCCATGCGCTCGGCCAGGCGCCGGGTGTTGACGAAGACCAGCGTGGTGCGGTGTTCGCGGGCGAGCACGGCGAGGCGGTCGTAGACCCGTTCCCAGACATCGTTGGCCATCACTGCGGCAAGGGGCTGCGGCGGCACTTCGATGCCCAGGTCACGGTGCCGGGCATGGCCGATATCGACGATGGCGCAGGCCCGTCCGGCCCCCACCAGGAACCCCGCGACCCGTTCCACCGGGCGTTGCGTCGCCGACAGGCCGATGCGCCGCAACGGTCGCCCGCAAAGGGCTTCCAGGCGCTCCAGGGTCAGGCTCAGGTGGCTGCCGCGCTTGTTGCCGGCCATGGCGTGGATCTCGTCGACGATCACCGTGTGCACCGTCTCCAGGCCCTTGCGCCCGGACGCGGAGCCGAGCAGGACGTACAGCGATTCCGGAGTGGTCACGAGGATATGCGGCGCTTGCCGGCGCATGGCCGTGCGTTCTTTCTGCGGCGTGTCGCCGGTGCGCACGGCCGTGCGGATGCGCGGCACCGGCAGGCCTTGGCGTTCCAGCTCGGCGCTGATCCCGGCCAGCGGATTCTGCAGGTTGATCTGGATATCGTTGGACAGCGCCTTGAGCGGCGAGACGTAGACCACCAGGGTTTCGTCCGGCAACTGGCCGTCGTTCGCCAAGCCCTGTTCGAAGAGTTCGTCGAGCACGGCGAGGAAGGCGGTCAGGGTCTTGCCGGAACCGGTGGGCGCGGCCACCAGCAGCGATTCGCCCTTGTGGATCAGCGGCCAGGCCCGGGCCTGGGCCGCAGTGACCGTGGCGAAGCTGCGGCGGAACCAGGCGCGCACCGCAGGGTGGAAGGCGTCCAGTACCGGATGATCGAGGGCGGGGAGGTTCATCACCTGTTTATGCGGCTGTCCGCCAATGGTTGCAAGAGGCCACTGGTCAGGTGATCCTTGCGCGTCTTTTTTCGCTTACGAGTTGCCGCCATGAGCAAGACCATCCGCATCGCCGCCGCCCTGTTGATCGACCCGCAGGGCCAGACCCTGCTGGTGCGCAAGCGCGGCACCCTGGCGTTCATGCAGCCGGGGGGCAAGATCGAGGCGGACGAGTTGCCGGTGAAGGCGCTGGCGCGGGAACTGTTCGAGGAACTGGGGCTGCGCATCGATGAGGATGAGGCCCGTTACCTCGGCAATTTCAGTGCGCCGGCGGCGAACGAGCCGGGGTTCGAGGTGGTGTGCGAGCTGTTTCGGGTGGAGACCGCCGAGACGGTGGTGCCGGCGGCGGAAATCGAGGAAGCGCTGTGGGTCGATGGTAAGAGTGCTCGGCAACTGGAACTGGCGCCATTGACCCGGGATTTGATCCTGCCACTGTATCGCGGTGACTGAGCCATTTATCGCTGGCAAGCCAGCTCCCACAGGGATCTCTGTCAACCACAGGATTTGTGTGCGACGCGAACATTGTGGGAGCTGGCTTGCCAGCGATGAGGCCCTAAAGAACAACAAACAATTCACTGCAAAGGAGTGCCCCTGAATGATTCCTCTCAACGACTGGCTGCTGTTCACCGGCGCCGCCCTGCTGATGGTCCTTACCCCCGGACCGAACATGATCTACCTGATCTCCCGCTCCATCTGCCAGGGCCGCATCGCCGGGGTCACTTCGCTGCTGGGCGTGGTCGCCGGCTTCCTGGTGCACATGACCGCCGCGGCCGTCGGCCTGACCGCCTTGTTCATGGCCGTGCCGCTGGGCTACGACATCCTGCGCTGGGCCGGCGCCGGCTACCTGCTGTGGATGGCCTGGCAAGCCGTCAAGCCAGGAGCACGCTCGCCCTTCGAGCCGCGTGAACTGGCCCCGGACTCGCCGCGCAAGCTGGTGCTGATGGGCTTCCTCACCAGCCTGCTGAACCCGAAGGTGGCGATGTTCTACCTGTCGATCCTGCCGCAGTTCATCACCCCGGAACACGGCTCGGTCCTGGCCCAGAGCCTGATCCTCGGCGTCACCCAGATCAGCGTGAGCTTTACCGTCAACCTGCTGATCGCCCTGTTCGCCGCCGGCATTTCCGCCTGGTTCATGCGCTATCCACTGTGGCTGATGCTGCAACGCTACGTGATGGGCTTCGTCCTCGCCGCCCTGGCGCTGCGCCTGGTGCAGGAGCAGCGCAAGCTGGCCTGATGCTCAGCGCACGGCGCTGACACCGTCGAGGGTGGAGAACGAGGTGTCCTTGGCGGTGAGCAGGAAGTCGCGCATGTACGGCGCATCCAGCATGTCGGTGCGCACCGCGGCGTACAGCGTGGCGAACAGGCCTTTCTCGCCCAGGCGCTTGGCCTTCACGTAGCCCCGCGAGCTGTACTCGTGCAGCGCCCAGTGCGGCATGCCGCAGACGCCGCGGCCGCTGGCGACCAGTTGCATCATCATCACCGTCAGTTCCGCCGTGCGCACCTGCGCCGGCTCGACGTCGGCCGGCTCCAGGAAGCGGGTGAAGATATCCAGGCGGTCGCGTTCCACCGGGTAGGTGATCAGGGTTTCGGTGGCCAGGTCGGTCGGCACCACGTAGGGCCGCCCCGCCAGGGCGTGCTGGTTGGCCACGGCGAGCATGGCCTCGTAGGTGAACAGCGGTACATAGGTGATCCCGGCCAGTTCCACCGGGTCGGAGGTCACCACCAGGTCGAGGTCGCCGCGGGCGAGGGCGGGCAGGGGGGCGAAGGCGAAGCCGGAGGCCAGGTCCAGCTCGACTTCCGGCCAGGCGTCGCGGAACTGGTCGATGGTCGGCATCAGCCACTGGAAGCAGCTATGGCATTCGATGGCCATGTGCAGACGGCCGGCGGTGCCGCCCACCAGCCGGGCGATATCCCGCTCGGCGCCACGCAGCAGCGGCAGGGTGGCGTCGGCCAGTTGCAGCAGGCGCAGGCCGGCGCTGGTGAAGCGGATCGGCTTGGTCTTGCGCACGAACAGCGGCATGCCCAGGCGTTCTTCCAGTTCCTTGAACTGGTGCGACAGGGCCGACTGGGTCAGGTGCAAGCGCTCGGCGGCCTCCACCAGGCTGTCGGCCTCGCGCAGGGCGTGCAGGGTTTTCAGGTGGCGGATTTCGAGCACCCGGAGTCTCCATGAGAGTAATTTGACGAAAAACGCAATGTCGTTGAGTTTGTCTCATGCAACTCGCGCTGTCGACCGCCGCAGGCCAAGGCGCCCCCGTGATGCCGTATCTCACGGCATCACGGGGGCGGTGCTCAGGCGTCGCTGGTTTGCTGGAACAGGGCGGCGAAGTGCTTTTTCGCCATCGGCTTGCCGATGTCGCCACGCCAGATCCGTTCGGAGCTTTCACCTTGCGCCAATTGCCACTGCAGGCCGAGGCGGCGCTGTTCGGCGAGCTTCAGGTGGGCCTTGGTAAAACGCTCGAAGCCGGGGGCCTGGGTCTTGTAGTGGAAGTGCGCGTACCACAGCACCCGCGGTTCACCCTGGCTCAGGTCGCGGACTTCGTATTCCTGGAGAAAGTCCGCCTCGCCCTTGATGCGTTTCGGTAGCGGGTTGAGGCTGCCGATCTTGCGCAGGTCGACGGCCTGCTGCGCGAGCAGGTAATCGAGCAGGCCTTCGCTGGGCGTCTTGCTGGCCAGCGACTGGCGGATACGCAAGGTACGCCCGTTGCTCGTCAGGTCGTCGGCTTTGCTGCGCAGGGTGGCGACCAGTTCGGCATGCGGGTTCTGTTCGGCGATGCGCTCGGCCCGCAGGCGCAGTTCGTTGGCTTCGCTGAGCAGCAGGTGTTCCAGGTTGCGCGGCAGCATGTCCTGGCTCGCGTAGCCCTGGACCTTGTCCAGGTAGGCCGGCAGCCTGTCCAGCCGCTCCCGGGCTTCGCGCAGCAGGCGGTTGATGTCCACCGGAGTTCCTGGCGCCGAGTGGCCCGGAGTGTTCAACAGGCGCCAGCGCCCGGCTTCGCCGGGTACGTAGACTTCGGTGCGGTTGTTGATGCGGTTGATGGTCATGCGCCGCTGCGATCCGCCGACCTCTTCCTCGACACCGATGAAGAACTGGTTGTCCTCGGTCTCGAAGAGCTTGCGGGCCACCGACGGACCGCGTTCGGAAGAGGGCTTGACCGCGGTTTCGGGAATCTTCTGCTTCCAGCGCTCGGCCAGGTCGCTGATCGACTCCAGGTGTTCGAGCAACGGCTCGACGAAGTCCTGGTCGAAGTAGCGCGCGTAGCTGGTGGACCAGGCCCGCAGGTTGGCGCTGTAGCGCTCGAAGGTGTCGATGCAGGCTTCGAGCATGCGCCGGCGCTGCTCGGCGTTGCTGCGCACCTGGGGCAGGTGGAACAGGTTGTTCAGGCTGCGGTCCACTTCGGCCCAGGCCTTGGCCACCGGCACTTGCAGGTAGAACCAGGATTCGTCGGTGGCGGTCTCGTAGCGGTTGATCACTTCCAGGTAGTTGCGCACCTTGAGGATGTCGCAGGTGGCCTGGTTGAAGTTGCGCCGGGCGTATTCGATGTCCGTACCGACCTTGGATTTCTGCGTGGCATTGGTGATGCGTTTGCCCCACAGCTCGATGGCGTGGGTGTAGTTGGCCACCGCCTGGAGCTTGCCGATGACCTGGACGCGCAGGACCTTGCGCCGCTTCATGATTTCCAGGTGCCTGCCAATCTCGGTGCCCGGTGTCTTGCCGGTCAGCTCGACCAGTTCGTCGATCTGGTCGAGGAGTTCCGTGGCGCTGCGCTTCACGGCGTTGAGCTCGTTGGTCAGACGGTTGACCTGCAGCCAGGCGACCCGGCTCATCAGGTCACGGGCGCGGGTGCGATTGTTGCCGGCACTGAGCTGCGCCAGCTCCTCCAGGTCCGGGTAGATCTTTTCGGCGAGATGCCGTTCGTAGGCATAGTGGTTGGTCAGTTTCTCCGCCTGCCGGTAGCGCTGCTGTTCGTCGCTCATGCGGTTGAACAGGCGTTGCTGGTCTGCCGTCTCGCGGTTGAGGCGATCCAGTTCACGCAACTGGTAATCGGTGCTGCTGCGCAAGGTGCGCATGCGGCGCAGCGCCGGATCGGTCCACCAGCGCGGCAGGCGCTCGCGGATTACCGCCGGCCACAACGGATCGAGACCGTCGGCCAGATGGCTGAGCATGCCGCCGCCACCACTGACCGGGCTGACGACGTTGACCCCGAAGAGCGCCCCATGGGTATCCCAGTGGCCGTTCTCGTCCAGGGCGATCGGCTGGCGGTAGCCCTTGCCCTGGCCGAGCAGGCGCCAGGTGTGGCGGCTGGTATCGAACGTCACCTGGTACAGGCGCCCGTGGTTGACGATGAAGTCGCCCTGTTCGAGGCGATGGACGCCGCGCAGGATGCCTTCGCTACCCGCTGGCACACCGGCCAGGGACAGGGTGCCGGGGTACTCGTAGCCGCTGAAGCGCTGCACCACGCCGGAACGGTCGCGGGGACGCAGCAGGCGCTGGCGACTCGCCTGGCGCAGGCTCGCCGGGTTGAGGCCTGCCCCGGGCAACACGTCCATCATCGCGTCGATCAGGCACATCAGCACCGACTCCAGGCTTTCCAGGGCTGCGCCGGGGTCGCCGCGCTGCAGCGCCGCGACGCCCTGGTTGGCTGCGAGCCAGCCATCGAACAGCGCCACCGCGGCACCGACGAAGGGCAGTACGCCCAGGGCCATTTTGATGTAGTTGAACACCATCCCGCTTTCCAGCGCATAGCTCTCCATGAACAGGTCGTGGCGGGAGCGCGAACTGGCGCGATGGGCGACGATCAGCCGGCCCTTGTGCGCATCGCACAGGTGACGGGCCAGGGAGGTGGTAGCGGGCCAGGCCAGGCCGATGCCGATGATGGCGTCGAACTTGCGTATGCACGCCTGGTTGAGGCGGCTGACATGGGCGGCGATGTCGCCGGCCAGTGTGCGTCCGGCCAGGTACTCGGCCATCGTGCTGTCGAAGCACAGGCGGAACACCGCCTTGCGTGCGCTTTCCAGGCTGTCGTACTGGCGCAGGAAACGCCCGTCGGGGCTGTCCGGGAGGTAGAGCAGGGTGATGCCGGTGACAGCGTCGTGAACCAGCGTGACCCCGGAGAGGCCGGCGCTGTGGCCCCCGGTGTCCTCGCCGCCGCTGGTCAGCAGCAGCGGCAGCAGGGTCGGCTGGCGGTTGTCGCGCGGGTGCGCCGTCGTGCTGTCCGCGTCGATGGCGATGTCCAGCAGTGCCTTGCCCCGGGCATCTATCCGCTGCTGGCGCAGGGCGGCCTCGGCCTGCAGGCGCAGCATCAGGCGCAGCGGGTCGAGTAGGCAGTCCTCGCGGTACCCGGCGCTGAAGGGCAACTCGCCGGGCGCGCCGGCGAAGGCCTCGATGATCTGCTGTTCGTAGCGCCCGGCCAGGTCCAGTTCGCTGACCAGGGTGCGCAGCCAGGCAGGGGTGATCGCCGCGACCAGGCGTGCCTGGTCGGCGCTGTCGCCGCCGTCGACCAGTACCTGCATGAAGCCCAGGCGCTGTTGCATCGTCTCGTCGATCTGTTGCAGGGCGAGGTCTTCCAGGCTCAGGCGGCTGCGTGCCGGGCTGGGAATGTAGACCAGCCTGACCGGGGTGCCGGGTGCGCCGGAACCGACGATAGGTTCACGTCGCTGGCTCACGCTGTCCGGCAGGTCGAGCTGGATGCGCACATCCTGTTCCAGTGCGAAGACCTTGCGCACCTGCGCCGCCACCTGCTGGCGGGCGAACTCGGCGCGGGCGGGCAGGCTGCTGGCCAGGTAGTCGCGCGAGCGCCGCATCGCAGCCAGGTAATCCTCGATCAACTGCTTGAAGTGCTGTCGGTCCCGGGCCTCGACCTGTTGCAGCCATTGCGGTGCCTGTCGCGACAACAGCAGGCTGCGCTGTTGTTCGACCAGGTGCTGGCGGGCCAGGTCCCGGGCTGCGTGGCGGGGGACCTGCAATGCGGCGACATGGCTGTTGCGCAGCTCGCGCAGCGCGGCGACGAGCACGTCGGGCGCGGCATCTTCGTGTTGCCGATGCAGCTCGCGCAGGCGTGCCTCGTAGTCTGAAAGCTGGCGTTCCAGGCTGTGGGCGAAGGCATCCTCGTCCAGGGTGAGGGCCAGCAGGCTGCGGTCATCGGCGGGCAGTTTGAAAACATCCCGCTCCAGCGCCTGGCGTGAGTCGAACGGCAGCAGGCCGCCGCCCAGGCCGGGCCAGTACAGCAGCACCGGTTGGCCGCTGGCGATCCCGCCGTCGCTGTCGCCGTGGCCGATCAGCAACAGGCCCGGGAGTTGTTGGTCATCCTGTCCATTGCGCAGGTGCAGGGTGGCGACGCTGACCGGCTCGCTGCGCTGTGCCTCGCGAGGGGCCTGCAACACCACGTCGAGCAGGGCCCGGGATGCGCTGTCGAGCAGGCCCAGTGCGTGCTGGATCTGCGCTTCGGCGAGCAAGCCGCCGAGCCGTGCCTGGTGCAAGGCCTGGCAGGCCTCGCTGGTACGGTCAGGTACCTCCGGCGCAAGCAGGGTCGAGGCGGCGACCAGGCTGTCGGCCTGGGCGCCGGCGAGGTTCGCGAGGGCGACTTGCAGGGCTTCGGGCAGCGGCGTCGTGATCTCGTCGCCGAGGGCTTCGAAGGCCGCGAGTTGTTGTTGAACCTGGCTCACGCGGGTGCTGAACGGCAGGTCGCGGTACAGGCTGCCGAAGCCTTCGGGCGTGGTCTGCGGCTCGGCACCGGCGGGCAGCGGCGGTGCTTCGGCCAGCAGCGGCGTAATGCTGCGCCAGGCATCGAAGGCCTCGGGATCTTCCTGGCGGCGCTGAAGCAGCGCATTCGTCAGGCGCTTGAAGGCGCTGTCGAGCGGCGTGGCACTGCGTTCGTAATCGATGCCGACGCAACCGGGGAGCAGGTCCTGGCGCTGCACCAGGTAGTCCTCCAGCGCCGTTTCGCTGGTGAAGACCTGAATCACCGGATGATGGGTCGGCAAATAGAGCAGGCGGTTGTGCTCCTGGTCGATCACCAGGGCTCCTGGCAGGGACAACTGGCTGCCGGATGCCAGGCGACCGTGAGGAATGCGCGCGGGCTGCTCGCCATCCAGCAGGGTATCCAGGGCCAGGCGCTGTTCGGCCTGCAGTAGGCCTTGGGCAAAGGCGCGTTCACCCGCAGCACGCAGATGCAGGCGAAGCTGGCGCGCGGCGTCGTCCTGGCGGGACAGCGCGGTGCCCGGCGCCCGCCCTTGCCAATAGGCGAGCCATTGCGAGTGGTCGTGGCCGCTGTCGGGGGCGTCGCGCAGCAGCACGAACAGGCGCTGGCGGCTGTCCTGCCAGTCCTGCGTCGCGGCGAGGAACAGGTTTTCGTCCTGGAGGACGGGGATGTCGAGTGAATGAACGAGGTCGAAGTCGACCACGTCCATGAGCGGTGTGTCCTGGGGTTCGAGCATGCTGGCTTGTCCTTGATGGGCGTGGCCGGAGGCGCCACGGTGGGCGGATTTCAGGACAAGACCCGGACATCGGTGCGGTAGATAGCTATTGCCGGAGCGTCACTCGCGGGCGGGGGAAATGCTGCCATTGAGCGAGGTTCACGAAACTGTCACCGAACTGTGGCAGCGCGACGGCACAAACATCATCACACTCGCGCTCTACTGGGGATTTTCGTTTTCGGTGTTTCTTCCATGCGGGTCTATTTCTTTCTTTTCGCGCTGCTTTGCGCCTTTCCGTCGTTCGCCGCCTCGCGTTGCGATGTCCATGCGCCTGTCGAACAGGCCCGGCTCAAGCAGGTCAGCCTCGCCTACCAGAGTGTCGGCCGCGCCAGCGATCCGGCCCTGCTGCTGGTGATGGGATTGGGTGGGCAGTTGATCCACTGGCCTGACGAGGTCGTCGAGGCGCTGTGCCGCCAGGGTTTCCGGGTGATTCGCTATGACAATCGCGATGTCGGCCTGTCGCGCTGGAACCAGCCACCGGCGGACGCCAGCCTGACCTATGAACTGGTGCGCTATCGCCTCGGCCTCTCGGTGAGCGCGCCCTACACCCTGGAAGACATGGCCGAAGACGGCCTGGAACTGATGAACTACCTGGGCGAAAACCGCTTCCACGTCCTTGGCGTGAGCATGGGCGGCATGATCGCCCAGCATGTCGCGGCGATGGCGCCGGAACGGGTCGAGAGCCTGACCCTGATCATGTCCAGTTCCGGCGCCCAGGGCCTGCCGGCACCGAGCCCGGCATTGATCAGCCAGCTGGCCCGACGCAGCGCGCCGAACCGCGAGGTGGCCATCGAGCAGCAGGCCGACCTGCTGGCCGCGCTGGGCAGCCCGCAGGTGCACGATGATCGGCAGGTCCTGCTGCAGCAGGCGGCGGTGTCCTACGATCGGGCGTTCAATCCGGAAGGCGTGAAGCGGCAGATCATGGCGATCCTCGCCGAACCGAGCCGGGTCGAGCTGCTCAATCGCCTGCGGGTGCCGACCCTGGTAGTACACGGCACTGCCGACCCGTTGCTGCCGGTGATGCACGGCGTGCACCTGGCGGCGCATATCCAGGGCAGCCAGCTGGCGCTGATCCCCGGCCTGGCCCATCGTTTCCAGGAGCCGTTCAAGGCCGCCTTGCTGGCGGCCGTGCTGCCGTACCTGCAATCACATCGTGCCGACGATATCGGCCATATTGCCCAGCGTTAACCCAGGCCGTACTTCTTCACCTTGTCGAACAGGGTGGTCTTGGCCATGCCCAGTTCCTGGCTGGCCTGGCTGAGGTTGCCGCCGGTACGTTGCAGGGCATCGCCGAGCAGGTTGCGTTCGAAGGCTTCCACCGCTTCGGCGAAACCGACGCCTTGCGATGGCGCGCTGGCCCCGGCCTTCTTGAACGCAGGCAGGCCGAGGGCGAAGCGTTCGGCAACGTTGCGCAGCTCGCGCACGTTGCCCGGCCAGTCGTGGCTCATCAGTCGCGACAGGGTCTGGCTGTCCATCTGCGGTGCCTCGCGGTCGAAGCGCAGCGATGATTGCTGGAGGAAGTGTTCGAACAGTTGCAGGATGTCCTCGCGCCGCTCGCGCAGCGGCGGCAGTTCCAGGGTCACCACGTTGAGCCGGTAGTACAGGTCGCTGCGGAACTGGCCGCTCTGGCCGAGGGATTCCAGGTCGGACTTGGTCGCGGCGATCACCCGGCAATCCACCGGGATGCTCTGGTTCGAGCCGAGGCGTTCCAGGGTGCGTTCCTGCAACACCCGCAGCAGCTTGATCTGCAGGTTGATCGGCATGCTCTCGATCTCATCGAGGAACAGCGTGCCACCGTTGGCGTGCTCGATCTTGCCGATGCGGCGCTTGCCGGCGCCGGTGAAGGCGTTCGCCTCATGGCCGAAGATCTCGCTTTCGAACAGGTTCTCCGGCAGGCCGCCGCAGTTCAGGGCGACGAAGGGCTGGCCCTGGCGCCGGCTGAAGTCGTGCAGGCAGCGCGCGACCAGTTCCTTGCCGGTGCCGGTCTCGCCTTCGATCAGCACGTTGGCCGAGGTGTCGGCGACGTTGGCGATCAGCTCGCGCAGGCTCTGCATCGCCGGCGAACGGCCGATGATGCGTCCTTCCAGGGTGCTGCGCTCGGCCAGCTGGCGGCGCAGGGCGAACACTTCCCGGGCCAGGCCACGCTGTTCCAGGGCGCGACGCACCACGTCCACCAGGCGTTCAGGGGAAAAGGGTTTCTCCATGAAGTCGTAGGCGCCGTTGCGCATGGCGCCGACCGCCATGTCGATATCGCCGTGGCCGGTGATCAGCACCACCGGCAGGCTGCTGTCGCGGGCCTTGAGGCGGCTGAGCAGTTCCAGGCCATCGATGCCGGGCAGGCGGATGTCGCTGACGACGATCCCGGCGAAGTCATCGCCAATGCGCTCCAGCGCCTGTTCGGCGCTGCCCACGCCTTCGCTGACGATATCTTCCAGGGCCAGCGCCTGCTGGCAGCCGAGCAGCACATGCGGGTCGTCTTCGACGATCAGGACGGTCAGGGGCGATGTGTTCATAAGGACTCGGCGGGTTCGGTAGGGGCGGGGAACAACGGCAGGCTGATGACGAACGCGGTACCGCCGCTGGCGGGGTGCTCGACGCCCAGGCTGCCGCCGGCGGCGGCGGCGAGGCTGGCGGACAGGGTCAGGCCGAGGCCCAGGCCGTGCTCGCCCGGCTTGGTGGTGAAGAAGGGTTCGAAGAGGTGCTTGCGTGTCTCGTCGTCGATGCCGTGGCCGTTGTCGCGCACGCGCAGGCGGTATTTGCTGTCGTGGGTCTCGCCTTCCAGCCACAGTTCCGGCAGCGGCACCGCGGCCATGGCGTCGAGGGCGTTGCCGATCAGGTTGACCAGGATCTGCTCCAGGCGGGTCTGGTCGATGGCCAGGGTCTGTTCGCTGTAGTTGCTGTGCAATTTCAGGTGGCAGCCGTCGATGCGCGCGGCGAGCACCTGCAGGGCGGCGTCCACCGCCTTGCCCAGCGAGGCCTGGCCGCGATCGTCGCCACGCCGGGCGAAGGAGCGCAGGCTGGCGGTGATGCGACCCATGCGGTCGATCAGGTCGTTCATGGTCAGCAGGTTGGCACTGGCGATCTCCAGCGAGCCGCGTTCGAGGAAGCGCACGGTATTGCCGGACAGGGTGCGCAGCGCCGCCAGCGGCTGGTTCAGCTCATGGGCGATGCTGGTGGACATCTGCCCGATGGCTGCCAGCTTGCCGGCCTGGACCAGTTCGTCCTGGGCATGGCGCAAGGTCTGTTCGGCCTGGCGTCGCTCGCGGATCTGCGCCTTGAGGCGTTCGTTGCTGGCGCGCAGGTCGGCGGTGCGCTCGGCGATCTTGCGTTCCAGCTGGTTGTTGGCTTCTTCCAGCGCCTCGCGGGCGGCGAGGCGGGTGGCGATCACCTTGCGCCGCTCGTTCCAGGCGATGGCGAGGATGGTCAGCAGGGCGAAGGCCACCGCCACCAGCACGCCCTGGATGATCGACTCGCGGCGCAGGTCCTGCAGCGGGGTGAGCAGGGTGAAGTGCCAGGGGGTATCGGCCAGGCGCCGGGTCTGGGCCAGGTAGGCCACCTCGTGGGTGCCGTCGTCGAGCCGGGCGTTGGCCGGGAAGGTGAGTTTCTCCAGGCTGTCGCCGAGCTTTTCCCGGCCCAGGGGTTGCAGCTCGTTGAGCGAGAACCAGTAGTACTGCAGGCTGCGCGCCAGGCGCTCCTTGGTTTCGGGCGTCAGCGGCCGCACGGATTTCAGGCGCCGCGCCGGATCGCTGGAGAGGATGATGATGCCGTTCTCGTCGCTGACGAAGGCTTCCAGGCGCGCGCGCTGCCAGCGTTCCTCAAGGTTTTCCAGGCGCACCTTGATCACCGCCACGCCGATGATCTTGCCGTGTTCCTCCAGGCCGTGGGCCAGGTAGTAGCCTGGCTCGCCGGTGGTGCTGCCGATGCCGTAGAAACGCCCTGGCTGGCCGCGTACGGCGTCCTGGAAATAGGCACGGAACGACAGGTCCTCGCCGAGGAAGCTGTCGGCATCGCGCCAGTTGCTGGTGGCCTGGACCCGGCCGGTGGTATCGAGGACGAAGATCGCCCGGCTGCGGCTGCGCCGGTTCAGGCCTTCGAGGTATTCGTTGACCGCCTGGCGCTGTTCGCCATCGGTTTCGGTGAGCAGCCGGGACACGCTGTCTTCCAGCTCCAGCAGGCTGGGCAGGTAGGTGTACTTGCTGATTTCGCTCTCCACCGTGCGCGCGTGCAGCTCAAGCTGGCGCTCGCCGGTGTCGCTCAAGGTGCGGATGCCGTTGTGCTCGCTGACCATGAACCCGGCGACACCCAGGCCGATCGTCAGCAGCAGGATCAGCGGCGGGATGAGCAGTTGGCGGATCAGACGGGGTTTCACGGCAAGGGCAGGCTTGGCTGGGTGAAGGAGCGTGGGGTCGCATTTCATCACAGAGGCCTTGTCACGACCAGCGCCCTGCGCCCGACGATGCGGGCGCAGGGCACCAGTGGCTTAGTGTTGCAGGATCTTGCTGAGGAAGTGCTGGGTGCGTTCGTGGCGGCCCGACGGATCGCCGAAGAAGTCTTCCTTCTGGCAGTCCTCGATGATGCTGCCCTTGTCCATGAAGATCACCCGGTTGGCGACCTTGCGGGCGAAGCCCATTTCATGGGTGACGCACATCATGGTCATGCCTTCGTTGGCCAACTCGACCATCACGTCCAGTACTTCGTTGACCATTTCCGGGTCCAGTGCCGAGGTCGGTTCGTCGAACAGCATGACGATCGGGTCCATCGACAGCGCGCGTGCGATGGCCACGCGCTGCTGCTGGCCGCCGGAGAGCTGGCCGGGGTGCTTCTTGGCGTGGGCACCGAGGCCGACGCGGTCGAGCAGGGCCAGGCCCTTCTTGGTCGCTTCCGCCTCGCTGCGGCCGAGCACCTTGCGCTGGGCGATGGTCAGGTTCTCGGTGATGCTCAGGTGCGGGAACAGCTCGAAGTGCTGGAACACCATGCCGACCCGGGAGCGCAGCTTGGGCAGGTTGGTCTTCGGATCGGCGATCGAGGTGCCGTCGACGATGATGTCGCCCTTCTGGAAGGGCTCCAGGGCGTTCACGCACTTGATCAGGGTGGACTTGCCCGAGCCGGACGGGCCGCAGACTACCACCACTTCACCCTTCTTGACCTCGGTGTTGCAGTCGGTCAGTACCTGGAAATCGCCGTACCACTTGTTGACGTTCTTGATGGAAATCATACGGTTATCCTTTTCTGCAGACGCTTGACCAGGAAGGAAGCGGAGAAGCTGATGACGAAGTAGACGGCGCCGGCGAAGACCAGGAACTCGTTGGAGCGTCCGATGATGTCGCCGCTGGCGCGGGCCGAGTTGAGGAAGTCCACGAGGCCGACGGTGTAGACCAGCGAGGTGTCCTGGAACAGGATGATGCTCTGCTGCAGCAGCAGCGGGGTCATCTTGCGGAACGCCTGGGGCAGGATGATCAGGCGCATGGTCTGGCCGTAGGTCATGCCCAGGGCCTGCGCCGCGCCCATCTGGCCCTTGGAGATCGACTGCACGCCGGCACGGACGATCTCGCAGAAGTAGGCCGCCTCGAACATCATGAAGGCCACGACGCAGGAGGTGAAGGCGCCGACGGGGGTGTCCTCGCCGGTGATCCAGCGCAGCACGAAGGGCACCGCCAGGTAGAACCAGGTGATCACCAGCAGCAGCGGGATGGAGCGGAAGTAGTTGACGTAGGCGCCGGCCAGTCGCGACAGCAACTTGCTCGACGACAGGCGCATCAGGGCCAGGACGGTGCCCAGCGCGATACCACCGATGACGCCCATGACCATCAGCTTGAGGGTCATGACCATGCCGTTCCACAGGCCTGGCAGGGCGGGAACGATGCCGCTGAAGTCCATTTCCATCATTTACCTCCCACGGAGATCAGGCCCGGTACCGCGACCTTCTTCTCGACCATGCGCATGAGCAGCATCAGGCCCATGTTCAGGGTGAAGTAGATCAGCGTCGCCAGGGTGAAGGCTTCGAACAGGTTGGCGGAGAACTCGGCGGTCTGCTTGGTCTGCGCGAGCAGTTCCATCAGGCCGATCAGCGAGGCCACGGAGGAGTTCTTGAAGACGTTGAGGAACTCCGAAGTCAGCGGCGGAATGATGATCCGGTAGGCCTGGGGCAGCAGCACGTTGCGGTAGATCTGCGGCAGGCTGAAGCCCATGGCGCGGGCGGCGGCTTCCTGGCCGCGGGGCAGTGCCTGGATACCGGTGCGCACCTGCTCGCAGACGCGGGCGGCGGTGAACAGGCCGAGGCAGATGACCACGCTGATCAGCGCCGAGGTGGTCGGGTTGAGGTCTTGCTTGAACCACTCCTGCAGGCTTTCGGGCAGCAGGTCGGGGACCAGGAAGTACCAGATGAACAGCTGCACCAGCAGCGGTACGTTACGGAAGAGTTCCACGTAGCAGGTGGCGATACCCGATACCACGCGGTTCGGCACGGTGCGCATCACGCCGAGCACGGAGCCCAGCAGCAAGGCGATGATCCAGGCGGCGATGGCAATGGCGATGGTCCAGCCCAGGCCGGTGATGTACCAGTCCAGATAGGTTTCGTCGCCCACGCCGGTGGACTTGAAGAATACGCCCCAGTCCCAGTTGTAATTCATCGGGGTCTCCCCTCGGATAGTTGTTTCACGGGCACCTTCGAGCATCCGGGGGCGCGCGCGCCCTCGGATGAAAGGTTAGACACTAACTAGGTGGGGTTCAGGACTTCTTTTCGTCCGCAGCCTTGTCGGTCGGCTCGGCGATCAGCTTCTTCAGTTCGTCGCTCATCGGGAACTGCAGGTTCAGGCCTTTTGGCGGCACTGGCTGGAGGAACCACTTGTCGTAGATCTTGTTGATCTCGCCGGACTTGTACAGGGCGACGATGGCGTCATCCACGGCTTTCTTGAACGCCGGATCGTCCTTGCGCACCATGCAGCCGTAGATCTCGTAGGACTGCGGGGTACCGGTGATGACCCAGTCGGCGGGCTTCTTGGCCTTGGCCATTTCGCCGGCGAGCAGGGCGTCGTCCATCATGAAGGCCACGGCGCGACCGGATTCGAGCATCTGGAAGGATTCGCCGTGGTCCTTGGCGGAGATCACGTTCATCTTCATCTGCTTGTCGGCGTTCATCGCCTTGAGCAGGCGCTCGGAGGTGGTACCGGCGGTGGTCACCACGTTCTTGCCGGCCAGGTCCGGGAAGTCCTTGTATTGCGGCTGGCCGTCCTTGACCTTGGTCAGCAGGCGGGTACCGACTTCGAAGATGCCCACCGAGAAGCCGACCTGTTGCTGGCGCTCGACGTTGTTGGTGGTGGAACCGCACTCCAGGTCGACGGTGCCGTTCTGCACCAGCGGGATACGGGTCTGCGAGGTGACGAGGTTGTACTTGACGTTCAGGTTCGGCAGGGCCAGGTCCTTTTTCAGGGCCTCGACCACCGCGACCTGGATGTCGTGGGAGTAACCGACCGGTTTGCCCGACGCATCGGCGAAGTAGGAGAACGGAATGGAGGAGTCACGGTGGCCCAGGGTGATGGTGCCCGAGTCCTTGATCTTCTTCAGGGTGCCGGTCAGTTCTTCGGCCATGGCCGGGGAAGCGATCACGGCGGCCGCGATGGCGGCGCCCAACAGATGACGAACGATACGCATCGAATGTTCCTCGAGGTGTGTTTGTTTTTTTTATGAGGCCGTTGGTCGGCCGTTCGTTCAGCGAGCCCGTGCTTTTCGGCACCGGCGCATCCGGGTTCTGAGTGTAGAGCATGAGTCGTGCCAGGCTGTGATTTCGATCACGAATGCCCGTAGTACAGGGGTAGCACAAGGTTTTGACGGAAGGATTGCAGAGAGGTTCGGTCGGGTGGCCGAATAATGGCATGGTTCGCTGTTCGGAAAACCGAATGACTGGTGCGGCGCTGCTTTTCTTTAACGTCTCATCGCTGGCAAGCCAGCTCCCAAAGGGCCCGATACATGCAATCCCTGTGGGAGCTGGCTTGCCAGCGATGGAGGCGACCCGATTCCGGATCAGGCCGCGCGGCTCAGCTCCTTGCGTTGCAGGTAGGCGCGCAGCACCTGCTGCTCCGCCTCGCTGAGGAACAGCCCCAATTTGCTCCGCCGCCAGAGGATGTCATCCGCCGACACCGCCCATTCCTCGCGGCACAGGTAATCCACTTCGCGGCTGAACAACCCGCCACCCATGGCCTCGCCCAGGTCGTCCGGACCCTGCACGCCTTCGAGCAGGCGCCAGGTACGGCTGCCATAGGTCAGCGCCCAACGCTTGGCCAGCGCGCTCGGCAGCCAGCCATGCCGGGCCAGGATCTCGTCGCACAGGGCCTGCGCCGTGCTCATGCCTTCACCACCCGGCAGCGGCGCACTGGCGGTCCAGCTGCCGGTCATCTGGGTGAACCACGGCGCCAGTTCGGCCATGGCCGATTCGGCGAGCTTGCGGTAGGTGGTCAGCTTGCCGCCGAACACCGACAGCAGCGGCGCCTGGCCGGCTTCCGAGGAGAGCGCCAGGGTGTAGTCGCGGGTCACGGCCGAGGGGTTGTCCGACTCGTCGTTGCACAGCGGACGCACGCCGGAATAGGTGTGGAGAATGTCGTCGCGGTTGAGGCGATGCTTGAAGTGCTGGTTGACCACCTTGAGCAGGTAGTCGGTCTCTTGCTCGGTGATCGCCACCTGGGCCGGGTCGCCGCTGTATTCGCGGTCGGTGGTGCCGATCAGGGTGAAGCGTTCCAGGTACGGAATGCAGAAGACGATGCGCTGGTCTTCGTTCTGCAGGATGTAGGCGTGCTCGCCCTCGTACAGCTTCGGCACGATCAGGTGGCTGCCCTGGATCAGACGGATGCCGTAGGGCGCGTCGAGCTTGAGGTCGTCCTTGATGAACTTCGCCACCCAGGGACCGGCAGCGTTGACCAGCGAGCGGGCCTGGATGCTGTGCTGGCTGCCGTCGGCGCGCTCGACCTGCACGTTCCACAGCTTGCCGTCGCGGCGGGCGCTGATGCAGCGGGTGCGGGTGAGGATATGCGCGCCACGCTCACGGGCGGCCATGGCGTTGAGCACCACCAGGCGGGCGTCGTCCACCGCACAGTCGGCGTATTCGAAACCGCGGGTGATTTCCGGCTTGAGCGGATTGTCCGGGCCGAAGCGCAGGCTGCGCGACGCACCGAGCTGCTTGCGCTTGCCCAGGTTGTCGTAGAGGAACAGGCCGGCACGGATCATCCACGCCGGGCGCAGGTGCGGGCGGTGCGGCAGGACGAAGCGCATCGGCTTGACGATGTGCGGGGCCTTGGCCAGCAGCACTTCGCGCTCGGCCAGGGCTTCGCGGACCAGGCGGAATTCGTAGTGTTCGAGGTAGCGCAGGCCGCCGTGGATCAGCTTGCTGCTGGCCGACGAGGTGTGGCTGGCGAGGTCGTCCTTTTCGCAAAGGAACACAGAGAGGCCGCGTCCGGCCGCATCGGCGGCGATGCCGACACCATTGATACCGCCACCGATGACGGCGACGTCATAGATTTCGGCAAGGACGGGAGTGCTGGATGGGGACACGGCAAGGCCTCTCGAAGGTCGTTTTGATATCTTTTTTGAACATGGATGTTCGTATTCGAAAATGGTAGCTCAACAAAACGGCGGCGGCCAGCGACTTTCCATAGAAAATACTGATCCAGTTACAAACAAATGAAGAATTCCGAACATTCACGCCGCCAGCCTTGCGCTGGCGGCTGGGTCAGGGTCAGACCACTTCGAGGCGAATCTTGTATTGGTTGAGCAGTTGGGTCAGTGCAGCGACCGGAGCCTGGTCGGTCACCAGGCAGTCGATCAGGCTGATGGAACCCAGGCGCACCATGGCGTTGCGCCCGAACTTGCTGGAGTCGGCAGCGAGAATCACCTGGCGCGCGTTGGCGATGATCGCCTGGGACACCCGCACTTCCTGGTAGTCGAAGTCCAGCAGGCTGCCATCCTCGTCGATGCCACTGATGCCGACCAGGGCGAAGTCGACCTTGAACTGGTTGATGAAGTCGACACTGGCCTGGCCGACCACGCCGCCGTCGCGGCGCACGTTGCCGCCGGCCAGCAGCACTTCGAAATCATCCTTGGCGCTGAGGATAGAGGCCACGTGCAGGTTGTTGGTGATGATCTTCAGGTGGCTGTGGTTGAGCAGGGCGCGGGCAATGGATTCGGTGGTGGTGCCGATGTTGATGAACAGCGAGGCATGGTCGGGGATCTGCCGGGCCACGGCCTCGGCGATGCGCTGCTTCTCGTCGCGCATCTGGTCGGCGCGCATGGCGTAGGCGGTGTTCTCGATGCTGGAGTCGTAGGCGGCGCCACCGTGATAACGGCGCAGCAGGTTGACCTCGGCGAGCTGGTTGATGTCGCGGCGAATGGTTTGCGGGGTGACGACGAACAACTGCGCCATCTCCTCGATACTGACGTAGCCGCGCTCACGGACCAGTTCGAGAATTTGTTGTTGGCGGGGAGGCAGATTCATGGGCGTCCTATGGGGCGGCCGAAAAATGCTGCAATGATGCCGGAGGAAGGGGCGTCGGACCAGCCTGAGGGCGGCACCGGCATGGCCTTTGGCGCAGCCGTCCACGAACGGGAAGGGCTGCGCCAGGCCGCTGAAACGTTACTCCTCGTGAGGCTCCCAGTCGCGGGTGCGGTCGACGGCCTTGAGCCAGCCGCTGTACAGCTTCTCTTTCGCCGCCTCATCCAGCTGCGGCGTGAATTCGCGCTCGATCAGTGCCTTGCCGCGCAGCTCGTCCAGGCCGCTCCAGAAACCGCAGGCCAGGCCCGCCAGGTAGGCGGCGCCGAGGGCGGTGGTCTCGCGCATCTGCGGACGCTCGACGCAGGTGCCGAGGATGTCCGCCTGGAACTGCATGAGGAAGTTGTTGGCCACCGCGCCGCCATCCACGCGCAGGGCGCTGAGGCGCTGACCGCAGTCCTGCTGCATGGCGTCGAGGACATCGCGGGTCTGGTAGGCGATGGATTCCAGGGCGGCACGGATGATGTGGTCGACTTTGACTCCGCGGGTCAGGCCGAACAGTGCGCCGCGGGCATACGGGTCCCAGTAGGGCGCGCCGAGACCGGTGAAGGCCGGCACCAGGTACACGCCGTTGCTGTCCTTGACCTTGCTGGCGAAGTATTCGGTGTCATGGGCGTCGTTGACGATCTTCAGTTCGTCGCGCAGCCACTGCACGGTGGAACCGCCGTTGAACACCGCACCTTCCAGCGCGTAGGCCACTTCGCCACGCGGACCACAGGCGATGGTGGTGAGCAGGCCGTGGGACGACTGCACGGCTTTCTCGCCGGTGTTCATCAGCAGGAAGCAGCCGGTGCCATAGGTATTCTTGGCCTGGCCCGGCTCCACGCACATCTGGCCGAACAGGGCAGCCTGCTGGTCGCCGGCGATACCGGCGATGGCGATGTTGCTCTTGGTATGGCCGTAGATCTCCGAGGACGGGCGCACCGGCGGCAGCATCTGCTTGGGAATGCCCAGGACCTCGAGCATCCTGTCATCCCATTGCAGGGTGTGGATGTTGAACAGCATGGTCCGCGAGGCGTTGGTGTAGTCGGTGACATGCACCTTGCCGCCGGAGAACTTCCAGATCAGCCAGGTATCGATGGTGCCGAACAGCAGTTCCCCACGTTCGGCGCGCTCGCGCACGCCGTCGACGTTGTCGAGGATCCACTTCAGCTTGGTCCCGGAGAAGTACGGGTCGGTGACCAGGCCGGTGGTCTCGCGGATGTAGTCCTGCAGCCCGTCGCGCTTGAGCTGCTCGCAGATCTCGGTGCTGCGGCGGCACTGCCAGACGATGGCGTTGTACACCGGACGCCCGGTTTCCTTGTCCCACACCACCGTGGTTTCACGCTGGTTGGTGATGCCGATGGCAGCCACCTGGTCGTGACTGATGCCTGCCTGGGCCAGGGCCTCGACCATGGTCGCGCTCTGGGTGGCGAAGATTTCCATCGGGTCGTGCTCGACCCAGCCGGCTTGCGGATAGTGCTGGGCGAACTCGCGCTGGGAGGTACCGACAACGTTTGCGTCACGGTCGAAGATGATGGCCCGCGAACTGGTCGTGCCCTGGTCGAGGGCAATGATGTAGTTCTTGTTCTGAAGGTCTGTCATGTCGTTGGCCTTGCAGTGAAAGAGGTAGAGGTCAGGGCTTGGCGATCCGCGTTCGGATCAGGACGTCTGGGTCTTGCCCTGAGCGTTGTCGTCGGTTTGTGCGCTGGTCGCGGCGGCATTGGGCAGGCTGCGGGCGAAGACGCCACGGTACAGGGCGGCACCGATGCTGGCTCCCATGATCGGCGCGAAAACCGGAACGAGGAAGTAGGGAATGTCACGACCGCCGGTAAAGGCCACTTCGCCCCAGCCTGCGAGGAAGGTCATCAGCTTGGGCCCGAAATCCCGCGCAGGGTTCATTGCGAAGCCGGTCAGCGGGCCCATGGCGCTGCCGATCACCGCGATCAGCAGGCCGATCAGCAGAGGCGCCAGGGGGCCGCGGGGCAGGCCGTTGTTGTCGTCGGTCAAGGCCATGATCACGGCCATCAGGATGGCGGTGATGATCACTTCGACGAGGAACGCCTGGCCGGTGGACAGCGCCGGGTGCGGATAGGTGGAGAACACCGAGGCCAGTTCCAGGCTGGCCTGGCTGCCGCGGACCATGGCGTGGGTCTGTTCGTAATCGAAGAACAGGCTGCTGTACAGCGCGTAGACGAGCGCCGCACCGCAGAAGGCGCCGGCGACCTGGGCGAGGATGTAGAACGGCAGCCTGGCTTTCTCGAAGCCGGCGAAGATGCACAGGGCGATGCTTACGGCCGGGTTCAGGTGCGCGCCGGAGATTCCGGCGGTCAGGTAGATCGCCATGCTCACGCCGACCCCCCAGATGATGCTGATTTCCCATAGCCCGAAGCTGGCACCCGCGACCTTGAGCGCGGCGACGCAACCCGTGCCGAAGAAGATCAGCAGGGCCGTGCCGAAGAACTCGGCCATGCATTGGCTGGACAACGTCGGTTGTTGCAGAGCGTTCGTCATTCGATTACCTCGGTTCTTGTTGTTGTGAGGCGCTGTCAGCGCTCGACAGAAACCCGGCAGAAATCCCCATTTCGGCCAGGTGGACGGTGTGGATGCACCTTATAAGGGCATCGCTATATTCAGATTCGAAAAAATATAGACAAGAAACGCTTATGTCAAAGGTCGAAAGCGAACCATCATCCACAAATTGACCGATGGCCCACATACCGTCTCGTCCTGTCCTACAAGGCAATGGTTGCGGGCTAGGATTTGCCCTACAGTAGCCAGCGAACGGAAACCGAACACAGTTGTTGGAGCCCCGCATGACCCCTGCCTTGGACCTGTTGAAGAAAGTTCGCGCCGAACATCGCATCCATAGTTATGAACACGACCCCAAAGCCGCGTCCTACGGCCTTGAGGCTGCGGAAAAGCTCAACCTGAATCCGAAGCAGGTGTTCAAGACCCTGCTGGCGGCGACGGAGAAGGGCGAGTTGCTGGTGGCGGTGGTGCCGGTGGTCGGCACTCTGGACCTGAAGGCGCTGGCCCAGGCGGCGGGGGCGAAGAAATGCGAGATGGCGGACCCGGCAGCTGCCCAGCGTTCCACGGGCTACCTGGTGGGTGGAATCAGCCCACTGGGGCAGAAGAAGCGTCTGAGGACATTTATCGATCAGTCCTCACAGGCGTTCGAGACGATCCATGTAAGCGCCGGGCGGCGGGGGCTGGAAGTGGAGTTGGCGGCGGGGGTGTTGGCGGAGCATACACAGGGACAGTTTGCCGATATCGGGCGGGAGTAGGCGAACGTCAGTGTGGGCGGATCAATCCGCCCACATAGGGCCTGTCAGGGCAGCCTTGCCTCGACACTACCAGATGCCGCGAACAGCACCAGGTGATCCGCCGACACCGCGATCCCCACATCCTGGCCGACCTGGTAGTCCAGGTGGCTGGGGAAGATCGCCTCAAGCTGGGTACCGGTCGCCAGTTGCAGGCGATACAGGGTCGAAGCACCCTGGAAGCTCTTGCCGCTGACCCGCGCGCTGAGCGCGCTGTCGGCGGCATGCACGATATCGTCGGGACGCAGCAGCACATCCACCGCACCGCCTACCGGCAAGCTATAGGCGCGATTGCCGCGTAGCTCACCGAGTTCGGTCTGCACCGTATCCGGGCTGAGCAACTGGCCGCGGATGAAGTAGCCCTGGCCGACGAAGCTGGCCACGAAGGGCGTCGCAGGCTCGTGGTAGAGGTTGTAGGGAGTATCCCATTGTTCCAGGCGGCCTTCCTTGAACACGCCGACATGATCGCTTACGGCGAAGGCCTCTTCCTGGTCGTGGGTGACCAGGATCGCGCTGGTGCCGCGGCTCTTGAGGATGTCGCGGACCTCATGGCTGAGGCGTCGGCGCAGTTCCACGTCGAGGTTGGAGAAGGGTTCGTCGAGCAGCAGCAACTGCGGCTCGGGGGCCAGGGCGCGCGCCAGGGCCACGCGCTGCTGCTGGCCGCCGGACAGCTCGTGCGGGTAGCGCCCGCCGAGGCCGTCGAGCTTGACCAGCGCCAGCATGTCCTTGACCACGTCCTGCTTGCGCGGGTGCTTGCCGAGGCCGAAGGCGATGTTTTCCGCCACCGTCAGGTGGGGGAACAGCGCGTAGTCCTGGAACACCATGCCGATACGGCGCTTTTCCGGGGCCAGGGTGAACCCGGCCCTGGAAATCACTTCGCCGGCCAGCGTGATCTCGCCGTCATGTACCGGCTCGAAGCCGGCGATGGCGCGCAGGGTGGTGGTCTTGCCGCAGCCCGACGACCCCAGCAGGCAACCGATGTCGCCGGCATTGAGGTGCAGGTTGAGGTTCTGGACGATGCGCGCCTCGCCATAACCGCAGGCGAGGTTGCGCAGGTTGAGCAGCAGGGAATGACTCATGCGTGGTGGTAGGCCGGTTCAACAAGGAATTCGAGAAGTGCCTTCTGGGCATGCAGGCGGTTTTCTGCCTGGTCCCAGGCGACCGAGCGTGGGTCGTCGAGCAGGTCCATGCTGATTTCCTCGCCGCGGTGGGCAGGCAGGCAGTGCATGAACAGGGCATCGGGGGCGGCCAGGTCAAGCAGCTCGCGGGTCACCTGGTAGGGGGCGAAACGCTCCAGGCGCCGCGCGGTTTCCTCTTCCTGGCCCATGGAGGTCCAGACGTCGGTGCTGATCAGATGGGCATCGCGTACCGCGTCCTTCGGATCGCGGACGATCTGCACGCGGTCACCAGCCTGGGCGACGAACTTCGCGTTCGGCTCGTAGCCTTCCGGGCAGGCGACGCGCAGCTGGAAGTCGAACTGGATGGCCGCTTCTATATAGCTGTTGCACATGTTGTTGCCATCGCCGATCCAGGCCACGGTCTTGCCCTGGATCGAGCCACGGTGTTCGAGGAAGGTCTGCATGTCGGCCAGCAGTTGGCACGGGTGCAGGTCGTCGGACAGGCCGTTGATCACCGGCACGCGGGAATTGGCCGCGAACTCGGTCAGGGTGCTGTGGGCGAAGGTACGGATCATCACCGCATCGAGCATGCGCGACATGACGATGGCGCAGTCGCCGATCGGCTCGCCGCGGCCCAGCTGGGTGTCGCGCGGGGAGAGGAAGATCGCCTGGCCGCCGAGCTGGATCATGCCGGCTTCGAAGGACAGCCGGGTGCGGGTCGAGGATTTCTCGAAGATCATGCCCAGCACGCGGTTCTTCAGGGGCTCGAAGAGTACGCCGCGGTTACGCAGGTCTTTCAGCTCGATCCCTCGGCGGATCACACTGACCAGTTCTTCGGCGGTGAAATCCATCAGGGAGAGAAAGTGCCTAGCGCTCATCATTGACTACCTTTTTGCAACAGACCGCAGATCAGCAACCACCGGTTTTTCGGAAACACGGATGAGACCTGCGGCGTAAGCCGCACGGGGCGACGAAATAGGGGAAGGCGCAATACTATAATTAAATGTCGCGTCTTACCAAGTGGGGTTGCGCCGTGACGCCGCTGGCGCAGTGGAGGTCGCTTTGCGACCTTTCGCCGGCAGGCCTGCGCCAGCGAGGGCGGCGGCTGTGCCGTCGGTCTGCCTTTTCGACAGAGCAAGCGACCTTTGTACACTGCCCGCGACGGCCTTTGCAATCGACGGGCGGGGCTTTCTAGGGTATCTGGAACCATCGTCCAAGCTGATGCCGCAGGATTCACGCGACGAAGATCGCTGGCGACACGTCCGGGCCGGGGCCATAGTCGGGGACGGCACTCCCCCCGATTCGCAGAACAAGAGGCGGCCATGACCAAGACCGTGCATCACCGAGCCTGTCACCTGTGCGAGGCCATTTGCGGCCTGACCTTCGAACTCGATACCGACGAGGGCGGCATCTCGCGCATCGCCTCGATCAAGGGCGACCCGCAGGACAGCTTCAGCCGTGGCCATATCTGCCCCAAGGCGGTGGCGCTGCAGGATATCCAGAACGACCCCAACCGCCTGCGTGGCCCGGTCGTGCGGGTTGGCGAGCAATGGCTGCCGATCCCCTGGGACGAAGCCTTCGAGCTGGCGGCGCGCAAACTGCACGAGATCCAGCAGCGTCACGGGCAGAACGCCGTGGCGGTGTACCAGGGCAATCCCAGCGTGCACAACTACGGGCTGATGACCCACAGCAACTACTTCCTGGGCCTGCTGAAAACCCGCAACCGTTTTTCCGCGACGTCCGTCGACCAGTTGCCCCATCACCTGAGCAGCTACCTGATGTATGGCCACGGCTTGCTGCTGCCGATCCCCGACATCGACCACACCGACTTCATGCTGATACTCGGCGGCAACCCTCTGGCGTCCAACGGCAGCATCATGACCGTGCCGGACGTGGAGAAGCGCCTCAAGGCCCTGCAGGCTCGCGGTGGCAAGCTGGTGGTGGTCGATCCGCGGCGCAGCGAGACCGCGGCCATGGCCGACCAGCACCTGTTCGTGCGTCCGGGCGGTGATGCCGCGCTGCTCTGCGGGGTGCTCAACACGCTGTTCGAGGAAGGCCTGGGCCGTGCCAGTCATTTGCCGGTCAATGGCCTGGACGAGGTGCGCACGGCATTGCAGCCGTTCACCGCGGAAGTCATGAGCCTGCTCTGCGGCATCGAGGCGGGCCTGATCCGCCAGCTGGCGCGGGACTTCGCCGCCGCCGACAAGGCCGTGTGCTATGGCCGCATGGGTGTCTCCACCCAGGCCTTCGGTACCCTGTGCCAGTGGCTGGTGCAACTGATCAACCTGGTCAGCGGAAATCTCGACCGTGTCGGTGGCGCGCTGTGCACCGAACCGGCAGTGGACCTGGTGGCGACCACCAGCGGCGGTCACTTCAACGTCTGGCAGAGCCGGGTTTCCGGCTTGCCGGAGTACGGCGGCGAATTGCCGGTGGCGGCCCTGGCCGAGGAAATGCTCGTCGAGGGCGAGGGCCAGGTTCGCGCCCTGGTCACGGTGGCCGGCAACCCGGCACTGTCCACGCCCAACGGACGGCAGCTGGAGCAGGCGCTGGACGGCCTGGAGTTCATGCTCAGCGTCGACCTGTACATCAATGAAACCACGCGCTATGCCGACCTGATCCTGCCTTCCACCTCGGCGCTGGAGAACGATCATTACGACACCACGTTCAACCTGTTCGCGGTGCGCAATGTCAGTCGTTTCAACCGTGCCATCCTGCCCAAGCCGCAGGGTGCCTTGCATGACTGGGAGATTTTCGTCGGCCTGGCGGAGGCCTTCGCGCGCATTGCCGACAAGCCGCTCAAGCCGACGATACCGCCGGCGAAGATGATCGACCTCGGCCTGCGCGGCGGGCGCTATGGTGAAGGTTCTCCGTTCGATCTGTCACTGAAGACCCTCGACCAGCATCCCCACGGCATCGACCTGGGCCCCTTGCAGCCGAACCTGGCGGGGCGCCTGAAGACCGAGAGCAAGGCCATCGAGGCAGCGCCCGCCGCGTTGCTCGCCGACCTGCAGCGCTTTGCCGCGCAACAGCCGCCGAGTGCCGCGCAACTGCTGCTGATCGGTCGCCGCCACGTGCGCAGCAACAATTCCTGGATGCACAACTTCCATCGCCTGGTGAAGGGCAAGCCGCGCCATCAGTTGCTGATGCACCCACAGGATCTCGCCGGCCGGCAGTTGCTGGATGGCCAGCGGGTGCGGGTGACCTCGCGGGTGGGCAGCGTCGAAGTGGAGGTGCAGGCCAGTACCGACATGATGCCCGGGGTGGTCAGCCTGCCCCATGGTTTCGGGCATGCCCGTCCAGGCGTGCTGCTGGACATCGCCAGTGCGCAGTCCGGGGCCAGTGCCAATGACCTGACCGACGACCGCCTGATCGATGCGCTGTCCGGCAATGCGGTGCTCAACGGGGTGCCGGTTGAGGTGGTGGCCGCTTGATTGTCGGCAAGGCCGAGCGTCCTGCTCGGCTTTCCGATACAATGCGCCACCGTGCCGACAAACCAGGTCGGAAAGTTCAGCCGAGGTGCTTCATGGATATCATTGAAACAATCAAAGAGCAGATCGCCAACAACACCATTCTGCTTTACATGAAAGGTTCGCCGAATGCCCCGCAGTGCGGCTTTTCCGCCAAGGCGGCGCAATGCGTGATGGGTTGTGGCGAGAAGTTCGCATACGTCGACATCCTGCAGAACCCGGAAATCCGCGCCAACCTGCCGAAGTACGCCAACTGGCCGACCTTCCCGCAACTGTGGGTGGCTGGCGAACTGGTCGGCGGCAGCGACATCATGACCGAGATGTTCCAGAACGGCGAACTGCAGACCCTGATCAAGGAAGCTGCGGCCAAGGCTGCCGAAGCCTGATTGCCTGCTGTTGACGAAGAGCCCCGCGAATGCGGGGCTTTTTCATTCTTGCCGGAATGATCGCTTTCTAGAAGGCCCGCGCAAACCCGAAAAAAGGGCAAAAAAAAGCAGCGGCGATAGGCCACTGCTCTTTTCTTGCCACTTCCAGCGTGAAGCTTGCGGCTTTTACTCGCCGTCACCCATCTGCGATTGCAGGTAGTTCTCCAGGCCGACCTTGTCGATCAGGCCCAGCTGGGTTTCCAGCCAGTCGATGTGCTCTTCCTCGGACTCAAGGATGTCTTCCAGCAGTTCGCGGCTGCCGAAGTCGCCAACGGTCTCGCAGTGGGCGATGGCGGCTTTCAGGTCGATCAGGCCTTTCTGCTCGATCTTCAGGTCGCATTCGAGCATTTCACGGGTGTGCTCGCCGATCAGCAGCTTGCCCAGGTCCTGGACGTTGGGAATGCCTTCGAGGAAGAGAATGCGCTTGATCAGTTTGTCAGCGTGCTTCATCTCGTCGATGGATTCTTTGTATTCGTGCTTGCCCAGCTTATCCAGACCCCAGTCTTCGTACATGCGGGCATGCAGGAAATATTGGTTGATCGCGACCAGCTCGTTTCCGAGGATCTTGTTGAGATGCTGGATGACGCTTACGTCGCCTTTCATGATGGGGTCCCGCCCTGCTTGGAGTGTCAATGAGCGGAAGTTTGAGCCTGGCAACTTTGGCTGTCAAACCTAAGTTATTGAATAGTAAGTAAAAATTAATCGGAATAAGAATGTTTTTAGTCCGCGTTTTATAGCTAACTAGTTGAATTCAGGGCATAAAAAAACCGGACACGAGGTCCGGTTCTTCAGAATGGGGGAAAATTAATTTTTCACGCGGCGGTAAATTCCACCGGGTAGGGCAGGGCGGCTGCCTGGCTGATCTGGATTTCGGCGAGGGTCTCGCGGACCACCTGCTTGGCAACGCACGCACATTTGCCACACTGGCTTGCCACATTGGTGGCTGCGCGGACTTCCTTGTAGCTACAGCATCCTTCATAGATCGCGTCGCGGATCTGTCCGTCGGTTACACCAACACAAAGACACACATACATAGAAGAAAACCATCAGGGCGTTAGGCTCGAATGCAGTGAAGCCTAATGGTAATGAGAATGCTTGTCAAAGGACTTTCTGTAATGTGCGTGGCAGAGCGACCGCCGGTAGGAAAAGCAGTCGAATCGCCATGACTCGGCGTCCCGCGCAGGGCCGTGTATGATGCTCAACCCGTGTCAGACGGCTTCGGCCGGCTGCGTAGTCAGTTTCAAACACCATCAGGAGATATCGAATGAGCGTGCTCGTTGGCAAAAAAGCCCCGGACTTCACCGTCGCCGCCGTACTGGGCAACGGCGAAATCGTCGACAGCTTCAACCTGGCTTCGGCTATCAAGGGCAAGTACGGCCTGGTGTTCTTCTACCCACTGGACTTCACCTTTGTCTGCCCGTCCGAGCTGATCGCCCTGGACCATCGCATTCCCGAGTTCAAGGCTCGCAACGTCGAAGTCATCGGCGTTTCGATCGACTCGCACTTCACCCACAACGCCTGGCGCAACACCCCGGTCAACAACGGCGGTATCGGCCCGGTCCAGTACACCCTGGCCGCCGACATCTCCCACGAGATCTGCAAGGCCTACGACGTTGAGTCCGAAGGCGGTGTCGCCTTCCGTGGCGCGTTCCTGATCGACACCAACGGCGTCGTCCGTTCGCAGATCGTCAACGACCTGCCGCTGGGCCGCAACATGGACGAGCTGCTGCGTCTGGTCGACGCCCTGCAATTCCACGAAGAGCACGGCGAAGTCTGCCCTGCCAACTGGAAGAAAGGCGACAAGGGCATGACCGCTTCGCCAGAAGGCGTTGCTGCCTACCTGAGCGAGAACGCTGGCAAGCTGTAATTTCGCCAGATACAAAAAAACCGGCCCTGGTGGCCGGTTTTTTTATGCGCTGAACAACGATCTCAGTCGTCGAAATCGTGCCAGCCGCCCATTTCCTTCCAGCGGTTGACGATGCCGCAGAACAGCTCGGCGGTCTTCTCCGTGTCGTAGCGGGCGGAATGCGCCTCGCGTCCGTCGAAGTCGATGTCGGCGCTCTGGCAGGCCCGCGCCAGCACGGTCTGGCCATAGGCAAGACCGGCCAGGGTGGCAGTGTCGAAGCTGGAGAACGGGTGGAACGGATTGCGCTTAAGGTCGTTGCGCGCCACTGCGGCATTGAGGAAGCCGAGGTCGAAGCTGCTGTTGTGGCCGACCAGGATCGCCCGCTTGCAGCCGTTGGCCTTCAGCGCCTTGCGCACGCCGCGGAAGATGTCGGTCAGTGCCGCTTCCTCGCTGACGGCCATGCGCAGCGGATGATCGAGCTTGATCCCGGTGAACTCCAGGGCCGCCTGTTCGATGTTGGCACCCTCGAACGGCTCGACGCGGAAGAAGTAGGTGTGTTCCGGGAACAGGAAGCCCTTCTCGTCCATGCCGATGGTGACCGCGGCGATCTCCAGCAGGGCGTCGGTAGCGCTGTTGAAGCCGCCTGTCTCGACATCCACCACCACTGGCAGGTAGCCACGGAAGCGCGCTGCCATCGGGTGGCGCGGGCCGCCGCCGCCAAGACCTTCCTGGTCGTCGTCGAACTGATCGTCACTCACTTGCTTTCCTCCAGCAGGCGCCAGCGCAGTTTTTCACCGGCGCGCAGCGGGACCACGATGTTTTCGCCGAACGGCAGGCTGTCCGGGGCTGTCCACTCTTCGCGGACCAGGGTGATGGTGTCGGTGTTCGCCGGCAGGCCATAGAAGGCCGGACCGTGCAGGCTCGCGAAACCTTCCAGCTTGTCCAGGGCGTTGCGTTGCTCGAAGGCCTCGGCGTACAACTCGATCGCGGCGTAGGCGGTGTAGCAGCCGGCGCAGCCGCAGGCGGCTTCCTTGGCGTGACGGGCATGGGGCGCCGAGTCGGTGCCGAGGAAGAACTTGGCGTTGCCGCTGGTAGCGGCATCGAGCAGGGCGACCTGGTGGGTGTTGCGCTTGAGGATCGGCAGGCAATAGAAGTGCGGGCGGATGCCGCCGACCAGCATGTGGTTGCGGTTGTACAGCAGGTGCTGGGCCGTGATGGTCGCGCCGACGTTGGCCGGGGCTTCCTTGACGAACTGTGCGGCATCGGCGGTGGTGATGTGCTCGAACACTATTTTCAGGGTCGGGAAGCGTTCCACCACGCGACGCAGGTGCTCGTCGATGAACAGTTTCTCGCGGTCGAACACGTCGATTTCGCTGCGGGTCACTTCACCATGGACCAGCAGGAGCATGCCGACTTCGGCCATGGCTTCCAGGGCCGGGAAGATCTTGTCGATGCTGGTGACGCCGGAGTCCGAGTTGGTGGTGGCACCGGCCGGGTACAGCTTGGCGGCGTAGACGAAGCCGCTGGCCTTGGCCGCGCGGATGTCTTCCGGCTGGGTGCGGTCGGTGAGGTAGAGCACCATCAGCGGCTCGAAACGGCTGCCGACCGGGCGGGCATCGAGGATGCGCTGGCGATAGGCGCCGGCTTCGGCGGCGTTGCGCACCGGCGGCACCAGGTTGGGCATGATGATGGCGCGGGCGAAGGTGCGCGCCACGTCACCGACGGTATGTGGCAGGACGGCTCCATCGCGAAGATGGATGTGCCAGTCATCGGGACGCAGAAGGGTCAGGCGATCGGACATTGGGCTTTCCAGGCGGTTCGAACTCTGGGCGAATGCTACCGGAAAAGCCTGTTCCGAGCACTCGCTATCAAGTTTTGCCAATGCTGTCCGATAGCCTGCAGGTAAGTGACAGAATTTTGTGGAGCCGCCCGTGCGCCAGCGTTATCTAGCCCTGCTCAGTCTGTTCGCCAGCCTTCCGGCCGCCGCGCTCACGTTCCAGACGCGCGTGGAGAATATCGAGTGGAAGGTCGAAGGCGATCAGTTCGAGTGTCGACTGATCCAGCCCATCGCCGATTTCGGCAGTGGCGAGTTCGTGCGCCGTGCCGGCGAGCAGGCGACCTTCCGCCTGCGCTCGACCAGCAACGTGCTCGGCGCGGGTTCCGCGACCCTGCTGGCGGCCGCCGCGCCGTGGCAGCCGGGGCGGGGCGACATCAACCTCGGCGCGATCCGCATGTCGCGCAGCGGCGTGCTGTTCAACAGTTCCCAGGGCCAGGCCAGTCGCCTGATCAACGGCCTGCTCGACGGCCGCAGCACGGTGGTGCGCAACTACGCCGGGGAAGCCGGGCAGACCATGGAAGTGCGCCTGCTGCCGGTGAAGTTCAACAAGGCCTACGCCGACTACCAGGCCTGCGCGACCAAGCTGCTGCCGATGAACTTCGACCAGATTCGCCAGACCCGCGTCGGCTTCCCCGGCAATGGCATCGACCTGGATGCCGACGCCCGCGCGCGGCTCGATGTGCTGCTCGATTTCATCAAGGCCGATCCGTCGGTCAACCACATCGAGCTGGACGGTCACTCCGACAACAGCGGCAACCGCCTGACCAACCGCGACGTGTCGCGGCGCCGCGCCCTGGCGGTGCAGGAATACCTCAAGGCCCATGGTGTGCCGGAAGAGAACATCGTCGTGCGCTTCCACGGCGAGCGTTACCCGCTGGCGGCCAACAATTCCGCGGCCAATCGTGCGCGCAACCGGCGGGTGAACATCCAACTCGATCGCGTCACGCCGGTGGAAACGCCCGCTGCGGAGAAACCGGCCGCGCCGGTGCTACCGGCTCCCGCGGCCACTCCGGCACCCTCCGCCGCTCCGGCGAGTCCTGCGGCGCAGGCCCAGTCAGGAAAACCCGCGATCAAATCCTGAGTGCGACCGCCCGTCGCGCTCACGACAGTTCCTGTCGCTTTGTCGTCACAAGCTGTCGCCCCACTGTAAATTCCACGGCGGGATGGTAGACTCTACGGTTTTCCGTACAACCCCGTGGAGTGATGGCATGGCGGACGTAAAAAAGGTCGTACTGGCGTATTCCGGCGGCCTTGATACTTCGGTGATTCTCAAGTGGCTGCAGGATACCTATAACTGTGAAGTGGTGACTTTCACCGCCGATCTGGGTCAGGGCGAAGAGGTCGAGCCGGCCCGCGCCAAAGCCCAGGCCATGGGCGTCAAAGAGATCTACATCGATGACCTGCGCGAAGAGTTCGTCCGAGACTTCGTGTTCCCGATGTTCCGCGCCAACACCGTCTACGAAGGCGAGTACCTGCTGGGTACTTCCATCGCCCGTCCGCTGATCGCCAAGCGCCTGATCGAAATCGCCAACGAAACCGGCGCCGACGCCATTTCCCACGGCGCCACCGGCAAGGGCAACGACCAGGTCCGCTTCGAACTGGGCGCCTACGCGCTGAAGCCTGGCGTCAAGGTCATCGCACCATGGCGCGAGTGGGACCTGCTGTCCCGCGAGAAGCTGATGGACTACGCCGAGAAGCACGGCATCCCGATCGAACGCCACGGCAAGAAGAAGTCGCCGTACTCGATGGACGCCAACCTGCTGCACATCTCCTACGAAGGCGGTGTCCTGGAAGATACCTGGACCGAGCACGAGGAAGACATGTGGCGCTGGAGTGTTTCCCCGGAAAACGCCCCGGACCAGGCAACCTACCTGGAACTGACCTACCGCAACGGTGACATCGTCGCCATCGACGGCGTCGAGATGAGCCCGGCCACCGTCCTCGCCGAACTGAACCGCATCGGTGGCGCCAACGGCATCGGTCGCCTGGACATCGTCGAGAACCGTTACGTCGGTATGAAGTCCCGTGGCTGCTACGAGACCCCTGGCGGCACCATCATGCTCAAGGCCCACCGCGCCATCGAGTCGATCACCCTGGACCGCGAAGTCGCTCACCTGAAGGATGAGCTGATGCCGAAGTACGCCAGCCTGATCTACACCGGCTACTGGTGGAGCCCGGAGCGTCTGATGCTGCAACAGATGATCGACGCCTCCCAGGTCAACGTGAACGGCGTTGTGCGCCTGAAGCTGTACAAGGGCAACGTCATCGTCACCGGCCGCAAGTCCGACGACTCGCTGTTCGACGCCAACATCGCGACCTTCGAGGAAGATGGCGGCGCTTACAATCAGGCTGACGCCGCCGGCTTCATCAAGCTCAACGCCCTGCGCATGCGTATTGCCGCGAGCAAGGGTCGCTCGCCGCTCTGATACGGCGTTGCGACAGGAAAACCCGGCACTCAGTGCCGGGTTTTTTTTTGTCCTCGGGGCGGTGAGTGATTTTGCCGAACCTCGGTGACGATGCAGATTCGCGTGCCTTGTTCCAGGTTGTGCAGGACGATGCTGCCAGCCCGGCTTCCCTGTACGACATGACACGCGACAACTTCCAGCAATGTCTGGGAGCCTGGTCCGGAAATGAGCACCGTGGATTGTTCCGCTATATGCGAACCGGAAAGTTCAAGTGGCGGGTAAGTGTGCAAGTTGTCATCTTCTTCTGACAAGGCTGTATGAGCCTCACTTGCATCTGCTGATACCGCTTCATTGCCTTGCTCATCCGGGCTGTACAGGCTCTTGGTATTGAAGTTCAGGGTGAGGAAGAACAGTAGTGTAAGAAATGGCGGAAAACCTACCAGGAACCAGGTGTAGATACTTTGGCTGCTTTCATCGAGAAAGGGCAGGGACGCCAGTGCCGAGGCTTCGATGATCCCGGCGAAGATGGCGATGATGGTCAGGGGGCTCTTGGGTTCTGGACTGCTCATGGGCGTGGTCTCTGTTCCGCGGTGTCTGGCTGTGGTGTCACGCGCAGGAAAGGGTAGGGTTTACCTGCAGTGTGCAACGCAATGGACTGCGTCAGCACAGGGTGATGGCTCTGGATGAGGCAGCATTTCCATCGCAGTGGTTGATCCATCTGAATATCTACGAATGCATTCGGACTTATTTCGGGGTTATTAAGGATATTTCCTTCATATAATTAGCCGCTATTCGTAGCGATATTTTCGATGTGCACGGCTAGCATCCTGATAGGTCTTGTTGAATGCAAACAAGGCGCGCAATGATTTTCACCAGAACAGCCCGTAGGAGTGCTCTGTAGGAGTTTTCCTTTATTTTTGTAGTCCCTGTCTGAGCGTGTAAGAGTTGCTTGCAAGTCTCATGCATTGCTTGGGCTGAGTGGGCTATTGTGCGGGCTTCTAATAAGTCGAATAGTTTAAGAATGGATCTTGCCCATGAATAAAGTGCTGATCGTCGATGACCATCCGGTCATTCGCTTGGCCGTGCGCATGCTGATGGACCGGCATGGTTATGAAGTGATTGGGGAAACGGACAACGGTGTGGACGCCTTGCAACTGGCACGCGAGCATCTGCCCGACATCGTCATCCTGGACATCGGGATTCCGAAACTGGATGGCCTGGAAGTCATTGGCCGGCTCACGGCCAACGGCATCGTGATCAAGGTGCTGGTCCTGACCTCGCAGGCGCCCGGGCATTTCTCCATGCGCTGCATGCAGGCCGGGGCGGCGGGTTATGTGTGCAAGCAGCAGGACCTCACCGAGTTGCTCAGCGCGATCAAGGCGGTACTCTCCGGCTACAGCTACTTCCCCAACCAGGCCCTGCACTCGGTACGTTCCAACCTGGGAGGCTCCAGTGAGGCGGACATGGTCGGACGCCTGTCGGGGCGGGAAATGATGGTGTTGCAACAACTGGCACGGGGAAAGTCCAACAAGGAAATCGCCGATGGCATGTTTCTCAGCAACAAGACGGTCAGTACCTACAAGACCCGGCTGTTACTCAAACTCAATGCACGCTCGCTGGTGGACCTGATCGAACTGGCGCAGCGCAACGGCCTGGTTTGAGCAGCAGCCGAAACGCAAAAAGCCTCCGATAAAGGAGGCTTTTGTTTTTCCTGGCCCTGAACGGCTCAAAGATCGAAGTCGTAATCAGACAGTTGCTTTTGCAGGCGACGTTCTTCCAGCAGATTGTCGATGGTCCGGCGTTTGCTCAGGTTGGTTTTCGCTGCTTCCGCCGGGGAGTCCGCAGCAAACTCTTCGGCCACCGGAGATTCATCATCGATATCAAGGTCTTCTTTATCAGTGCTCATGTGTCACTCCGTTACAAGAGGGCCGTTGGCGCCCCTTATATCGATATTCCAGAGACTGGTAAAAAAGATTTTTTCAATCAGCTGTGCAGGATTTCCCTATTTCATCAATCGTCAGAGGTCTTGTGCTTGTATTCGCACAAGTCTTCGATCCGGCAACTTCCGCAACGGGGTTTGCGTGCCTGGCAAACATAGCGTCCGTGCAGGATCAGCCAATGATGCGCATCCAGCAGATAAGCCTTGGGCACGAACTTGAGCAAGGCCTTCTCCACGTCCAGGACATTCTTCCCGGGGGCGATGCCGGTACGGTTGCTGACCCGGAAGATATGCGTGTCCACCGCCATGGTCAGCTGGCGGAAGGCGGTGTTGAGCACCACGTTGGCGGTCTTGCGCCCGACCCCGGGCAGGGCCTCCAGAGCTTCGCGGGTCTCCGGTACCTGGCCACCGTGCTGTTCGACAAGGATCCGGCAAGTTTCGATGACATTCTTCGCCTTGCTGTTGTACAGGCCGATGGTCTTGATGTACCCGGACAGCCCTTCTACGCCGAGGGCGTGAATGGCTGCGGGGGTGTTGGCCACCGGGAACAGCCTGGCCGTGGCCTTGTTGACGCCGACGTCGGTGGCCTGTGCCGACAGGATCACGGCAATCAGCAGTTCGAAAGGCGAGTCGTAGGCCAGTTCGGTCTTGGGTTCGGGATTGTCTTCATGGAGCCGGCGGAAAATCTCCAGGCGTTTGGTGGCATTCATCGATCAGCGGTTTCCTTCACGGTCTGGGGTGGCCTGTTTCGGACAGGCTCGTTTGATCAAGGCCAGCAGCAGGCCGAGCAGCAACAGGGCGCCCGGGGCCAGGCTGGCCAGGCGCAGGCCGGTCATCTCCGACCCGCCAGCGAATGAGAAGTGCAGCGTGCCGTTGGCCAGCAGTTCGCGGCTGACGCCGAGCAGCAGGAACAGCGCGCAGTAGCCGCCGAGCAGCAACGCCACCCGACGCCAGCGGGTGGCAGGGGCGAGGCCTTGCTCGAACAGCAGGCAACTTATGGCAAGCAATTCCGGGTAGATGCCCAGCGCCTGGCGCAGTTCCAGGGCCCAGGCCTGCAGGGCCAAGGTCTGGCAGGTGACCACGGCGGCGGCCAGCAGCAGGTTGGCGAGCTCGGCGGCGGATCCGCCCAGGCGGCCGCGCAGGGGCGTCATCAGGCCCCGGTGCACGAGGATAGCCACGACGCTGAGCAACGCCATGCTGGCCGCCTGCACCAGCGTCTGACTCGCGCCTAGCAGCGGCGCCAGGCTCAGGGCTACCAGCCAGGGCCTATTCATGGGCATTGTCCCCCTTCAGCCAGAGCTGAGCATGCCCGTCGAAGTAGCGCAGGGCGTCCTGGATGGCCTGGATCACTGCCCGCGAGGTGATGCTGGCACCTGCCAACTGGTCGAACTGGCCATTGTCACGTTTCAGTGCCCAGGCGCCTTCCGGGGTATTGCCCTGGCTGCGGCCGTCGAACCCTTGTAGCCAAGCGCCGCCCGGTTCCGCCAGGCGAGCTCCCAACCCTGGGGTTTCCTGTTGTCGCAGAACCCGGCTGGCGATCAGCCGCCCCTCGCGGTCGATGGCCAGCAGCAGGTCGATCGGCCCCGCGTAGCCCTGGAAGCGGCTGTGCAGGACCACCGCGCTGGGCTGTCCGCGCAAGCTGGCGAGATAACCGGCTTGCACGTGGCTGTGGGCCAGTTGAGGATCGGGCAGGGAGAGTGGCTGTCGCAGCGGCTGGTTGTCGTAGCGTTCCAATGGCAGCACGCTGAGCCAGGTCCGGGCCTGCTGCTGTTCCTCGGCCTCGGCGATCCGCGGTGCGCAGTAGTGCTGCCAGGCACTGCTGATAGCCAGCGCGAGCACTGCGACAAGCCCCACCAACATCCACTCGCGTGGCTTCATGGCGCCTCCGCCTGCCGGCGTTCTGCCCAGCGGTCCAGGGCAGGGACACAGAGATTCATCAGCAACACGGCGAACGCCGCCCCGTCGGGATAGTTGCCCCAGGTGCGGATCAGATAGACCAGCCCCCCCACGCCAGCACCGAACAGCAGGCGGCCAGCGGCCGTCTTCGGCCCGCTGACCGGTTCGGTGATGATGAAGAAGGCGCAAAGCATGGTCGAGCCGGCCAGCAGGTGCAGTATGGGCGAGCCATTGGAGTCGGAACCGGAGCCGTTCCAGCACAGCAGGCTGACGACGAACAGGCTGGCCAACATGCCCGCGGGGGCATGCCAGCTGATCACCTTGCGTTGCAGGAGCAACAAGCCGCCGACGAGGAAGGCCAGGCTGGCCCACTCGCTGCCGCGGCCGGCGAAATGGCCGAAACCGGGATGGCTGGCGAACAGTTCGTCGACGGTCAGGCTGCGATTCTGCCGCAGACCGTCGAGCACCGTGGCCCCGGCCCAGGCATCCGGGCGTTCGCCGAAGCCGAGCAGCGCGTCGAGGCTATGGCCTAAGTCCAGTGCCTGCGGCGCAGGCCACTGGGTCATGTGCACGGGGAACGACAGCAGGACCACCGCATAGCCGAGCATCGCCGGATTGAAAGGATTGCGTCCGACGCCGCCATAGAGCTGCTTGCCCAAGGCGATGGCGCTGCTCGCGGCGATCGCCGGCAGCCACCAGGGGGCGTGGGCGGGCAGGGCGATGGCCAGCAGGCAGGCACTGACCAGCGCGCTGCCATCGTTCAGCGCCACCAGCACCGAACGCTGGCGCAACCTGAGGCATACCGCCTCGGTTGCCAGCGCGGCGGCGGTGGTACAGAGCAGGTTGAACAGCACGCCCCAGCCGAATACCCAGAACAGCGTCAGCAAACCCGGCAGGCAGGCCAGCAGCACCAACTGCATGGCGCTGCGCAGGCGAACGTCGGTTTCAACGGGTACCGGACTCATGAAGTGAACAATCCGCTGAAACCGAGAAAGGCCATGGCCATGATCCCGGCGCCCATCAACTCGATGGGCAGGCCGCGAAAGGCCGGTGGCACGTCATCATGCAGGCTGCGCTGGCGCAGGTCGTCGAACAGCGCCAGCACCAGCCAGAAACCCAGGCCGCTGCCGAGGCCGACTGCCAGCGCAGGGAGCACGCCGCGTTGTTCATCGCTCAGCAGCAGGCATAGCCCCAGCAGCGCGGCATTGCCCGTGAGCAGTGGCTTGAGACCGTCGAATGGCCAGGGTTTCACCCAGCGTTGCAGGGCGGCGAGCAGCGGTGCGGCCGTGAGCACGCAGAGCGGCAGGAAGACGAACAGGCGCAGGTAGTCGAGGTGCAGCGGTTGTAGAATGTAGAGGTAAAGCAGTTGCCCGAGGGTGCAGACCAGAAGCATCGCCAGCAGCGTCGCCAGCCCCAGGGCGTGCACCCATGGCCGGCTCGTCGCGCTGCCCTCGCGCAACAACGGATCCAGCGCCAGCGTGTGCTGCAGGACGATGTTGTTGATCAGGGCTGCGCCGATCAGCGCGAGGATCAGTTCGGTCATGGCGATGCCAGCGGCAAGGTGCAGGACGCCATTATCCGGCAATGACGATACAAAGAGAACGCCCCGGCGGTTCAGGCCGGGGCGTCGGGCTTACTTGATGCGCTGACCCGGCTTGGCGCCGCTGTCAGGGCTGAGCAGGTAGATTTCCTCGCCGCCGGGGCCGGCGGCCATGACCATGCCCTCGGAGACGCCAAAGCGCATCTTCCGCGGCTTGAGGTTGGCGATCATCATGGTCAGGCGACCTTCCAGCTTGGCCGGGTCCGGGTACGCCGACTTGATCCCGGAGAACACGTTGCGCTGTTCGTCACCGATGTCGAGGGTCAGGCGCAGCAGCTTGTCGGCGCCTTCCACGGCCTCGGCCTTGACGATCAGGGCGACACGCAGGTCGACCGCGGCGAAGGCATCGAACTCGATTTCCGGCGACAGCGGATCCTTGGCCAGCTCGCCGTTGCCGGTGGGCGCCGGGGTGGCCTGGCTGGCGGCCAGGTCTTCCCTGGACGCTTCGACCATGGCTTCGACCTTGGCCGGCTCGATACGCGTCATCAGCGCCTTGAACGGATTCAGCTTGTGGTTTTCCAGGCGGGTCAGGTGGTCGTTCCAGGTCAGCGGGGCAACGTTGAGGAACGCCTCGGCCTCGGCGGCCAGCAGCGGCAGCACCGGCTTGAGGAAGATCACCAGCTGGCGGAACAGGTTGATGCCCTGGGCGCAGATGGCCTGGACTTCGTCCTGCTTGCCTTCCTGCTTGTTCAGCGACCATGGCGCCTTGTCGGCGATCCAGGCGTTGGCGCGGTCGGCCAGCGCCATGGTTTCGCGCATGGCGCGGGAGAAGTCACGGGCTTCGTAGGCTTCGGCGATGCCCGGGGCGGCGGCGAGGAAGGCCTCGGTCAGCTCCGGAGCGGCGTCGCCGGCGACCATCACGCCGTCGTTGCCCTTGTGGATGAAGCCGGCGCAACGGCTGGCGATGTTGACCACCTTGCCGACCAGATCGGAGTTGACCTTCTGCACGAAGTCCTCGAGGTTCAGGTCGAGGTCATCGACGCCGCGGCCCAGCTTGGACGCGTAGTAGTAGCGCAGGTATTCCGGCGCCAGGTGGTCCAGGTAGGTGCGCGCCTTGATGAAGGTGCCGCGGGACTTGGACATCTTCTGGCCGTTGACGGTCAGGTAGCCGTGCACGTTGATCGCGGTCGGCTTGCGGAAGCCGGCGCCCTGGAGCATGGCGGGCCAGAACAGGGCGTGGAAGTTGACGATGTCCTTGCCGATGAAGTGGTACAGCTCGGCAGTGGAATCCTTGTTCCAGAACGCGTCGAAGTCCAGTTCCGGACGGCGTGCGCAGAGGTTCTTGAAGCTGGCCATGTAGCCGATCGGCGCGTCCAGCCAGACGTAGAAGTACTTGCCCGGCTCGCCCGGGATCTCGAAGCCGAAGTACGGCGCGTCGCGGGAGATGTCCCACTCCTGCAGCCCGGAATCCAGCCACTCGGCCAGCTTGTTGGCCACGGCGTCCTGCAGGGTGCCGCTGCGGGTCCACTCCTGGAGCATGGCCTGGAAGTCAGGCAGCTTGAAGAAGAAGTGCTGCGAGTCCTTCAGCACCGGGGTGGCGCCGGAAATCGCCGACTTGGGGTTCTTCAGCTCGGTTGGCGCATAGGTGGCACCGCACTTCTCGCAGTTGTCGCCGTACTGGTCCTCGGCCGCGCATTTCGGGCAGGTGCCCTTGATGAAACGGTCGGCCAGGAACATCTTCTTGTCCGGGTCGAAATACTGGGTGACCGAACGGGTGGCGATGTGGCCGGCGTCGCGCAGCGCCAGGTAGATCTGGTTGGACAGCTCGCGGTTTTCCTCGGCGTGGGTCGAGTGGAAGTTGTCGAAGTCGACGAGGAAGTCGGCGAAATCGCCGGCATGTTCCTTCTGCACGCCGTCGATCAGCTGTTCCGGGGTGATGCCTTCCTTCTCCGCGCGCAGCATGATCGCCGAGCCGTGGGCGTCGTCAGCGCAGACGTAGATGCACTGGTTGCCGCGGTGCTTCTGGAAACGCACCCACATGTCGGTCTGGATGTACTCGAGCATGTGGCCAAGGTGGATGGAACCGTTGGCATAGGGCAGGGCACTGGTAACGAGGATCTGGCGTGGCTCGGACATGGGGGCTCGGCTACTTTATTCGGCTATCAAGGGAAAAACGGTGATCGGCCACTATAAAGCGCCGGCAACTATTTTTCACCCCGTGGACGTCCCGGCGCTGACACACGGGTTAGCATAGCGGCCTGTTCGATCCAGTCTTTTATCGGGAGTCTCCATGAGCGCCGTCACTCGCGCAGCGGTTGAAGCCGTCCTTCGTCAATACACCGACCCTTACCTGAACCAGGACCCGGTCAGCGCCGGCTGCGTCCGCGCCATCGTCATCGAGGGCGACCGGGTCGGTGTGCTGTTGCAACTGGGCTATGCCGCCGGCCTGTTCAAGAACGGCTGGGCGCAGGTCCTGCAGACCGCCATCGAAGGGCTGGACGGCGTCAGCGCCGCCAAGGTGACCATCGACTGCGTGATCGAGGCGCACAAGGCCCAGGCCCAGGTACCGGGCCTGGCCAACGTGAAGAACATCATCGCCGTGGCGTCCGGCAAGGGCGGCGTGGGCAAGTCCACCACCGCGGCCAACCTGGCCCTGGCCCTGGCCCGCGAAGGCGCGCGGGTGGGTATTCTCGACGCGGACATCTACGGCCCGAGCCAGGGCGTGATGTTCGGCATCCCGGAAGGTACCCGGCCACAGGTCAAGGAGCAGAAGTGGTTCGTGCCGATCAAGGCCCATGGCGTGGAAGTCATGTCCATGGCCTTCCTCACCGATGACAACACGCCGATGGTCTGGCGCGGCCCGATGGTCTCCGGCGCGCTGCTGCAACTGGTGACCCAGACCGCCTGGGACGACCTCGACTACCTGGTGATCGACATGCCGCCGGGCACCGGCGACATCCAGCTGACCCTGGCGCAGAAGGTCCCGGTGGCCGGTTCGGTGATCGTCACCACGCCGCAGGACCTGGCCCTGCTCGATGCCAGGAAAGGCGTGGAGATGTTCCGCAAGGTCAACATCCCGGTGCTGGGCGTGGTGGAGAACATGGCCGTGCACATCTGCTCCAACTGCGGCCATGCCGAGCACCTGTTCGGCGAAGGCGGTGGCGAGAAGCTGGCGGCGCAGTATGGGGTCGAGCTGCTGGCGTCGCTGCCGCTGTCGATGCTGATCCGCGAACAGGCGGACAACGGCAAGCCGACGGCGATCGCCGAGCCGGAAAGCCAGATCGCCATGGTCTACCAGGAACTTGCACGCTCGGTAGGGGCGCGGCTGGTGCTGCAGGAAGCGGCTGCGCCGGCGATGCCCAATATCACCATCAGCGACGATTGAGCCTGTAAAGGCCTTGTCTCCGGCGTTGCCGGGGACAGGGCGACAAACAGCAGGCATAAAAAAACCCGCCGTATGGCGGGTTTTTTTGCAGCTATCAAGCGCGGTAAAGGGCGATTAGCCTTCTACGCGAACTTGCTCAGCTTGCATGCCTTTCTGGCCGCGGGTAGCGACGAAAGAAACTTGTTGACCTTCTTTCAGGCTCTTGAAGCCGTCAGCTTCGATAGCCTTGAAGTGTACGAACAGGTCGTCACCGGATTGTGGGGTGATGAAGCCGAAGCCTTTCTCATCGTTGAACCACTTGACGGTACCGGTTTGGCGATTGGACATGGTCTGTCTCCTTGGACAAAAGTTTATTCGGCTCAGGAACGCCCTGGCCGAGACTGAGTGCAAAAAGACAGAAAATTCATGGATGGGCGATCGAAATCTTGCATCAAGTAGAGATTCTCAGTGACAACGTGCAGCACAGTGGCGGCACCTTAACCCTTTTTTCCCAAGGTGCCAATGGTCTCGACGGCCTTTTGCGCAATTCATGACTGACGGCGCTGCACGCGGCCTCCGTCGGTCCCGCCAGGCAAATGGATACCGGCTAAATCTTTGAAGCCGGCGCGCGTCCCGGTAAGATGCGCCTCACCTTTTTCACCCCGCTATTTCAGGAACCCCGCCATGAGCATCAAATCGGACAAGTGGATTCGCCGCATGGCGCAGGAACACGGCATGATCGAACCGTTCGTCGAGCGCCAGGTGCGTAACGACGGCAACGACAAGCTGATCTCCTTCGGTGTCTCCAGCTATGGCTATGACGTGCGTTGCGCCGACGAATTCAAGGTGTTCACCAACATCAACTCGGCCACCGTCGACCCGAAGAACTTCGACGCCGGCAGCTTCGTCGACGTCAAGAGCGACGTCTGCATCATTCCGCCGAACTCCTTCGCCCTGGCCCGTACCGTCGAATACTTCCGCATCCCGCGCAACGTCCTGACCATCTGCCTGGGCAAGAGCACCTACGCGCGCTGCGGCATCATCGTCAACGTCACCCCGCTGGAACCGGAATGGGAAGGCCACGTGACCCTGGAGTTCTCCAACACCACCACGCTGCCGGCGAAGATCTATGCCAACGAAGGCGTGGCGCAGATGCTCTTCCTCGAATCCGATGAGGAGTGCGAAGTTTCCTATAAGGACCGTGGCGGCAAGTACCAGGGCCAGCGCGGTGTCACCCTGCCTCGCACCTGATCCGACGAACCGGGGGGAATTCCCCCGGCTTTCGGCACTCCAACGAGATGAACCGTCCCGACGCGTACGAGGCGCGCCGGCTCTCGTCAGGAGCAGCCAATGAAACTCGACCCCACAATCCACGCCAAGCTGGCTTTGCTGCAGCCCAACCAGATCGGGATGCTGGCATGGTCGCTGCTGGCGCATCCGCCCCTGCAGGCTGGTGGCGTCCCCGGCCAGCCCGATCCCGACACCCCGCAGCCGCCGCAACCCGGTGAAACCCCGCCGATGGAGCCGGGAGAACCGACCCTTCCCGATGAACCGCCACCCGCCCCGGTAGCCTGATTCAGCGCGCCAGCGGCCAGACCAGGCCGTCGCCCGTGGCATAGAGGCGTGCCGGCGCGTCCGGCATGACCTCCCAGCCTCCGGTGAACTCGCCGAAGGCCGGCAGCAGGCTGACTTGCTCGTCGATCACGAAGCACGGCAGGCGCAAGCGTTGCCGTGCTCGCCCACGCAACACACAGACCGGGTGCACGTGTCCGGCCAGCACTGGCCGGTGTGGATGCGCGGTCGGCTCGTGCTGCAGGGCGAAGGGTTCCAGTAGCCAAGGCTCGTCAAGCACCTCGATGCCCAGTCCGCCAGGCGGATCGCCCGCGTGGCGGTCGTGGTTGCCACGAATCAGGCAGATGCGCAGGCCTGCATGACGTTGCCGCCAGGCCTGCAACAGCGCCAGGGTCGCCGGCGCCCGGCCCGAGCGGGCATGGATGAAATCCCCCAGCACGATCAACTGCTCGCACGGATAGGCGGCCAGCAGCGCGTCCAGTCGCGCCAGGGTTGCCGCCGTGGTCCCGCGTGGCACTGGCTGGTGCAGGGCACGGTAGCTGGCCGCCTTGCCGATATGCACGTCGGCCACCAACAGGGCCTGGCGCGCAGGCCAGTAGATAGCGCGATCGGCCAGCAGCCAGAGTCGCGTGCCGCAGAGCTCGATTTCAACGTGGGCGTGCATGAGGCTGCCCCCGGTCCGCGGCCTTTTCCAGATCGGCCACCATCCGCGCGATGCGGTCGGCGAGTTTTTCCGTACTCAGGGTCTCGCGCATACCCTCGACCACCAAGGCGAAGGCCAGCGGGCCAGGGCGGCGCAGGTCGTGGAGATCAAGGCGCAGGCCGTTCATCTTCAGCAACTGGCGCTGCAGGCGCTCGATCTCCAGCTCTTCGCGCAGCACCTCGTCGCGGGCCTGGCCCAGCAGCAGGTTGCCGGCGTCATGCTTGCGGAACACTTCGAAGAACAGCCCGCTGGACGCCTGGATCTGCCGGGTGCTCTTCTGCGCCGCCGGATAGCCGCCGAACACCAGACCGGAAATCTGGGCGATTTCGCGAAAGCGCCGCTGGGCCATTTCGCCGGCATTCAGGCTGGCCAGCACGTCTTCCAGAAGATTGTCCGGACTCAGCGCCGCCGGCAGCAGCCGGGGCCAGTCCACGGCGGTTGGGGTGAGCAGTTCGAAGCCATAGTCGTTGACCGCGATGGACACGCTCAGCGGCCGCTCGCGACTGGCGCGCCAGGCGATCAGGCTGGCCAGCCCGAGGTTGGCCATGCGCCCGGCGAAGGGGTAGAGGAACAGGTGCCAGCCCTGGCGCGAATGCCAGGTCTCGGCCAGCAGGCTGCGCTGGGTGGGGATCGCCGACCATTCGCGTTGCAGCTCCAGCAGCGGCCGTACCGCCTGCATTTCCGCGCCGCCGTAGCGGCCTTCGGCGGCGGCGTCGAGCTGCGCCACCAGGGCATCCGCCAGCTCGCTGGAAAGCGGCATGCGCCCGCCGTTCCAGCGCGCCAGCGCGGCCTTGCGCGAGGTGCTGCGGCGCACGTAGGCGGTCATGTTCTCCACCCGCACCAGCTCCAGCACACGGCCGGCGAAGACGAAGGCATCGTCCGGGCGCAGGCGGGCGATGAAGGCTTCTTCGACACTGCCCAGGCTGGCGCCGCCACCGCCCTTGTTCCAGAACTTCAGCTGGATGCTGGCATCGCTGACGATGGTGCCGATGCCCATGCGATGCCGGCGTGCCAGCCGCTCGCTGACCACCCGCCAGACCCCGTCGGCATCGGGTTCGACGCGCTGGTAGTCGGGGTAGGCGGTGAGCGAGCTGCCGCCATGGCGGACGAAGTCCAGCGCCCACTGCCACTGGCTGTCCCGCAGTTCACGGTAGGCCCAGGCGCCGCGGACCTCCGCCAGCAGCTCCGCAGGCCGGAAACCGCTGCCCAGTGCCATGCTGACCAGATGCTGGACCAGCACATCCAGGCACAGCCGGGGTGATTGGCGTGCCTCGATCTGCCCGGCCGCCAGGGCCTGCCGGGCGGCGGCGGCTTCCACCAGCTCCAGGCTGTGGGTCGGCACCAGGGTGATCCGCGAGGCTCGCCCAGGCGCGTGCCCGGAGCGCCCGGCGCGCTGCATCAGGCGCGCCACGCCCTTGGCCGAGCCGACCTGCAGCACCCGTTCCACGGGAAGGAAATCCACCCCCAGGTCGAGGCTGGACGTGCAGACCACGGCCTTCAGCGCGCCCTCCTTGAGGCTGCGCTCGACCCAGTCCCGCGTGCTGCGCGCGAGCGAGGCGTGGTGCAAGGCGATCAGTCCGGCCCAGTCCGGTCGTGCCTCCAGCAGGGCCTGGTACCAGCGCTCGGCCTGGGCCCGGGTGTTGGTGAAGACCAGGCAGCTGTGGCAGGCATCGATCTCGCCGACCACTTGGTCGAGCTGGCCCAGGCCCATGTGTCCGGCCCAGGGAAAGCGTTCGATGGCCTTGGGCAGCAGGCAGTCCACGATCAGCCGTTTGTCCTGGCGCCCCTCGATCAGGCGGCCACCCTCGGGCAGCAGCACGTCGAGGGCGTGTTGCAGGTTGCCCAGGGTCGCCGACAGGCCCCAGACCACCAGGCCCGGATGCCAACGCCGCAGCCGCGCCAGGGCCAGTTGCAACTGCACGCCGCGCTTGTTGCCGAGCAGTTCATGCCATTCGTCGACCACCACCATGCGCAGGCTGGAGAAGTCGCTTTCGGCCTGGGCGCGGGTCAGCAGCAGGGTCAGGCTTTCCGGCGTGGTGATCAGCGCCGAGGGCAGGCGCCGGGCCTGGCGCGCGCGTTCGGCGCTGCTGGTGTCGCCGCTGCGTACACCGATGGTCCAGTTCAACTGCGAATCTTCCAGCGGCGCTTGCAGGGCGCGAGCGGTGTCGGCGGCCAAGGCCCGCATCGGCGTGATCCACAGCACCTGCAAAGGCGCGGGCTTGGCGCTGTCTGAGACGGGTTTGCCGGCGAAGGCGCGCAGGGCGGCAAGCCACACCGCGTAGGTCTTGCCCGCGCCGGTGCTGGCGTGGAGCAGGCCGGATTCGCCACGGCCGACCGCCGCCCAGACCTGGCGCTGGAAGGCGAACGGTGTCCAGCCGCGGGCGGCGAACCAGGCATCGGCGAGGTTGGGCGTGACAGGCATGCGCGTGACCGGCTCGGTAAGGGCTGTGTCTTCACAGACCACCGGCCACGAACATTGGTTTTATTTCAGGTTGCCGCGCAGGAACTGTTGCAGGCGTTCGCTCTTCGGCTGGCCGAGGACATCCGCCGGCGCCCCTTGCTCTTCCACCAGCCCCTGGTGCAGGAACATCACCTGGCTCGACACCTGCCGGGCGAAGGCCATCTCGTGGGTCACCATGATCATGGTCCGGCCTTCTTCGGCCAGGCCCTGGATCACCTTGAGCACTTCGCCGACCAGTTCCGGGTCGAGGGCCGAGGTGGGTTCGTCGAACAGCAGCACTTCCGGCTCCATGGCCAGGGCGCGGGCGATGGCCACCCGTTGCTGCTGGCCGCCGGAGAGGAACGCCGGATACTGCTCGGCCACGCGCGGCGCCAGGCCGACCTTGTCCAGGTAGCGCCGCACTCGTTCCTCGGCCTCCTGCTTGCTCACGCCGAGCACCCGCCGGGGCGCCATGCAGATGTTTTCCAGGACGCTGAGGTGGCTCCACAGGTTGAAGTGCTGGAACACCATGGCCAGCCGCGTGCGCAGGCGCTGCAGCTCGTCGGCGTCGGCCACGTGCATGCCGTGGCGATCGTGGACCATGCGGATGTCCTTGCCATCCAGGGTCATGCGCCCGTCATCGGGCTGTTCGAGGAAGTTGATGCAGCGCAGGAAGGTGCTCTTGCCCGAGCCGCTGGCGCCGATCAGGGCGATCACGTCGCCGCTCTTCGCCTGCAGCGACACGCCCTTGAGCACCTTGTGCTCGCCGTAGCTCTTGTGCAGGTCTTCGATGGTCAGTTTGTACACGCACGTTCCCTCATGGCGACAGCAGATAACCGCTACGGTAGGCCTCGCGTCCGGCGACATGGGCGATGACCATGCCGGCGGTGGCCATGCGCCGCAGCGAACGGGCGTAGAGCAGGCCGGCCTGGATGTTGTGCACCGGCGTGACACGGTCGCTCAGCGGGTCGATGACCTCGGCCACCAGTTGCCCGGCTTCCAGGTACTGCCCGGGGGCGACATGGAACACCAGCAGCCCGCCCAGCGGCGTCGCCACCGGCTCCACCGCAGCCAGCGGGGTGGCGGGGTAGAGCAGCGGTGGCAGCGGTGCCGGTTCGCCTTCGATGGCACCGAAGCGGGTCAGGTACTGCAGGATCGCCGTGCAGTCGGCCTCGGCCAGCGGATGGCTGACATCCCCCTGGCCGCGCAGCTCGACGGTCACCGAGAAGCTGCCCATGGGAATCGGGAACTGCTTGCCGAAGCGCTGCTGCAACTGCCACCAGACCAGGGTGAAGCACTCGTCGAACGACTGCCCGCCGGAATCGGTGGCGAGCAGGCTGGCCTGTACCCCGAGGTAGCGCGACAGCGGTTCGACCTGGGCCCAGGCTTCCGGCGTGGTGTAGAGGTGTTCCACCGCTTCGAAATCGCAGTGCAGGTCGAGCACCATGTCGGCATCGCAGGCCAGGCGTTGCAGGGTCAGGCGCTGCGACTGCAGCGGCGTGTTCGCCGGATGGGCGTCGAGGCCGCGGCGCAGGTATTCGCGGATCAGCTCCAGGTTGTGTTGCGGGTCCTGGGTCAGGTGGCCCTCGACCTGGTCGCCGATCTGGTCGGTGAGGTCGACGAAGCGGCGGTTGAAGTTCTCGCCGCTCTGCAATTCGTAGCGGCCCAGGGGCACGTCCATCAGTACCTGTTCCAGGCCCACCGGGTTGGCCACCGGGACGAGGACGATCTCGCGGCGCAGGCGGCCCTGGGCCTCCAGTTCGGCGAGACGCTGCTTGAGGTGCCAGGCCACCAGCATGCCGGGCAGTTCGTCGGCATGCAGCGAGGCCTGGATGTAGACCTTGCCACCGGCCCGCGGGCCGAAGTGGAAGCTGTGGATCTGGCGGGCGATGCCGGGCACCGGCGCCAGGAGGTCATGGGTCTTGTGGTGCATGTGGAGTCCTAGTGAGCGGGACCGAGGAAGGCCAGCCAGCGCCGTTCGGCGAGGCGGAACAGGCCGACCAGGGTGAACGTGACACAAAGGTAGATCAGCGCCGCGATGCCGAACGACTGGAAGGTCAGGAAGGTGGCCGAGTTGGCATCCCGGGCCACTTTCAGGATATCCGGCACGGTGGCGGTGAAGGCCACGGTGGTCGAGTGCAGCATCAGGATCACCTCGTTGCTGTAGAACGGCAGCGAGCGCCTCAGCGCGGACGGCATGATGATGTAAGCATAGAGCTTCCAGCCATGCAGGCCGTAGGCCTTGGCCGCCTCGATCTCGCCATGGTTCATGCTGCGGATCGCCCCGGCGAAGATCTCCGTGGTGTAGGCGCAGGTGTTCAGGGCGAAGGCGAGGATGGTGCAGTTCATCGCATCGCGGAAGAAGGCGTCCAGCAGCGGTTGTTCGCGCACCGCGGCGATGCTGTAGATCCCGGTGTAGCAGATCAGCAGCTGGATGTAGAGCGGCGTGCCGCGGAACAGGTAGGTGTAGAACTGTACCGGCCAGCGGATCCAGAAGCGCCGCGAGACCCGGGCGATGGACAGCGGGATGGAGACGATGAAGCCGAACGCCAGCGAGGCGCTGAGCAGCCACATGGTCATGGCCAGGCCGGTGATGTTGGTGCCGTCGGTGTAGAGGAAGGCGCGCCAGTATTCCTGCAGCAGTTCGATCATCGCAGCGCCTCCCGGGTGCCGACGTTATAGCGCCGCTCCAGCCAGCGCAGGACCAGGTTCGAGACGCTGGTGATCACCAGGTAGATCAGCGCCGCCACGACCAGGAAATAGAACAGTTGGTAGGTGCTCTTGCCGGCGTCCTGGGCGGCCTTGACCAGGTCGGCGAGGCCGATGATCGAGACCAGCGCGGTGGCCTTGAGCATGACCATCCAGTTGTTGCCGATGCCCGGCAGGGCGAAGCGCATCATCTGCGGGAAGACCACGAAGCGAAAGCGCTGCATGCGCTTGAGGCCATAGGCCGTGGCCGCCTCGACCTGGCCGCGGGGCACGGCGAGGATGGCGCCGCGGAAGGTCTCGGTGAAATAGGCGCCGTAGATGAAGCCGAGGGTGATGACCCCGGCGGCGAACGGGTCGATCTCGATGTATTCCCATTCCAGGTAGTCGGTGAGCGCGGTGAGCCAGGTCTGCAGGCTGTAGAAGATCAGCAGCATCAGAACCAGGTCCGGCACGCCGCGGATCAGCGTGGTGTAGAGCTGGGCCGGCAAGCGCAGCAGGCGGATCGGCGAAAGCTTGGCGCTGGCCCCGATCAGGCCGAGGCCGACGGACACCAGCAAGGACATGAAGGACAGTTTCACGGTCATCCAGGTGCCCAGCCAGAGCAGCGGGCCGAAACCTTTCAGACTGAACGCGGAAAGCCCGAGCAGGGCGAGCAGGTCGTCGAACATTGACGCGAACCCCAGGCAGAAAAAAGAGTGCCCGCCTTCGTCGGGCGGGCACTGGGTGGGCGGTTACTTGCCGCTGTAGAGGTTCAGGTCGCCGAAGTGCTTCTTCTGGATTTCGGCGTAGGTGCCGTCGTCGTGTAACGCTTTGATACCTTTGTTCAGAAGCGTCTGCAGCTCGGTGTTACCTTTGCGGATGCCGATCGCTGTCTTGGAGGGCAGCAGGTCGCTGTTCACCGGCTCGCTCACCTCGTAGCCCACGCCTTTCTCGGACTTGAGGAAGCCCAGTTCGGCCTGCAGCATGTCCTGGATCGAGGCGTCGAGGCGGCCGGAGATCAGGTCGGCATAGACCTGGTCCTGGTTGGCGTAGGCCTTGGTCTGGACCCCGGCCTTGTCCAGCACGGCCTTGGCGTAGGCTTCCTGGATGGTGCCCTGCTCGTAGCCGACGGCCTTGCCCTTGAGCGAGGCAACATCGGCGCTCAGGCCGGAGCCTTTCTTGTAGACCAGCGAGGTCGGTCCGGAGAACAGCTCGTCCGAGAAATCGATGGCTTTCTGGCGTGCCGGGGTCACGGTCATGGACGAGATCACACCGTCGAACTTGTTGGCCTTGAGGCCCGGAATCATGCCGTCGAAGTCACTTTCAACCCACTTACAGGTGACTTTCAGCTCCTTGCAGATGGCGTTGCCCAGGTCGATGTCGAAGCCCACCAGGCTGCCATCGGCGGCCTTGGATTCGAAGGGCGCATAGGAAGGGTCGACGCCGAAGCGCAGCTCCTTGTATTCCTTGGCGAAGGTACTGCCGGCAGCCAGACACAGAGCAACAGCGGAAAGCGTCAGCCATGCTTTTTTCATCGTGTAGTCCTTGTGAAACGGCGGATATTGGGTGTGGCCGTGCACCGTTACCGGTCGCGGCCCGACATCACAGTGATAGCAATTTCCGCACCATCGTTCCAACAGTGCCGCGTAGGCGGGGGTTGCAGGATTCGCGGGATGAAGGGGGATGCCCTGTTTTGGCGCTGGGGATGGGGCAGGGGGCTGTTTGCCGGTGCGTGGGGGCTGAATGCTATGGTGCTGCCGATGACCCTGCATCAAGGACCGACAGGACCCGCGCCAATGAGGCCCAACCCCGACTTCATGCACTGGTGGCTCGAAGCCAACTCCCGCTTCGACGACTGCCAGACCCCGGACGAGCTGTTCGAGGAAACCACGCCCCTGACCTGCGCCCTGGGTTTCCAGCGTTTTGCCTGGGGTCGCCGCAGCGCGGTGCCGTTCAGCCAGACCCGTGTGCAGTTCACTGGCACCTATCCGGATGCCTGGCTGGCGACTCAGGATCATTGCCCGTCCCCTGGCCTGCTGTTGTGGGACGAAACGGCCGACGCCCCCGGCAGCCTGCGCGACTTCGGCTTCGCCAGTGGTGCCACGTTCACCCAGCGTGGCCGCGACAGCAGTTGGCAGATCCTCTGCGTCGCCCGGCAAAAAGGCGCGATCAGGTCCGCCGAGCTGCTTCCCTTGAAACTGCACCTGCGCAGTCTGCTGGAGCTGCTCGACGAACACCTCGAACGTGTCGAGGGCCGTCACCGGGTTCTCCAGCTCAGCGACCGGGAAACCCAGGTACTGCGCTGGCTCGCCGACGGCAAATGCTCCAAGGGCATCGCCGCGATCCTCGAACTGTCCGAGCACACGGTGAACTTCCACATCAAAAGCATCCTGCGCAAGTTCGACTCGCCCAACCGGGTCCAGGCGGTGGCGCAGGCGGCCGCGCTGGGACTGATCTGAGGCCGCCATCCGTCGCTCGGCAAGCTGCCTTGGAGGCGATTGTTTAACGTGAACGCGCGCGGGCAACACGTGTTTTCGACCCGGTAAAAGTGAGTTGTACCCCTTCGAGGCGCTATTCGGCGGGACCTTTCCTACACCAATTCACCTGCCTGTTCCGGTAGTTGTTCCCCCGCGGCGATGCCCCTAGTGTCTGCGCCGTGCTGTCGAGCGGTGGAATGACGCGAATGGACAATCCCACCCTTTGTCCGCGTTGTTCTCCCTGGACATTCGGACGGGTTCGAGACAAGTCGGCAGCTTGTCTCCTGGCGCTGCACTCCTACAGCGCCAGCCGTCCTGTTTTCGGTTCGCTATCGCGGGAGACAACCATGATCCATGACGTCATCGTGGTCGGCAGCGGTGCTGTCGGCGCGTCCATCGCATTTGAACTGGCCAGTCGCGGGCTCAGCGTCTGCCGGGTCGGAGAAACCGCTCGGCGTCACTCGGCCTCGCGTGCCGCAGGGGCCATGAACGGCTGCTTCGGCGAGGTGACCCGCAGCCTGCTGGCCAGCGAACACGGTCGCTTGAAACTGGCGATGGACATCCACGCCAAGGGCCTCTGGGCGCAGTGGAGCGAGCGCCTGACCCGAGCCAGTGGCAACACGGCCGGACTGCTCAGCGCCTGCGGCACCCATGTGATCCTCAACTCCGCCGGCATGGCCGATATCGACAGCGTCAACTACGCCGCCATCGAACAGGCGCTGCGTGACTACCAGACTTTCTACACCCCGGTGGCCCCTGGCGAACTGGACTGGGTCCGGGCCAACGACCTGGTGCGGCCGATGCAGGCCCTGCTGATCCCCGACGAGAACGCCATCGACGCCCACTTGCTCCTGGACAAGCTCGATGCCGCCTTGCTCGGCTGTGGCGGCGAGATCATCGACGGCAATGCCCGCCGGGTCCTCAGCGAGGGCTGGAGCGCCACCGGCGTGGCCCTCGAAGACGGTCGCCACCTACCGGCGCGGCACGTGGTGGTGGCCGCCGGTGTGCACTCCCTGGATCTGCTCGACGGCCTGGAGGAAATCCAGCGGCACATACCGCCGCTCTTCGCCGGCTACGGCGTGTCCATCCTGCTGCGCCTGCGCCCCGGACAAAAATCGCCGCAAACCGTGATTCGCACACCCAACCGCGCCTTCGCCTGCGGCCTGCACTGCGTGCCGCGGGGCGATGACCTGCTGTACATCGGCGCGACGAATATCCTCGCCGAGCAGCCACGGCGTCACGCCCAGGTGTCCGACGTGCAGTTCCTCCTCGACTGCGCCGTCGACCAGCTCAACCTCGACCTGCACGACGCCGCCATCGTCGACATCCAGGTCGGCAACCGGCCGATCGCCGCCGACGGCTTCCCGCTGATCGGCGCCTGCGACTACGACGGCCTGTGGCTGGTGACCGGCACCTACCGCGACGGCCTGCACCAGTCGCCACTGCTGGCGAGCTGGATCGCCGATCGCATCGAAGGCCTCGACCACAGCCTCGACCTGTCTTGCTTCACCCCGCTGCGCGCGCCCCTGGCCGGTCTGCCGCGGGACGAGACGGTGGCGGAGACCGTGCGGCAGATGTTCGCCACCGGCTATGAGTACCGCTGGAACATCAAGCCTTACTGGATGCCACTGCTGGACCAGGGCATGAGCGAGAACTACACGCGCCTGATCACATCGCTGCACCCACGGCATACCCCGCCACCGGAACTGGTGGCCTTCTCCTGGCTGTACCGCTCGATGTACGAGCGGTTAGCTCGCTACTACGAGGCCTGGTCATGATCCTCAGTGCATTCGAGCACCATCAGGCGATGGCCCTGCGCGACTTGAGCAGCGCCGGCCTGTGGGACCCGGTCGGCGACCTGCGGGCCCTCACCGACAAGCATTTCAGTGGTGACCGAGCGCTGGACGCGCGGCGCCTGGATGCCTTTCGCGCGGATGTCGCCGAGCGCTGCACGCGCATTCCGCTGGGCCATGTCCTCGGCTATGTCGACTTTGGCGAACAGCGCCTGCTGGTGGGCAGCGGCGCCTTCGTGCCGCGCCGCCAGAGCCTGGCCATGGTCCGCTGGATCGAGCGCAACCTGGCGCTGAACAGTGACTCGACCGTGTACGACCTGTGTACCGGGGTCGGAGCCATCGGCCTGGCGATCTGGGCAGGCAGCGGTGCACGCACGGTCTGCGTCGACAGCGACTGCACCGCCCAGGCCTATCTGCGGCGCAATATCCAGCGTCTCGGCGCGCAACGCGAGGTCAGCCTGTACGCGGGGGACATCACCCGGCCGGACAGCCTTTCCCCGGCGCGCCGTTGCGTCGATCTGGTGGTGAGCAATCCGCCCTACGTCCCGCCAGGCGCCGAGCTGCTGCCGGAGTGGAGCAGGCACCATCCTCCAGGCGCCATCTATGCCCGCGAAGAAGGAGTCGAGCTGATTGCCGCCAGTGCTCGGGTTGCCGCGACGCTGCTGCGTCCGGGCGGCGTGCTCCTGCTGGAACATGGCGAGGCGCAACGCGAACAGGTTGCCGCAGCCCTCGACGAGCACCGCTTCGAGGCGATACGGCATTGCCAGGACGACGACTTCAGCGACGCGACGGGACCCTCCGTCTTCACCGTAGGGAGAATGCCATGAACAACCAGCCGCACTTGCCGTCGTGCAGCACCAGCAACTGGATGGACGTCCGCCGTCAGCGCACCAGTGGCGTACTGGACAGTGCGGTGGCTGAAGGCCTGACCGGCTTCGAGGTGGTCGCCCGCAACGGCAAGCAACTGACCCTGCTGGACGGGACGACCTGCACCGAGTTCGTCTCCTGCTCCTACCTCGGCCTGGAAAATCATCCGGCCCTGGTACTTGCCGCCCAGGTGGCGCTGGAGCGCTTTGGTGTACACCTGTCCGCCAGCCGCGGGGCGATGAGCCCTGTGTACCTGCGCCAGTTGGAGCAACTGCTTGGCGATATCTATGGTGGCTGCAGCGTCACCGTGTTCAGTTCCACCAGCAACGCCCATCTGGGTGTGCTGCCGTTGCTGGGCAGCGGTGGCATGGATGGCTATCCAACCCGGGAAGGCGGGGTGATGTGGCTGGTGGACCGCACCGCCCATGCCTCGATGCAGGTGCTGCGCGGTGTGCTGGCCCAGTTCGGCACGGTACGCCGGGTCGATGTCGCGGACAGCGACGGCCTTGACGAAGTCCTGGCTTGCTGTGACCGCGAGCGCCTGAGCCCGGTGCTGCTGATCGATGGCGTCGGCTCGATGTCCGGCCTGCTGCCGGTGGCCGAACTCGCCCAACGCCTTCAGCGGTACAACGGTTTTCTCTACGTCGACGATGCCCATGGGATCTCCATCACCGGTCGCTACGGCGCCGGCTACGCCTTCGAGAATCTCGGTCACCGCCTGCCGGGCAATACCCTGGTCGCCGGTTCGCTGAGCAAGGCCTTCGGTGGTGCCGGCGGCTTCATCGTGCTCAAGCCCGGAGCCAACGCCGGGCAACTTCGGGCCCTGGCCAACCCGTTGGTATTTGGTCACAGCATCCCGCTGCCGCTGCAGGCGGCCAATGTCGCCGCCGCGCAGATCCACCTGTCGTCGGAGATCCAGCCGTTGCAGCAGGCCTTGTGGCACAACGTACGGCGCCTCGATGAGCGGGTCGGGCAAGAGATGATGAACGCTGGCCTGCGCGCTCCCATCCGTGGCGTGCTGTTCGACAACGAGCGCCAGGGCACCCTGGCCGCCAGCGCCTTGCGCGCCTCGGGTCTGGTGGTGTTCCCGGTGTTCTATCCGATCGTGGAGAGCGGCAAGGCCATGCTGCGCTGCGCTCTCTCGGCGGCCCACAGTGCCGAACAGGTCGACGAACTGGCGCGCAAGCTCAATCTGCAACTGAGCCGGACCCCCGGCCAGCGCTAAATCGCGGAGGAACTCGACATGCCAGCCAACGCCAGGCAGGGCGCGGCCGGGAGCTGCGACGCGCTGCAGCCCTACCGCGAGCAACTGGACCGGATCAACGAGCTGCTGGTCGACCTGCTCGCCGAGCGCATGCAGGTGTGCCGGGTCATCGCCCGGGTCAAGTCCGCCGACGGCATGCCGATGATGCAGCCGCAGCGTGTGACCTCGACTCTCGACCAGGTGCGCGCCCTGTCCGGGCCCCGGCAACTGCGTGCGGAGTACCTGGATGAACTGTTTCAACTGATCATCGAGGAAACCTGCAACGAGGAATTGCGGGTCATGGCAAGCCTCCAACCGCCGCCTGCGAAGGAGTGAGCGATGCGCACGCTGATCGTCGACAACTTCGACTCCTTCACCAACAACATCGCCCAGTACCTCTACGAGGCCTGTGGCGAACAGCCGGTGGTGCTGCCCAATACCCGCAGCTTCGAGCAACTCGACCTGGATCGCTTCGACGCCGTGGTGCTGTCGCCGGGACCGGGCCATCCGACCCGCATCGCGGACTTCGGCGTCTGTCGCGAGGTGTTGGAACGGGCGCAGATCCCCTTGCTCGGGGTGTGCCTCGGGCACCAGGGCATCAACTGCCATTTCGGCGGCAAGGTCGAACATGCGCCGCAGCCGGTGCACGGTTACCGCACGCGCATCCGCCACGACGGCAGTGGACTGTTCGCCGGGATCAACCAGGATTTCGAAGTGGTGCGCTATCACTCGCTGGTGTGCACCGAGGTACCGGACTGCCTGTCGGTTACCGCGCGTTCCGAGTGCGGCCTGGTGATGGGCCTGGCGCATCGGGAGCGGCCGATCTGGGGCGTGCAGTTCCACCCTGAATCCATCGATTCGGAATATGGCCGCCAGGTACTGCGCAACTTCGTCCGGCTGGCCTGCGAGCGCCGGGTCCACCGGCGTCAGGTAGAGGTCGCCGAGGCCCTGCGCGTGGCCGGTGGTCCATTGCACCTGGGTTTCGATTGCCAGCCGCTGGCGCGCCCGCCCGATCCGCTGGACGCCTTCGACAGCCAGTTCGCGGGTGCTGGCGCGGCGTTCTGGCTCGACAGCGAGCTGGCCGATCGTGGCCAGGCGCGCTATTCGCTGATGGGCGCCTGCACCGCCGAGATGGCGCTGGTGTTCGCCTACGACATGGAAAACCGCCAGTTGAGCATCGATGGCCCGCAAGGACGCACCGTGCTGAACGGCGACTTCTTCGAGCTGATGGCTCAGGTCATGGCCCGATTGCGCCCCGCGCAGCGGCCCGAGGCACCGTTTCCCTTTACCGGTGGCCTGGTCGGCTACCTCGGCTACGAACTCAAGGCCCTGACCGGTACCGACAACATCCACGTCTCGTCGCTGCCCGACGCGTTGTTCTACCTGCCGCAGAACCTGCTGGTGTTCGATCACCTGCGGGGCAAGGCGTGGCAGTGCAACCTGTGGGGCGAGCGGCTGGTCATGAAGCCGACCCGCGAGGTTACTCGCCACCCGCCGCCGCGCTTCTTTCCCGGAGCGGTGGCCGAGTCTGCCCTGGAGCTGGCCGACTGTGCCGCTACCTATTGCGAAAAAGTCGATGCCTGCCTGCGTCAGATCGTTGATGGCGAGTCCTACGAGATCTGCCTGACCAACCGCGCCCGGATGGAATGCGCGGAGCCGCCGCTGGACGTCTACCAGCGCATGCGGGCGATCAGCCCGGTGCCCTACGGCGCGTTCATCGATAGCGGTGACTTCGCCATCCTCAGTGCCTCGCCGGAAACCTTCCTGCGCATTGACCGTGGCGGGCGCATTCTCTCCCGGCCGATCAAGGGCACCCGCCCGCGGGGCTGCAATTCAGAGATCGACCAGTCGCTGCGCCAGGACCTCGCCGACTCGGCCAAGGACCGCGCGGAAAACCTGATGATCGTCGACCTGGTGCGTCATGATCTCAACGGCATCTGCGTGCCCGGCTCGGTGAAGGTGCCACAGGCCTTCGCCATCGAAAGCTATTCCTCGGTGCACCAGTTGGTGTCCACCGTGGAAGGCCAGTTGCGCGCCGACATCACTCCGTTCGCAGCGATCCGCGCCTGTTTTCCCGGCGGCTCGATGACCGGTGCGCCGAAACGCCGGACCATGGAAATCATCGACCGTCTGGAATCTTCGGCCCGGGGCGTGTACGCCGGGGCGCTGGGCTGGATCGGTGTGGATGGCTACACCGACCTGAGCATCGTCATCCGCACCGCGGTGCTCAAGGACGGCACGGCCAGTTTCGGCATCGGCGGCGCCATCGTCGCCGCTTCCGACCCGGCTGAAGAAATGCACGAGACGCTGGTCAAGGCCAGCGTGCCCTTCCACAGCATCAGGAGCTGAGCCTTGGACAAGTATCTGATCGTCGGCGGCGCCGGCATCGTCGGGCGTTTCATCGCCGGCCTGCTGGCCGATACCGGGCATGCGCCCATCGTGGTCGACCGCGAGCCTGCCGGGCGTGCGTTCGACCAGCGGGTGATGGACGCCCTGGACCTGCCTGAGCAGGCGCCGGAGTTACTACAGGGCGTCACCACCCTGGTGTTGGCATTGCCCGAAGACGTGGCCTTGCAGGTCCTGCAGCGCTACGCCCGGTCGATGCCGTCGTTGCGCCTGCTGGTCAACACCTGCTCGGTGCAGCAGCCGTTCCAGGAACAGGCGATGGCGCTGCTGCCCGGCGTGCCGTCGCTGGGCATCAACCCGATGTTCTCGCCGACCCTGGACTGCCGCGGGCGTCCGGTGCTGCTCTGCGAGCGCAAGCCCGGTGCGGCGGGGGACTGGTTCGCCGGGTTGCTGGAGGGGCATGGCATGCGCGTCTCGCGACTGCATCCGGAGGAACACGACCGCACCCTGGCGGTGTGCCAGACGCTGCCCCACGCGGCAGTGCTGGCCTTCGCCTTCGCGGTACAGCGCAGCGAGTGCGATCCCGCGATGCTCGCCGCCCTGGCGCCGCCGCCGATGCAGACCCTACTCGGCCTGGCCGCGCGGATCCTGCACAACCCGCCGCAGACCTACTGGGATATCCAGCGCCACAACCGCCATGGCGCACGCCAGCGCGAGTACCTGGCCGGTGGACTCGACCTTTTGCATCAATTCTGTCGCCAGGACACGCCGGATGCCTTCGCCGCCGAACTGGATGCGGTGCGCGACTGGCTCGGGCCTGGCGTGGCGGCGCACGGGCGCACCTGCGCGCGGCTTTTCAATCTGTTGAACATGTCTCAGGGAGAGATGGACGATGTCCGAAGCGGCAAGCCCTCTGTTATCGATGCTCAAGGACCGCAGCAAGGGAGCGGCGTTGCTGGTGATCATGCTGCCGGTCCTGCTGGTCACCATCGATAACACCATCCTCAACTTCGCCCTGCCGCGCATCGCCGCGACCCTCAGCCCATCCGCCGCCGCCCAGTTGTGGATGATCGATGCCTATTCGCTGGTACTGGCCGGATTGCTGGTGACCATGGGCGGCTGCGGCGACCGCTTCGGTCATCGGCGCCTGCTGTTCATCGGCTGTGGTGGTTTTGCCGTGGTCTCGCTGTTGCTGGCGCTGTCGCAGCAGGACTGGCAACTGATTGCCGGGCGTGCGCTGCTCGGGGTATTCGGCGCGATGATCCTGCCGGCGACCCTTGCGCTGATCCGCGGCGCCTTTGAAGACCGAGAGGAACGCCGCGTGGCGGTAGCGGTGTGGGCCACCTGCCTGACCATCGGCTCGGCGCTGGGTCCGTTGCTCGGCGGTGTGCTGTTGCAGTTCTTCGACTGGCCGTCGGTGTTCCTGGTGGCGCTGCCGTTCCTGCTGCCGGTGTTGCTGCTGGCGCCTTCCATCGCGGAAACCGAGCGGGAGCGGGGGCCGGCGGTGGATGTTGCCAGCATTCTGCTCAGCCTGGCGGCCATGACCTGCCTGATGCTCGCCCTCAAGCACGGGGCGACCCGCGGCTTCGACGCCCAGGCGGCGTTGTGTCTGCTGGCGGGGATCGCCTGGGGCATGGCGTTCGTGCGCCGGCAATTGCAACTGGAGGAACCGTTGCTGGACCTGCGCCTGTTCCGGCGGCGGGCGTTCAGCGTGTCGATCCTGGTGAACCTGGTCAGCCTGGGTTTGTTGATCGGCTTCATCTTCTTCGCCACGCAACTGCTGCAACTGGTATTCGGCCTGTCGCCGCTGGCGGCCTGCCTGATCTTGGTGCCGGGGCAGGTGCTGGCGATGGTAGCGGGGATGGCCATCGTGCCGGTGGCGCAGCGGATGGCCCCCAACCAGTTGATCAGCGGCTGCCTGCTGCTGGCGGCGGGGGCCTTCGCGCTGATGGCGCTGGTGGAGGCCAGCGTATTGAGCCTGGGCATCGCGTTCCTGCTGCTGAATGTCAGCGTTGCGGCGATCACCACGGTGTCCAACGACCTGGTGCTGTGCAGCGTGCCGGCGCACAAGGCAGGCAGTGCATCGTCGGTCAGCGAGACGGCCTACGAGGTGGGGGTGGTGCTGGGCACGACCTTGATTGGCGGGGCGGTGGCTGCGGTGTACCGGTTGTCGCTGGACGTGCCGCAGGGGCTGTCCGAGGCGGCCGCGACGCTCGGCGGGGCGCATGCGCTGGCGGGTGGAACGGAGCTGGTGCAGGCGGTCAATGGTGCGTTCCGGGAAGGGGTGAGCGTGACCAGTGGAGCGGTGGCGGGGCTGGTGCTGGTGTTTGCGCTGCTGGCCTTGCGTGGTTTGCGTGGGGTTCGTGTTTGATGGGATCAGCCTGCTAACTCAACAATGCCTGCAACGTCGCCAGGTCATCCGCTTCCTCCACCGGCTTGTCCTGCCGCCACCTGAGCATCCGCGGGAAACGCACGGCGATCCCGCTCTTGTGCCGCTTCGACAGGGCGATCCCTTCGAAGGCCAGCTCGAAGACCATGCTCGGCGTCACGCTGCGCACCGGCCCGAAGGTCTCGACGGTGGTCTTGCGGATGATCCCGTCGACGCTGCGCATCTCGGCGTCGCTCAACCCGGAATAGGCCTTGGCGAACGGCACCAGGCTGCGTTCCGGCGCGCCCACCGGGCCATCCCACACGGCGAAGGTGTAGTCGCTGTACAGGCTGGCCCGCCGCCCGTGCCCGCGCTGGGCGTAGATCAGTACGGCATCGACGGTGAAGGGGTCGATCTTCCACTTCCACCACACGCCCATGTCCTTGGTCCGGCCAACCCCGTACAGCGCGTCGCGGGCCTTGAGCATCAGGCCTTCCACGCCGAGGCTGCGCGATGCTTCGCGCTGGCGCGCCAGGTCGGCCCAGTCGCGGCCGTGCAGCAGCGGGGAGAGTCGCAGGACGTCGGCTTTGCACGCCTCTACCACGACTTCGAGCTGGCGCCGCCGCTCGGACTGCGGACGGTTGCGCCAATCCTCGCCGCCCCATTCCAGCAGGTCGTAGGCGAGCAGGACCACTGGTGCGTCCGCCAGCAGCTTCTTGCCCAGGGTCTTGCGCCCGATGCGCTGCTGGAGCACGGCGAATGGCTGCACGGCGATGGCGTCGGCACGGTCGTCCGGCTTCCACACCACGATCTCGCCATCCAGCACCGTGCCGTCCGGCAGGCTGTCGGCCAGGGCGTGGAACTCGGGAAAACGTTCGGTCACCAGTTCTTCGCCCCGGGACCAGATCCATAGCTGGCCGTCGCGCTTGACCAGTTGCGCACGGATACCGTCCCACTTCCACTCCGCCTGCCAGTCCTGCACCGGGCCGAGCAGGGCCTCGAACTGTTCCACCGGCTGTTGCAGGGCGTGGGCGAGAAAGAACGGGTAGGGCTGACCACCCCGTTGCGCATGTTCCTCGGCGCTGGGGGCGGCGATCAGCGCCTGGTAGTCCCGGGCCGTCGGGCGATGGCCGAGGTCGGTGTAGCCCACCAGGCGTTGCGCCACCTGCTTGGCGTCGACCTCGCTCAATTGGGCCAGGGCGCGGGTCACCAGCAGTTTCGACACGCCGACGCGGAAGCTGCCGGTGATCAGTTTCATGCACACCAGCAGGCTGTTGCGGTCCAGTTGCGCCCAGAGTGGCGGCAGACGCTCGGCGAGGATTTCCGGGGCCAGGCCGCGCAGGGGCAACAGTTGTTCCTCGACCCACCAGGCCAGCCCGGCATCGCTGCTGTGTTCGCTCTCCGGCAGCAGCAGGGAAAAGGTCTCGGCCAGGTCGCCCACCGCCTGGTAGCTCTCCTCGAACAGCCACTCCGGCAGTCCCGAAAGACGCACCGCCAGCTCCCGCAGCAGACGGGTCGGCACCAGCTGGCGCGGGCGGCCACCGGCGAGGAAATACACGGCCCATGCGGCATCCTCGGCGGGGACCTGGCGGAAGTAGTCCTGCAGGGCCTGGAGCTTGGCGTTGCTGGAGGTGGTGGCGTCCAGGCGCAGGTACAGCTCGGCGAAGGCCTTCATGCCTGCGTCTCCCCGGTACTGGCGGCATCGTCTTCCTCGCCGTATTCGGTGACGAAACCACGGGCGTCGAGGCCCTGTTCCTTGAGGTAGCGCACCAGCACCTGCACCGAGCCGTGGGTGACCATCACCCGCTCGGCGCCGGTCTGTTCGATGGCCCAGAGCAGGCCGGGCCAGTCGGCGTGATCGGAAAGCACGAAGCCCCGATCGACCCCGCGCCGCCGTCGTGTACCGCGCAGGCGCATCCAGCCGCTGGCGAAGGCGTCGCTGTAGTCGCCGAAGCGGCGCATCCAGCTGCTGCCGCCGGCTGATGGCGGGGCGATGACCAGGGCCTGGTGCAACAGCGGGTCGTTGCGCGGGATATCGCCGGCGTATCGGGTTGGCGGGATGTGTACGCCGCCTTCGCGATAGACGCGGTTCAGCGGTTCCACCGAACCATGGGCGAGGATCGGGCCGATGCTGGCGTCGATGCCGTGGAGGATGCGCTGGGCCTTGCCGAAGGCGTAGCAGAACAGCACGCTGGCCTTGCCGAGGGCCTGGTTGTCGCGCCACCAGGCGTTGATCTGGCTGAAGATTTCCGCCTGTGGCTGCCAGCGATAGATCGGCAGGCCGAAGGTGGATTCGGTGATGAAGGTATGGCAGCGCACCGGCTCGAAGGGGGCGCAGGTACCGTCGGGTTCGACCTTGTAGTCGCCGGAGGCGACCCAGACCTCGCCCTGGTGTTCCAGACGTACCTGGGCCGAACCGAGCACATGGCCGGCGGGGTGGAAACTGAGGGTGACGCCGTGGTGGTCCAGTGGCTGGCCGTAGGGCAGGAGCTGCAGGTTTATATCGGCGCCGAGACGGGCGCGGAGGATGCCGGCGCCGGGTTCGGCACAGAGGTAGTGGCGGTTGCCGGGGCGCGAGTGGTCGCCATGGCCATGGGTGATGACCGCGCGCTCTACCGGGCGCCAGGGGTCGATGTAGAAATCGCCGGGCGGGCAGTAGAGGCCTTCGGGGCGGGCGATGACGAGGTCCATGGCGAAGGCCGGGTGGTGGGCTTGTAGCGGTAGAGCGGTGACGGGCGGGAGAAGTTCTTTGTTTTTGCTGGCCTGTGAGCGGCAAAGCTACGCGGACCCTGTGGGAGCTGGGGTTGGCGCGGAGGAGGCGGGGTTGAGACAACCCGGTAACCGGGCAACGCCACGCCCCCAACGGGCGCG